>NZ_JBEZBT010000014.1:142490-149444 GCF_040647235.1 Streptomyces sp. NPDC042638
ACTCGAACCAAGACTAACTGAACCAGAATCAGTCGTGCTGCCAATTACACCATAGACCAAAGATGGTTTAGACCAGTCAGTACCCCCGACCGGATTCGAACCGGCGCTACCGCCTTGAGAGGGCGGCGTGCTAGGCCGCTACACAACGGGGGCCCTAGCGATCCCGACAAGATCGAGATCAGTACCCCCGACCGGATTCGAACCGGCGCTACTGCCTTGAGAGGGCAGCGTGCTAGGCCGCTACACAACGGGGGCTTTGCAGATAAGCTCTGCGAGCTGGCCTACCTGGACTCGAACCAAGACTAACTGAACCAGAATCAGTCGTGCTGCCAATTACACCATAGGCCACTGGAACTCAAGCCCCTACGGGGTTCTCGTTCTAGTTCGCTCCTCGGGGCTCCGGCCTTCCGGCCCGTTCCCCTCGGCGCAGGAAGAACATTACCCGAAGGTGGACGGGGCTCCAAAACGGGTATCCGCGCGGACGAGCGCCGGGAGTTCGGCCAGGGTCGAGATCCGGTGCGCCACGACCTCCGCGGCCGGCCGCGCGCGGGCCGTCCCGCGATCGATCCACACGGACAGCATCCCGGCCTCGGCGGCGCCCCGCGCGTCGATCTCCGGGTGGTCGCCGACGTACGCCACCTCGTGCGGAGGCAGGCCCAGCGCCTCGCAGACCGCGAGGAAGGCCCCCGCCTCCGGCTTGGAGACCCCCAGCTCGGCGGCGCACAGCACGGTCTCGAAGCGGTCGAGGAGGCCGAGGGTGCGCAGCTTGTGCTCCTGGACCGTGATGCTGGAGTTGGAGAGCACCGCGTGCCGGTGGCTGGCCGCGAGGACCTCCAGGGCGGGCAGGACGTCCGGGAAGAGGCTCCAGGCGGCCTCGTAGTGGGCCAGATAGCGCTGGAACCAGGCGTCGGCCTCGTCGTCGGTCAGTTCCCGGCCCAGGAAGACCCGGGTGCGGTCGCGGCGCTGGGTGAGGAAGTCCACCTCGCCGGAGGAGAAGCGGGCCCACTGGGCCTCGGTGATCTCCCGCCAGCGCACGAGGGCCTGCTCCGCGCCGTCGTACGCGTGGAGCAGGCCCTCGGCCAGGAGATGGGCACGCATGCCCTCCCGGTCCGCGGTCGTGTAGTCGAAGAGGGTGTCGTCAACGTCCCAGACCACGGCTCTGATCGTCATGCCACCGACGGTACCGCCGAACGGCCGGCGGCCTGGCGTGTCTGATCGACGAGGCCGACGCGCGGTGAGCAACGCGTCAGGGGCGGCACCCGGTGAGTCCCGGGTGCCGCCCCTGACGCATGTGGCGGTCAGGCGCTCAGCTTCGCCAGCGCCGCGTCGATCCTGGCCAGCGTCTTCTCCTTGCCCAGGACCTCCAGGGACTCGAAGAGCGGCAGGCCGACGGTGCGGCCGGTGACGGCCACGCGGACCGGGGCCTGCGCCTTGCCGAGCTTGAGACCATGGGCCTCACCGGCGGCCAGCACGGCCTCCTTGAGGGACTCGGCGGAGGTCCAGTCGGCCGCTTCCAGCTTCTCGCGGGCCGTGCGCAGCAGGGCGTCGGAGCCCTCCTTCATCGCCTTGGCCCACGAAGCCTCATCGAAGACCGGCTCCGGCAGGAACAGGAAGTCCACGTTCTCGGTGATCTCGGACAGGACCTTCAGGCGGGTCTGGGCGTGCGGGGCGATCGCCTCCCACTTCGCCGCGTCGAAGTCCTCCGGCGCCCAGGGGGCGAACGGCGGCTGCAGCCACGGGCGGCAGCGCTCGGCGAACTCCTTCACATCCAGCATGCGGATGTGGTCGGCGTTGATCGCCTCGCACTTCTTCAGGTCGAAGCGCGCCGGGTTGGGGTTCACGTCGGTGATGTCGAAGGCGGCGACCATCTCGTCGAGCGTGAAGATGTCCTGGTCCGCCGAGAGCGACCAGCCCAGCAGGGACAGGTAGTTGAGCAGGCCCTCGGGCAGGAAGCCCCGCTCCCGGTAGAGGTTGAGCGAGGCCTGCGGGTCACGCTTGGAGAGCTTCTTGTTGCCCTCGCCCATGACGTACGGCAGGTGGCCGAAGGCCGGGGTCTGCTTGGCGATGCCCAGTTCCGTCAGCGCCCTGTAGAGCGCGACCTGGCGCGGGGTGGAGGAGAGCAGGTCCTCGCCGCGCAGTACGTGGGTGATCTCCATCAGCGCGTCGTCGACCGGGTTGACCAGCGTGTACAGCGGGGCGCCGTTCGCACGGACGATGCCGTAGTCGGGCACGTTCTCCGGGGTGAAGGTCAGTTCGCCGCGGACCAGGTCGGTGAAGGTGATCGTCTCGTCCGGCATCCGGAAGCGGACGATGGGGGTGCGGCCCTGGGCCTTGTACTCCTCGACCTGCTCGGCGGTCAGGTCGCGGCAGTGGCCGTCGTAGCCGGAGGGCTTGCCGGCGGCGCGGGCGGCCTCGCGGCGGGCGTCCAGCTCCTCCTGGGAGCAGTAGCAGTGGTAGGCGTGGCCGGCGTCGAGGAGCTTCTGGGCGACGTCGGCGTAGATGTCCATGCGCTGCGACTGCCGGTACGGCGCGTGCGGGCCGCCGGCCTCGGGGCCCTCGTCCCAGTCGAAGCCCAGCCAGCGCATCGCGTCGAGCAGCTGGTTGTACGACTCCTCCGAGTCGCGGGCCGCGTCGGTGTCCTCGATGCGGAAGACCAGGGTGCCCTGGTGGTGCCGGGCGAACGCCCAGTTGAACAGGGCGGTGCGGACCAGGCCCACGTGGGGGTTACCGGTGGGCGACGGGCAGAAACGGACGCGTACGGGGGAGCCGGGTGCGCTAGCCACGCTTGACAACCTTGTTGGTGAGAGTGCCGATGCCTTCGATGGTGACGGCGACCTCGTCGCCGACGTTCAGGGGGCCGACCCCCGCGGGGGTGCCCGTGAGGACGACGTCGCCGGGCAGCAGCGTCATGGCCTCGGAGATGTTGACGATCAGGTCCTCGATGGGGTGGACCATCTCGCTCGTACGGCCCAGCTGGCGCTGTTCGCCGTTGACCGTCAGCTGGACCGTCAGGTCGTTGGCGCGGGCGAGGTCGAGATCCGTCTCCACCCAGGGGCCGAGCGGGCAGGAGGTGTCGAAGCCCTTGGCCCGGGCCCACTGCTTCTCACGCTTCTGCACATCGCGGGCGGTGACGTCGTTGGCGCAGGTGTAGCCGAAGATCACGTCCTTGACCCGCTCGCGCGGCACCTCGCGGCACATACGGCCGATGACGACGGCCAGCTCGGCCTCGTGGTGCAGTTCCTCGGAGAACGGCGGGTACTGGATGTCGTCGCCGGGGCCGATCACCGAGGTGGACGGCTTGAAGAAGGCGAACGGCGCCTCGGGGACCTCGTTGCCCAGCTCGCGCGCGTGGTCGGCGTAGTTGCGGCCGAAGGCCACGACCTTGTTGGGCAGCACCGGCGGGAGCAGCCGGACCTTGCTCAGCGGCACCTTCGTACCGGACAGCTCGTAGTCCGCGAACGGGATGCCCTTGATGATGTCGAGGACGAGTTCGTCCTGCTTGTCGCCCTCGACCGCGCCGAAGGCTACGTTCCCGTCGATGGAGAACCTGGCGATGCGCACGGGATGCTTGCGCCCCTCACTGAGAACCGGCGTACTGACGTCCCAGGTTATCGGAGCCATCCGGCGTCATGCGCTTCTGGGGGTATCGCCGCAGGTCAGGGGCGGGTCCATGGGGCAGCGGGGCAGCGGGGCGCCCTCGGGCGCCACCCGGGAGGACGGCCGCCGCACGGGAGGACGGCCGCCGCTCGGGAGGACGGCCGCCGCTCGGGAGGACGGCCGCCGCTCGGGAGGACGGCTTTCGACCGCGGGGACGGGCTTCGCGGGAAAGACGCGAGCACGGCCGGAAGGACCGCCGGGGACCTTCGCGACCGCGCCCGGCGCAGCCGTCTGTCACTCGCCCGCCGCGGCCCCCGCGCCGACCGGGATCTCCATGAGGACGGTGCGCCTGGGGTTGGCCGTCTGGGCGGGCAGGTCGACGGAGTGCTCCGGCAGCTCGGGCGTGTGCAGCTCGCCGGCGTCATCGAGGTGCGCCAGGGTCGTGCGTCGCGGGTTGGCTATGTTGCGGAACATCATCGTCGTCTTCACCGTTGTCGTCCTGTGCCCTCTGGTCGGGTGGGTTGGCAGAGTCGTCCCTGTCGTAAAGCGTCAGGCTAAACATCCGATTCCCCGACGAAGCCGCCAACTGCCCACGAGGCGCATGTGAGTTTGCTCACGAACTCATGGGCAAAGCGGTCAATTCCGGCCGACAATCCGCCCCGGCGAAACGGACATTGCCCCTCTGAAGCCACCATTCCGCTCCTGATCATGGCGACTGGGACACCCGGTACCGTGCGGCAACTCGCAGATGTATGCCCGTTATTGGTCGAAACAGGTTGCACGCCTGGTAATCCGGCACTCACTCGCCGTCACGGAGGTCACAGCTCGGCCCACTGCCCTTGTTGGAGATCCTGCACTGTGCTGGAATTCCACGGACCGCCGCAGGATCGAGCCGGCGCGCAGGGGCGCACTCAGCGCCGAGCGGCGGGCGAGGTAGGGGGGAACCAGCGCCGGTCACTCAAGACCACCGGGGGGCGTATTCAGGGCGCTCTCCAAACGCCGACACCGTGTCCCTCCGTTCGCGCGGAGGGGCGCCTGGTCCAGAGGTTGCGACGCTAGTGCAGGGACGTTTCAAGAGGGATGGCAGCGCTTCGGCGGAGCCGGAGCCGCACGACGGGACTGGCCCGATGAAAGGCAGCTCCTCGCCCCAGCACGCCCAGAACCCGGGCCCGGCCGGGGACGGCGGTGAGCGCGGCGGCCGCCCCGGTGCGCCGGCCTCGTCGGCGTCCACGACGGCCGCACCCTCGGGCAGCCCCGCCCCGGCGGTGAAGCCCGCGCAGGCCTCCGCCGGCGCCGGTTCACGGCTGGCTCTGCGCAACTGGCGTATCTCCACCCGCCTGGTGTCGCTGCTCGCGCTGCCCGTGGTCGCGGCCACCTCGCTGGGCGCGCTGCGTATCAACCAGAACATGGACGACATCCAGCAGCTCGACAACATGAAGCTGCTGACGGAGATGACCAAGCAGGCCACCGAGCTGGCCATGGCGCTCCAGGACGAGCGCGACCAGTCCGCCGGCCCGCTGGCGCACGGCGGACTGAAGACGAACGACTACCAGGTCAAGGCCTACCAGCAGAAGACCGACCGGGCCCGCGACAACTTCCTCGACTCCTCCGAGCAGATCGACGCGGCGAGCAAGGAGGGCAACCTCCAGGGCGTCCGCGACGCGCTCGTCGGCCTGGCCAACCAGCTGGACGACCTGTCCCGGATCCGTCAGAAGGCGTACACGTCCAAGGACAACTCGACCCAGACGGTCGAGTCCTACCACCGGCTCATCAGCCAGCTGATCGGCCTCTCCCAGGACATGGCCGAGGCGTCCAGCAACCCGGAGATGATCTCCCGTACCCGCGCCCTGGCGGCCTTCTCCACCGCCAAGGAGTACGCCTCCGTGCAGCGCGCCGTCATCGCGGCCGCGCTGCCCGCGACCACCGACGTCAAGGGCGACCTCTCCGAGAACGACCGCCTCTACGGCCAGTCGGCGTACGAGAGCGAAGGCTCCGAGCTGGCGATCTTCCGGAAGATCTACGCGGACCACAACGCCGAGGAACTCCTCAAGCCGATCGACGAGGGCAACCCGACGATCGAGTCCGCCGACACCTACGCCAAGCGCTCCTTCGAGTCCCCGGACGGCCTGCAGCAGCAGCCGACGCGGTCGTACAAGGACTGGGTGGACGACAGCTCCACCAAGATCGACCAGATGAAGAAGATCGAGCACACGCTCCTGGAGGAGATGGAGCAGAAGGCGCGCGAGCTGAAGAGCGCCACCCAGCGTGACGCCATCATCTCCGGTGCGCTGATCCTGCTCGTGCTCGGTGTCTCGCTGGTCGGCGCGTTCGTCGTCGCCCGGTCCATGATCCGCTCGCTGCGCCGGCTCCAGGAGACCGCGACCAGGGTCGCCCAGGACCGCCTGCCCGAGCTGGTCAAGCAGCTCTCCGAGTCCGACCCGCAGGACGTCGACACCTCCGTGGAGTCCGTCGGTGTGCACTCCCGGGACGAGATCGGCCAGGTGGCCACGGCCTTCGACGACGTGCACCGCGAGGCGGTCCGCCTCGCCGCCGAGCAGGCCCTGCTGCGGGGCAACGTCAACGCGATGTTCACCAACCTCTCGCGCCGCTCCCAGGGCCTGATCCAGCGCCAGCTGTCGCTGATCTCCGAGCTGGAGTCCCGCGAGGCCGACCCGGACCAGCTGTCCTCGCTGTTCAAGCTCGACCACCTCGCGACCCGTATGCGCCGTAACGGTGAGAACCTCCTCGTCCTCGCCGGTGAGGAGCCCGGCCGCCGCTGGACCCGCCCGGTCCCGCTGGTCGACGTCCTGCGCGCCGCCGCGTCCGAGGTGGAGCAGTACGAGCGCATCGAGCTGGCGTCCGTGCCCACCACCGAAGTGGCCGGCCGGGTCGTCAACGACCTCGTGCACCTGCTCGCCGAGCTGCTGGAGAACGCGACCTCGTTCTCCTCGCCGCAGACCAAGGTCAAGGTCACCGGTCACGCCCTGCCCGACGGCCGCGTGCTGATCGAGATCCACGACACCGGTATCGGCCTCTCCCCCGAGGACCTCGCGGCGATCAACGAGCGGCTCGCCTCGCCGCCCACCGTGGACGTCTCCGTCTCCCGGCGCATGGGCCTCTTCGTGGTCGGCCGGCTGTCCCAGCGCCACGGCATCCGCATCCAGCTGCGCCCGTCCGACTCCGGCGGTACGACCGCGCTGGTCATGCTGCCCGTGGACGTCGCCCAGGGCGGCAAGAAGCCCGCTCCGGGCAAGCCCGGCGCGCCCTCGACCGGTGGTCCCGCCGCGGCGCAGGCCGCCGCGGGTGCCGCTGCGGCCCGGCGGCAGAACGGCGGTGGCCCGGCCGGCGGCGGTCTGC
>NZ_JBEZBT010000015.1:0-28155 GCF_040647235.1 Streptomyces sp. NPDC042638
CCTCACCCGGATCGGTGAAATCGATCGGCTTCCCGCCCGACGTCATCGGCAGCAGCGGGCCGAGTGCGGTGGAGCCGTCCGCGTTGCGCTTGAACCAGATGTTCGGGAAACCCAGGAAGCGGTGCCAGGCCACACCCATGCTGGGGTTGAGACCGATGACGCACGCCCATGCCAGCGAGACCGTGACCTTCAGGCCGGCGAACAGGTAGATCAGGTTCTCCAGCGTGCCCGTGCCCAGCCCCTTCAGGGCCAGGGAGATCGGGTGCGAGACCAGGTGGTTGACGTCGTAGCCGGAGGGGTGGAGAGCACCGTCGAGGGCGCGCAGCATCACGATGCACACGCCGATGCCGACGATGGTGCACGAGACGTAGTAGCCCTGCCAGGCGGTGGAGCCCGCGAACCGCGACTTGCGGCCCGGCTTCGTCGGCCGGCTCAGCAGCCGGACCGCCAGCAGGGTGCCGCAGCCCAGGACCAGCAGCAGGCCCAGCACCTCGGTGTAGACCTCGTAGACCACCCAGTGTCCGACGATCGGCAGCGTGAAGTGCGCGTCGAACAGTTCCCCGTACGCCGACACCAGGCTGAGCAGCAGGGTGTAGAAGCCGATCGCGACGAACCAGTGGGCGAAACCGATCAGGCGCCACTGCGTCATCCGGGTGTGCCCGAGAAACTCCCTGACCAGCGTGGCCGATCGGCGGCCGGGGTCGTTCGTGCGGGATCCGGCGGGCACCGGCTGCCCCAGCGCGACGAACCGGTAAACATACATCGCGGCGCGGGTCAACAGCGCGACACCGGCCACGCTGACAACCAGTGAGACCACTGTCGCGGCGATCTGCATCGGCTCCTGCTCCTTTCTGCGATCCTTTTATCAGGAATTACCGAGCGGTAACTTACTGGATGGCGCGACCGGGTGACGGGTGGGGTGGGTCACACACGGTTTCCCTCAGGCGTTTCCGCCGTCCAGTAGCCGCCGTACCGCTCGGCGCTCGGCGGCTCCGGGTCGAGCAGGCCCAGTTGTGCGGCGCGGGCTCCTGCCGCGAAACGGCTGGTCACTCCGAGGCGCTGCATGAACTCCGCGATATAGCGGCTGATGGTGCGCGGGGAGACGCCGAGATTGCGGGCGATCTTCTCGTCCTTCACACCTTCCGCCAGCATGCGGACGATGGCGGTCTGTTCGTCGGTCAGCCGGACGCCGTCCTTGTCCGGCCGGCCGGCGGCGTACGGCGTCGCACCCTGCCAGATGTGCTCGAACATGGCCGCGAACGAGCGGACCAGCCGGGCTCCGCGCAGCACGGTCATGCCCTCGTCGGGGTCCTCGGGGTCCAGCGGGAGGAGTGCCAGGCTGGTGTCCGCGATGAACATGTCCATGGGCACCAGCGGGGCCAGTCGCAGTTCGACACCCATATCGGCGAGGGTCTCGAAGTAGGCGGCGGCGTCCGGTGCGGCGAAGTGCCGCTGGAGGTGGAGGCGTCGGACGGTGATGCCGCGCTCGATGAGGTGCCGGTCGAGGCTGAGCGTCCGGCGGAGTTCGAGCAGCGGGGGCATCGGCCCGGAGTACACGAAGGACACGACCTCCTGGGCGCTGACGGAGAGGTCGTTGAGGGCCTGGAGCAGTTCGTTGCGGCCCGAGACGATGTTGACCTGGACCTCCGACCGTTCCGCCGCGACCGCGGGGATGTACACGTCGACCAAGGAGGCGACGGCCTCCTCCAGGCGCTGGAACTCCTGGACCCGCTTCTCGACGAGGGTTCGCTGCCGGCGCAGTACGCGCAGCAGGGCCGCCTCCGGTGAGACCGGGACGATCTGGTCACTCTCCCGCTCGTTCCGCCCGATCAGGCCGAGCTCCTCCAGAGCGGACCAGGCGTGTTCGGCCTCCTGCTCGGATATCCCCAGCTCGCGGGCGAGGACGGCCGATTCGACCTCACCCCGGGCGAGCAGCTCGAGATAGACGATGAGCTTGGAGGCCTCTGACATCCCGCTCCTGACGGCGGTATCCCCACCCCTCGCCACGCTTGCCCCCTAGACGCGTCACAGCTGAGTTGATGGCTGCTCAAGTGCTTAATTTGACATGAGCCTTGCAGTCAGTGCGACCACCGGCGGCCGGTGACCGGCAAGTGAGATACATGTCACGGTGAGTGAGCGCGCCGCGTCCGGTGCGCACGGAGGAGAGGGCCCCGGGCCGGCCTGGTCGCTCAAATACTGTCGGACATAAGGGAGTTGGTCCATCCAGGACAGGCGCCCGGCCGAGGGGCGCATGGTCGAACAGGATATACAGGGACCGAACGGGGCCTATTGATCGGCTGGCGTGGATCTGCCATGACTTGTTTTCGCAGAGCGAAAGGGCGACGCCGAAGGGTGCGGCTCCCTAGGCTGATGTCAGGACCAAGGATCTTGCCGAGGACCTTTTCATGCCTCCTCGGCGCCGCGGTCCCTATCTGACGATGCGTATTACGGGGGTAGAACGTGAATCGTCGCTGCATCGAGTGAGCCTCGGGCCGCGGGCGTGAAGTCGCCGTCCGCTCTCGGGATCGTCACGGGCGGTTGACCCTCCCGCTGTGAGTCATTGCGCGAATCAGCCACGAGATGCCCCGCATTTCGCGTGCTTTCGTGTCATGCCTGGTCGGGCACTTGGATGCCCGTCCCTTTCCGGTACCAAGCCGTGTCTGCTTTCCGGCTGAAAACCGTGTCTCGCCGGCGGCTGCCGTCCGCATGCCAGAAATCTGCAGTGCCGCACCGAAATCCAGGGGGATGCTCGAAGTGAGTCACCAGAACGATCAGGTCGTCAGCGATGTCACCATTCTGCTGAAGCGCGCGCAGAACGGGGACGAGCGGGCCATGGAGGACCTGCTCCTCCACATCACCCCGTTCGTCAGGAGGCTCTGTCTGCCTCTCGCCCAGGCGCACAGCGCCGACGCCGCCCAGGAGGCACTCCTGGCGATCTACCGGGGGATCCGCGGTCTGCGGGAGCCCTCGGCCTTCTACAGCTGGGTCAGGGCGGTCACCACACGAGAGGCCGTGCGCACCGCCAAGCGGATCGGCCGGCGCACGACCGACGAGCTCTCGGAGGCGCCCCACGGCGCCGACCCGTTCGTCTCCATCGACGTCTCCGACGTACTGGGCCGGCTGCCCGACTACCACCGGGAAGTGCTCACCCTGCGCGCCTACTACGGCATGGACGAACAGGAGATGGCCACGATCCTGGAGCTGCCCGTCGGCACCGTCCGCTCGCGGCTGTTCAGGGCCCGGCGGAACTTCCAGAACGCCTGGCATCAGCGTTCCGCCTGACCCGGGGGACGCCGAGGGCACCGGCCGGCACCCGGGCGAAGCCGACCCCGCCCGCCGAGGCGCCGGGCACCTGCGCGTCGGTGGTGCGCCCCGCGCCACCGGCAGCCCCGCGAGGCGCGTCGTCCGCGCGTCCCGCGCCGACGGCGGCCCACCGCCCCGCGCGACGTCCCGGGCCCGAACCGGCCCGCGGGCCGCCGGAACCCGCGCAGGCGGGGCTGGGCGGGCCGACGGCCCCGGGGAGGAACCGCGGCACCGGCCCGCGTAACCCCGGCGCCCGCCGAAGTGCCAACCGCGCCCGCCCGGTCCCAGGCACCTGCGGCCTGCGCCCCGCGCCGTCGGCGGTTCACCGCCCCGTGGGACCTCCCGGGCCCGAGCGGGCAGGCGACTGCCGACGGTCCCGGGAGGACCCGCGGGACCCGGCCGTACCCCGGCGCCGTCGGGTGCGCCCGGGCGGGGCAGGCCGGTGTCAGAGCACATGTGGTGCGGCGGTCCAGGTGAGGACGCCGGGGCCCACCGGGCGGACCGTGACGTGGAGCACGGGGCCGGGCAGGCGCCGCGGCCGGGCGCGGAAGCCGTCCGGCACGGGCCGGAGGGCGACTCCCCGCAGCATCGTGGGCGCCTGCGTCGGCGCCAGCAGCGAGGAGAACGCCTTGAAGGCGGCCTCCTTCGCCGAAAAGGCGGTCAGCAGCCGCCACTCGGCCTCGCCGGCGTCTCCCGCGGTGTCGTTCAGCCAGGCGCGTTCGTCCGCGGACAGCACCAGGCGGGCCGCCTCCCCGGGCAGGGGGTGCAGCTCCAGGTCGATGCCCAGGGCCCGGTACCGCCGCCGGGGGGCGACGACGGCGACGGCCGTGTCCGCGCTGTGGGTGATCGAGCCGACGCTGCCCGGCGGCATGCCCGGCCGCCGGCCCTCGCTCAGGATCTCTCCGGCCGGGAGATCCGCACGGACCAGCGCACGGCGCGCCGCGCACCGTCCGGCGGTGAACTCCCGGCGCCGCACGGGGAGCATGTCCCGCAGGAGGCGTTCCTCGCCGGGCCCGGCCGGTACGGCGTCCGGATCGCCGGCCCTGGCCACGCCGAGAGCGAGGCCGTGTTCCTCGACGACGGGGCGCAGGCCGAGCACCAGCCGTTCCACCCACGCCCCGTCGAGGGTGTTCAGCACCGGTCGCGCAGCAGCGCGGGCCAGGTGGCCGGGTCGTCGTCCAGGTAGCCCGACAGCCACTCGGCCCAGCGCTCCAGGCCGAAGCCCAGGCAGACGGAGAAGGCCGGCTGGTCACCGAAACCGATCTCGAAGCCCTTGCCGAAGTGCTGGTTGTGGTAGTTGAGCGAGGCGACCGCGACGGCCGAGCCGCTGTGCGCCATGCGCCCCACCAGTTCGTACTTGACGTCCATGGCCGCCTGGAAGTTGGCCAGCTCCGGACGCTCCTTGGTGAAGAACGGATCACCGGCGGGCGCGACCCGGCAGGGCAGCGCCAGTTCGGTGGCCAGCCGGATCAGCTCCTCGATCACGGCCTCGCGGAACGCGCGGGCGGAGGGCCGGTCGCCGAGGAAGACGATCTCGCGCATGCTGAACGACCACAGGCGGGTCGGCGAGGTGTCGGTCTGTCCCTCGTACCGGCTGCACCGCCCCGTCGCCGTGAGCGTGAGCGGCTCGGCCAGCCGGGTGCCGCCGAACCGCTCGAACAGGCTCACGCACACGGCCGGGGCGAGCACGACGGGGGACATCTCCAGTTCCGCCTCCCGCGCCTGCCGGTCCTTGGCGGCGGAGAACCGGTCCAGGGCGTCCAGGTCCGGGCGCACCACCGACGTCGCGGTCACGTGCTGCGGGAAGTTGTGGGTGTAGTCGGCCTTCTCCAGGGTGGACCACGGGACCATCGCGGGCACGGTGTACTCGTCGGCGCCCAGCCGGGCGGCCAGCTCGCCGAAGAGCCGGTCCAGGGCCCGGACCAGCCGGGCGGTCTTCGGACCACCGACGTACAGCCCCGGTCCGATACGGCCCTCCTCCTCCCCCGTGCCGCCGGCCGGCGTCGCGGGCAGGTCCCACTGGTCCAGCTTGCTGCTGCTGCGGCGCTTGACCGGGCCCCCGAACCGCCGGTACGCCTCCCCGATCATCCGCTCGATCCGGTCGGCCCGCTCGGGGTCGGCGGCCGAGAACTCGACCCGGGGCACGTCCGCGAGCAGCAGCCGGTGGCTGCTGGCCTCGGTGACGCAGTAGCGGAGCATCGCCGTGAACTCGCGCCGGTTGTCGTCGGCGAGTTCGCCGGGCGCCGTCCAGAGCCGCTGGACGTCGGTACCTGTTGCCGCCATCGTGGGGTTGCCTCTCTTCTTCCTCGGCTCGTGTCGGCCGGTCACACGCGGTCGGGCCCGGGCCGCCGGGCGAGCCCGGCCACCACGTTGCGGATCACGGCGAGGCCGTGGTCGTCGAACTGGGTCATCAGCGACTCGGGGTGGAACTGCACGGCCGCCAGCGGCCTGGTGCGGTGCTCGACGGCCATCACCACGCCGTCGGCGGTCTCCGCCGTGACGCGCAGGTCCGCCGGCAGCGACGCCCGGTCGGCGTACAGGGAGTGGTAGCGGCCGACCGTGATCCGCTCGGGCAGTCCGGCCAGCACGGTGCCGCCGTCGCCGAGCACGGACACCGTCGACGGCTTGCCGTGGAACGGGCGGTCCAGCACGTCCAGCCGCCCGCCCAGGTACTCGACGACGGCCTGCAGTCCGAGGCAGACGCCGAACACCGGGATGTGCCGCTCCTCCGCCAGCCGCAGCGTGCGCGCGGTGCCGAAGTCCGCGGGCCGGCCGGGCCCCGGGGACAGGACCAGCAGATCGGGGTCGAGGGCGTCCACCAGGTCCGCGTCGAAGCCGCTGCGGTAGGTCGAGACCTGGGCACCGGCGTGCCGGAAGTAGGACGCCAGCGTGTGGACGAAGGAGTCCTGGTGGTCGACGAGCAGCACGCGCACGTCCGCCCGCGCCGGCGCCGGCGCCGGGAGCGGGGGCGGGGCCGTCGGACGGCGAAGGCTTTCCGCCCGGCCGGTCTTCGGGGCCGACCGTTCCAGCGCGTCCAGCGGAGCGAGCGCCTTCAGCTCGGTCTCGCTCTCCTCGGCCGCGGGTTCCGAGTCGTGCAGAAGGGTGGCTCCGGTGCGCACCACCGCCTCCCCGTCGCGGATCTGCACGGTCCGGATGGTCAGCCCGGTGTCCAGCGTGCCGTCGAAGCCGATGCGGCCGAACGCCCCGCCGTACCAGCGGCGCGGGGAGCGCTCGTGCTCCTCGATGAAGGCGATCGCGGCCCGCTTGGGCGCGCCGGTGACGGTGACCGCCCACATGTGCGTCAGGAACGCGTCCAGCGCGTCCCGGTCCGGCTGCAGGGTTCCCTCGACGTGGTCCACGGTGTGGATCAGCGTGGAGTACATCTCCAGCTGACGGCGGCCGACGATGCGCACGCTGCCCGGCTCGCAGACGCGGGCCTTGTCGTTGCGGTCGACGTCGGTGCACATGGTCAGCTCGGACTCCTCCTTCTGCGAGCCGAGCAGAGCCCTGATCCGCTCCGCGTCCTCGAGCGCGTCCCGCCCGCGCGCCGCGGTCCCGCTGATGGGGCAGGACTCGACGCGCCAGCGCCTGCCGTCCGCGCCCTCCCGGGGGTGCACCCGGACGAACATCTCCGGCGAGGTGCCCACGAGGAACTCCCCCTCACCGAGGTTCATCAGCATCTGGTACGGCGAGGGGTTGCGCCCGCGCAGGGTGCGGAACAGCTCCGACGGGGCGGTGCGGCAGGGGCGCCGGAAGGTACGGCTGGGCACCACCTCGAACAGGTCGCCCACCCGGAACCGCTCCTGGGCGGTGCGCACCAGCTCGGCGTACTCCCCGGGCTCGTGGTCGGAGCCCGCGGGCCCCGGCGCGGGGCCGGTGAAGGGGGCCGGCGGGGTGCTCCGGTCGAGACCGGCCGTGCGGGCGCCCTCGACCTCGAACTCGTAGTCGTAGCGGAAGGCCGTGCCGGCCGCGTGGTCGAGGACGGTCACCGAGTCCGGGATGTGCACGACCATGTCGCGGTCGTGCCCGTCGCGCCGCTGCCGCAGCGGGACCGGATCGAAGGCCAGCACCAGGTCGTAGCCGAAGGCGCCGTACAGGCCGAGACAGGGGTCCGGGGGCCCGGCGAACAGGTCCTGCACGGCGCGCAGGAAGTCGAAGGCGTTGCGGCGCCGGGTCCGGTCCTCCTCGCTGAGGAGTTCCTGGCCCGGCGCGTCGCCGATGGTCCCCGTGAAGCCCGTACCGGTGCCGTCGCCGAGGCGCACCACGCCGTCCAGCGACTTCTCCGCGGCGCGCCACAGCACGGGCAGCAGCACCTCGCCGCGCGCGTTCAGCGCGCGGACCTCCACACGGCCGAGACCGCGCAGCACGATCTCGACCGCCGGGTCGGTGTAGCCGACGCCGTGCCGCCGGTAGCGGCCCGGGTACTCGTAGTCCGAGGTGAACAGCGCTCCGCGGCGCTGGTCGAGCGCGGTCTCGAGCCGGTGCGCGGCGGTCTCCGCGTCGAGCGCGGTCCGGCGCCGCTCGACGCGGATGCCTCCGTCCGTCACCCACTCGTCGGGCCGGTCACCCGCTGCGTTGCCGGTCATATGAGTGGCTTCACCTCGTCCAGAGTCGGGATGGTGCCGTCCGCCAGGCGTTCGGCGAGCACGTTGCGCTTCACCTTCCAGGTGGCCGTGTGCGGCATCTCGTCCCAGGCGATGTGCACGGGGTCCGCGACCTGGGGCAGACCGGCGACCGCGGCCGCCCAGGCGGTGCGGTCGAGGGGCTTGTCGCGGCGGGTGCAGACCACCGGCTGGATGCCGCCGGGCAGGCTGACGAAGACCGCCTCGGTGAGCGTGGGGAGCTGGTCGAGGATGGTGTCCTCGGCCGCCAGCATGCTGGCCAGTTCGGGCGTCTGGTCGAACTCGCGGTCCAGCAGGTGCAGGCAGCCCCAGCGCGACTTGTAGCCGATGTCCTGGAGGTTCCACCAGTCGCCGTCGCGCCGTTCGTCGTACAGCTCCTGCTGGCCCACGTAGGTGATGCCCAGGCCGGTGGAGGTGGCCTCGATGAAGCCGTGCCGGGTGCCGTCGTCGACGCCCGGCCGGGGCCTGATGCGGGCCTTCGTCATGCCGATGAAGGGATGGCCCACACAACGGCCGTCGGCGCGGCGGATGTTGCGGCGCGTGTACAGGCGCATGGTGACCGGGCCGGTCTCCGTCTGGCCGTAGGACTGCAGGAAGATCGGCCAGCGCCGCCTGCTGGCACCCAGCATGACGCGGATGCTGCGCGGGTGGATGGCGTCGAACGTGCTCATGAAGATGCGCACGCTCTCCAGCGGGCCGTCCGGGTCGTCCGCGAGCTCCTCCCAGTGGGTGTACATGTTCGGGTGCGCTTCGACACCGCCCGGCCTGCACTCCAGGAAGATCTTGCGGACGTTGTCCACGTCCGCGTCCGTGAGGGCGGCGATGTTGATGCCCAGTTCCAGGGCGGTGGCCAGGGCCGCGTAGGTGCGCGAGTGCACGAAGGAGATGCACATCGCGTACGTCTCGCTGTAGCGCAGCCAGCGTGCGAGCCGCGCCTGCATGTTGATGGGCAGCTGGGTGCCGCGCCGTGCCGCCGCGACCATCTTCGGCACGCCGGTGGTGCCGGAGGTGTGCGTGATCAGCGCGGGGTCGTCGGCGGGGAGGTCGTGGTACGGGGGGCGCCGGTCCGCCGGGGCGTCCTCCAGCGAGGGCAGCCCGGCGGCCCGGCCGTGCGTCAGCACCGTGGACGGCACGATGACGCGCAGGCGGTCGCCGTGCTCCCCGGACACGGCGATCTTGGCCGCATCGGTGACGAAGTGGGCCGGCCGCAGCCGGTCCATCATGATCGTCACGGTCTCCCACTCCAGGAACGGGGCGAGCATGGCCGGCACCGCGCCGATCCGTGCCAGCGCGCAGGCGAGGAAGAGGAGATCGGCGTTGTGGGTCTTGTAGACGCCCACCACGTCACCGGCGCGCACCCCGAGGGCGTACAGCCGTGCGGCGGTGTCCTCGACGAGGTCCGCGACCTGCGCGTAGGTGGGCCGCATGCCCAGCTCCGGCGCCAGGTCGAACGGCTTGTCCAGGTAGAACAGCGAGTCGGGGTGGCGGAGCGCCGCCTGCTGGGTCATCAGTCCCAGCGAGAACAGCTTTCCGGGTTTCGGCAGATCTGCGGGGACCGGCACCGTTGGGTCTCCTTTCAGGGCATGGACGTCTGGTACGGCGGGTGCGGGCGGCTGCGCGGGCTCTCGTCAGCCGACGGGCTGCGGGGTGCGGGCCTTCTTGTAGGCGAAGTCGGCGCGCTTGGGGGCGGAGCCCCGGCCGTCCTGCCGGATGCGGTCCAGGTACCACTGGACGAAGTCGCGGATCACGTCGCGCTCCATGGGGAACGCGGACGCCCCGGCGCCGCACACACCGGCGGTGTTCGTCTGGTCGAAGTGCTTACCGTTGATCATGTACGAGGCGTAGAACTGGATGCCGTCGTCGAGCTTCTTGTCGACGGCCGTCAGCATGCCCTGGCTGTTCACGAACTGCGGCCGGCGCAGCCCCGCCAGGTCGAAGACCTCCTCGATCACATGGCCGACCTCGGGGGAGGCGGAGTTGTTCAGGTGGTAGATCCGGCCCAGCTCGCCGGAGATGCCGATCCGCACCGCGTTGCGGGCCACGAAATCGACCGGGACGAGGTCGCACTCGATGCCCGGGTCGGAGATGATCGGGACGCGGCGGTGGCTCAGCAGGTTGCCCAGCTCGGCCTCCACGGAGCGCTTGAAGCGCAGCACGGAGGACACGAACCCGTACATGCCGGTGAAGCTGGTGGCGGCCCGGGTCACGCTGTGGCCGATCACGATGGAGGGCCGCAGGATGCGCCACGGCAGTCCGGAGTCCCGCACGGCCTGCTCGCCGACGGTCTTGGTCGCCTCGTAGACGTTGTTGGCCCAGGCGGTGTCCTCGGGGAAGGACTCCGTCTGCGTGCCGGTGCGCCTGCCCGCCACGTAGGCGGTGCTCACCTGGTTGAACACCGGCTCGCCGAGGGCCTTCGCGAGGGCGAGGACGTTGTGCACGCCCGTCACGTTCATCAGCTGGATCTCGTCGGCGTGCCGGTCCTCGTACTTCAGCGAGGCGGCCACGTGCCAGACCGCCTCGACGGTGCCGATCCGCTCGGCGGTCGCGGCCACGTCGACGTCGGTCATGTCCCCGGCCACCGCTCGGGTGCGCTCGCGCACGGAGGGCACGAGGTCCTCCATGTCGTAGACCTCGGCGGCGTGGACCAGGGCCTCGTGCAGGCGCTCGGTCGCGGCCCGGTCGTCCTCGCCGCGGACGAGGCAGACGACGTCGACATCGGTGCGGGCGAGCAGTTCCAGCGCGATGGCGCCGCCGACGAAGCCGGTGGCCCCGGTGACGAAGTGCTGGGTGGTGGTCGAGGCCGTCACTGGTTCTCCCCCTTGGAGACCGCCGCGGTCACGGCGGCGTCGTGGTGCTTGTGCAGGTGGTCGGCGATGGTGGCGAGGCTGTCGAAGACCTCGGTGGGCACGTCCATGTCCCACTCGATGCCGAAGGTCTCCTCGATGTGTCCGAGGAGCTGGGTGAAGGCCCAGGACTCCAGGCCGATGGCGGACAGCGGGGTGTCCGCCAGGCCCTTCCCGGGCAGGTCGGTGCGGTCGGCGACGACGACCCGCAGCAGCTCGCAGAGCTTCGCGACCACCGGGTCCGTACCGTCCTCGGCGCCGGCCCGGGACGCCGTCGTCGCCCCGGACTGGGGAGCGACCTCGGCGTCGCGCCGGGCGAGCCCGTCGAGGAAGTCCTGGATCGCGGCCTGGAAGCCGTCGCCGTCCTCCATGTACGGCAGGTGCCCCACGCCGCGCAGCCAGACGGTGGCGGAGTCCTCGATGAGGCGTCCGGCCTCCGCGGCGTTGTCCTCCTCCCACAGGGGGTCCTGGTCGCCGAGGAGCAGCAGTGTGGGCACCTTGATCCGGGAGAGCAGCTCGGGGCCGTCGGCCGCCTGGAGGGCCGCCTTGAGGTTGGCGAGCATCGGCTCCGCGGGGTGGACGGCGGTGAACGCCTCCCGCAGCCCGAGATAGCCGGCCGCGCCCATCTCGCGCATGGCGTCCTCGGCGAAGACGACCGAGTACAGGTGGTCCCACAGGGCCGTGGTGCCGCCGTTGGCGAGGGAGTTGATGCAGGCCCGCTCGGTGGCGCGGCGCTTGAGGCCGTCCGACGGGGTGCACGAGGGGCCCACCATGATCAGGCCGGAGACCCGCTCGGGGTACCTGACGGCGAAGTCCCGGCAGATGAACGCCGAGGTGGAGGTGCCGACCAGGTACGTCTTCTCGACGCCGAGGCCGTCCAGCAGCGCGAGCAGGTCACTGACGTGGTCGTCCCAGTCGAGGTCGGCCTTCAGCGACGAGGCACCCTGGTTGCGCAGGTCGTAGGTGAGGACCCGGTTGCGCGTGGCCAGTCGGGCGGTGTAGTTGCGCCAGATCGGGGCGATGATGAAGAAGTTGTTGACGAGCGTGATGTGCGGTCCCTCGTCGCCCTGCAGCTCGTAGTACAGCTCGATGTCGTCGGAGACCTTGAGGGTCTGCTCCGAGGTGTAGCGGATGTCGACCCCGAGTGGCCTGTCCATCTGTTTCCTTCCGGTGGGGCACGATGCCGCCGGGTGGCGGGCGGCGGGTGGCGGGATGTCGCGGGCGGCCGTCGGTCAGGCCCGCAGGAGCTTCTTGAGGATCTTTCCGGCGGGGTTGCGCGGTACCTCGTCGATGAGTTCGATGCGGCGCGGCCGCTTGTACGGGGCCAGCTGCCCGGCCAGGTGGCTCATCAGTTCGGCCGGCTGCGTCCCCCGCGCGGCCACGGCGTACGCGAGCGGGACCTCGCCGTAGTCGGGGTCCGGGATGCCGACGACCGCCGCGTCGAGCACCGCGGGATGGGCGCGCAGCGCCCGCTCGATCTCCGCCGGGTAGACGTTCTGTCCGGCGCGGATGATCAGGTCCTTGCGCCGGTCGACCAGGTGGACGCGGCCGGCGCCGTCGACGAAGCCGAGGTCGCCGGTGCGGATCCAGCCGTCGACGGTGACCTCCGCCGTGGCGGCGGCGTCGTTCCAGTAGCCGTGCATGATGCCCGGGCCCCGGACGACGACCTCACCGATGGCGTCCGGCCCCAGCTCGGAGTCGTCGGTGTCCAGGATGCGTACGGACATGCCGGGGATCACCCGTCCCGCGGGCAGCACCTCGGGCAGCCCGTCGCCCGGGGCCGGGTGCTCGGCGGGGCCGAGGGTGACGAAGGGCCCGCCCACCTCGGTCATGCCGTACACATGGCGGAAGCCGCAGCCGAGCCGCTCCGCCGCCTCCGCGTACACCTCCGGGGGCATCGGCGCGGCGCCGTACAGCACCTCCCGCAGACTCGACAGGTCGGCGCTCCGCAGTGTCCTGGCCTGCAGCATGAAGCGGAGCATCTGCGGGACGAGCCATACGTGGGTGGCGCGGTGCTCCTCGATCGCGGTCAGTGCCTTCTGCGGCTTGAAGCCCGGCATCAGCACGACGGTGGCGCCGGCCGCCATGTACGTCAGCGAGACCACCATGCTGCCGTGGTACAGCGGGCAGCAGTTGACCATCACCATGTCGTCGGCGGGCGCGGCCGAGGCGAGCCAGCCGAGCGCGATGGCCCGGAACGAGGCATGGTCGACGGTGACGCCCTTGGCCTGGCCGGTGGTGGCGGAGGTGTGGAGGATCGCCGCCACCGCGTCGTCGGGCACCACGGGCAGCGGCGCCGGGTCCGGGGTGGCGGCCAGCCGGGCGAACTCCTCGCTCTCGAAAGCGATCCGCAGCCCGACCGGGAGGTCCGGGTGCCGGTCGAGGAGGGCGGCCTCACCGATGACCGCGCTCGCGCCGGTGCGCTCCGCGACAGCGGTCACCTCCGGGCCGAGCAGGCTGTGGTTGACCGGCACGAACACCGCGCCGATGCGGGCCAGGGCGAAGTAGCTCTCCAGCACCTCGATCCGGTCGAGGGAGAGCACCGCGACGCGATCGCCGGACCGGATGCCGAGCCCGGCCAGCCCCCGGGCGAGCCGGGCCGTACGGTCGTGCAGCTCGGCCCAGGTGACCGAGCGGTGGTCGTCGATCAGCGCCGTACGGTCAGGGAAGCACTGCCGGTTGCGCTCCAGCAGCTGGGACAGCCACATCAGACGCCGCCCGCCTGCGCCGCGCTGCCGCGCTCGGCCACGAACCGCTCGTAGTCGGCGATCGTGGAGAGGCCGTCCATGTCCTCGGCGGTGACCTCGACGCCGGTGCGCTGCTCGATGAGCAGCACCAGGCGCACCAGGTCACCGGAGTCGATCCCGCTGGCGCTGAGGTCGACGTCGTCTCCGATGCTCTCCGCGAATTCCGACATACCGGTCAGTTCGACGAGCATTTCCCGTACGGTGCTCATGAGTTGCCTTTCGCTGCTGTGCCACTGAAGGTGTTGTCCCAGGCCCCGTCCCCGACCGGGCAGCGGTGCTCGGCGAGCGGCTCGCCCGCGGCCACCGTCCAGGGCAGGAACCGGCTGGGTACGGAGCCCGCGCAGAAGTCGACGAAGCCCTCCTGCGCGCGGTCGTGCCGGATGGAGAGCAGGGCGATGACCGGGTCGACGGGCTTCCAGACGTCGTCCTCGTCCAGCACCTCGAGCCAGGAGTGCTCGGCGTCCAGGACGCCCAGGAACCGCCCGCGCCGGGTGCGGACCGTGAGCCCCTCGGCGAGGGCCTGCCGCCGCATCCGGAGCGAGCACACGGTGCAGTCCATGATCCTGGCCTCCTCGACCGCGGCACGGTCCAGGCGCAGGAGCGGGTGCATCCACTGGAACCGGTAACGCCCGTCGAGCAGTTCCGCCAGGGTGTCGTCGAAGAGCCTGCGGGCCACCGCGGACCTGAGCGGGGTGTGCCGGCCGGCGGTGGAGATCCGGCCGGTCAGGCGCACGGCCCGGCTGCCCGTCACGGTCAGCACGCCGCCTTCCGTCACCGACTCCTGGTCGCAGTGCAGCTCGTCGATCCGCCCGCCGAACACCTGCGGCGCCGGCAGGGCGATCCGCCACTGGCCGCCGGGGCACTCCTCGTCCCGGCAGCTGAGCCTCCACTCGACGTCCCAGCTGCGGGGCGCGGTCCACGTGTGGGGGGCGGCCGAGGCGTAGCGGATCATCATGCGCTGCCCGGCGAACGGGACGCTGGTGACGGCGCCGGAGTAGAGAGCGACGTTGGCGAGGTCGTTGTAGTCGAACCTGACCGCCCCGCCGCTGCCCGAGTGCGGGATCCCCGCCGCCACGAGAGCGTCGAGTACGAGGTCCCGGCAGCCGAGCAGCGCGAGGGCACCGGCCCGGTCCACCTCGAACCGGCGGTACTTCTCCGGCATCGGGACCAGATCGTGCAGTGCCTGCAGCCACGGCTGCAGGGCCGCGTCGGCCGCGGCGGGGACTGCGGTCCCCGCGTGGGTGACGGTGCCCACCTGTGGAGCCACGGGATCGTTGTTCCTTCCTCGTTGCTGTGCGTAGCTGTCGTCGCTGGAGTCGCGCGGGGGGCCGGGGGTGTGCGGGCAGCCCGGATCACCTGCGAGAGGGCATGCAGGGACGGCTCCGGGCAGGTGCGTCGGACACGGCCGCCGGCCGGGCCCGCCGGCGCACGGCCGGTACCCGGCGGATGAGGTAGCAGTAAGAAGAGAGGCGCGAGGGCGCCTCCGCACTCCCCGCGTTCGAAACTTCCTTCAAAGATCTCGATGCCGGCAACGCGCCGCACTCCGATGCGCGGGGCGGGGGATTGATCCGCCTCCTCGCTGACTCCTACCTCTGTGGAAGACCTGCCCGGCAGTCACTGCCGCCCGGAGAAGACAAAGGAGTGGTCGAGTTGTTCACCAGGATCAACGGCCTCATGGAGAGGAGGCCAGGGCGTCTGCTGCTGATCGTCGGCCTCCTCGTTCTCGTGGGGCTGGGCGTCGGAGGGAGCTCCCTCACCAAGATGACGATGGGCGTGGACGACTACGACGACTCCCGTTCGGCCGCGGTCAAGGTCCTGGACAAGGTCGAGAAGGCGAGCGGAGCCGACCTCGAGCAGGGCTATGTGGTCCTGGTGAAGTCCGACCAGCCGATCGACCCGCGGTCCGCCCGGCGTCCCGAGGTGGTCACCCGCGCCATCGAGGTGCTGAAGGGCCGCCCCGAGGTCAAGGCGGTGTGGGACTACGCCTCGGCGCACGACCCGAAGATGGTCTCCGCCGACCGCGGGCAGACCTACCTCGTCGCCGCGGTCGGCAGCTTCGCCCCCGGTGACGCCGTGAAGAAGGCGGTCACCGGGCTCCAGGACAAGATCGACGCGGACCCGCTGCTGCGCGACCACGTCAGCCTCGGCGGCCCCACCGCCTCCAACGTCGAGGGCAGCACCATCTCCAGCGAGGATCTGGGCAAGGCCGAGACGATCGGCTTCCCCATCCTGCTGATCCTGCTGCTCTTCATCTTCCGCGGCGTGATCGCCGCCCTGATCCCGCTGGGCGGGGCGATCTGCACCATCGCACTCGCGCTGGGCGGCATGGGCGTGGTCATGACCACCGTGCACCTGTCGATCTTCGCCCTCAACCTGCTCTTCGCGCTGGGCATCGGTCTGTCCATCGACTTCAGCCTGCTGATCATCTCCCGGTACCGGGAGGAGCTGCACCGCGGCCAGACCCCCGGCGAGGCCGTGCGCACCACCCTGTTCACCGCCGGCCGCACCGTCTTCTTCAGCGGCCTCACGGTGGCCGCGGCGCTGGCCTCCCTGCTGGTGTTCCCGCAGCGCTTCCTCTACACCATGGGCGTCACCGGCATCGCCACCGTGATCGGTGCCCTGGTCTTCGCCCTGCTCGGCCTGCCCGCCCTGCTCGCCGTCCTCGGCACGCGCATCGACAAGTGGGCGCCGAAGCGCTGGCAGCGCGCCTCCGAGGCGCCGGAGGACCGGGGCCGCTGGTACCGCTTCTCGCGCGGCGTCATGAAGCGGCCCGTCACCGCCGCCGTGGGCGCGGGCGTCGTCCTGCTGGTGCTCGGAGCGCCCTTCGCCGGCATCAAGTTCACCGGTATCGACTCGGCGTCCATGCCCAGCGACTCACACGCGGGCAAGGTCTACCACACCCTCGACCAGGACTTCCCCGGCTCGCTCCAGTCCCCCGTCAACCTGATCCAGCAGGCGCCCGACAACGCCGGGCCGAATCTCGCCACGTACGCCGGCAAGCTGAGGCAGATCGACGGCGTGGCCGCGGTCGCCCCGCCCCGCAGGCTCGGCGGCGGTCTGTGGCAGACCGACGTCTCCCTCAAGAAGGCGCCCCTGTCCCTCGAAGCCCAGGACACCCTCAAGAAGATCAAGGACGTCCCCGCGCCGTACCCGACCGAGGCGACCGGCAACACCGCGCTCTTCCGCGCCATGCAGGACAGCCTCGGCAGCCACCTGCCGCTCGCGATCGCGGTGATGGCGCTGACCACGCTGCTCATCCTCTTCGCCATGACCGGTTCGGTGGTCCTGCCGGTCAAGGCGGTCATCACCAACCTGCTCACCCTCAGCGCCACCTTCGGCATCCTGGTCCTCGTCTTCCAGGACGGGAACCTGGAAGGGCTGCTGGACTTCCGAAGCCAGGGCGCCCTCCAGCCGACGATGCTGATCATCCTGCTCGCGCTGACGCTGGGCGTGTCGACCGACTACACCGTGTTCCTGTTCTCCCGCATCAAGGAGGGCGTGGACCACGGCATCCCCAACCGCGAGGCCGTCGCCACCGGCCTGCAGAAGGTCGGCCGCATCACCACACTCGCAGCCGTCCTGTTCTGCATCCCCGTCGGTGCCCTGACGCTCTCCCGCCTGGTCTTCATCAAGCAGCTCGGCCTCGGCACCGCCCTCGCCGTGATCATCGACGCCACCCTGGTGCGCGCCCTGCTCGTACCGTCGTTGATGGCGCTCTTCGGCTCGGCCAACTGGTGGTCCCCGGGCCCGCTGCGGCGCTTCCACTCGCGGTTCCTGAGCGGTTTCCAGGAGGCCCCGGCGGCGCCCCTGCCGAGCGCCCGCACCGCCACCGCCGCCGAAGCGGAGACCGTCGGTGACCGCTGAGCAGACGGCGGCCACCTCGGCGGCGGACGACGAGGCGCGCCTGACCGAGCACTTCGAGGCGCTCCTCGCCGCCGACGAGCGCGTCGAACCCCGCGACTGGATGCCCGACGGATACCGGCGGATGCTCATCCGCCAGGTCGCCCAGCACGCACACTCCGAGATCATCGGCATGCAGCCGGAGGGCGCCTGGCTCACCCGGGCCCCCTCCCTGCACCGCAAGGCCAGCCTGCTGGCCAAGGTGCAGGACGAGGCCGGCCACGGGCTCTACCTGTACTCGGCCGTCGAGACGCTCGGCGTCACCCGCGCCGAGCTGCTCGACGCCCTGCACGCCGGACGTCAGCGGTATGCCGCCACCTTCAACCACCCGGCCCTGACCTGGGCCGACACCGGCGCGATCGCCTGGCTGACGGACGGTGCCGCCGTCGTCAACCAGGTGCCGCTGTGCCGCACCTCCTACGGGCCGTACGCCCGCGCCATGCAACGCGTCTGCCAGGAGGAGGCGTTCCACGTCCGGCAGGGCTACGACGTCCTGTGGTCGCTGTGCCGCGGCACGCCCGAGCAGAAGCAGATGGCCCAGGACGCCGTCAACCGCTGGTGGCTACCGGCGGTGGCGCTGATGTTCGGTCCGCCGGACACCGTGGCGGGCGCCGCCGGGGACTCCCGCGCGGCGGCCATGGGCGCCCAGGTCAGCCGGCGCTCGATCGCCTGGGGCATCAAGCGGCACACCAACGACGAACTGCGCCAGCGCTTCGTCGACAACGCCGTGCCGCAGGTGGAGGAGCTCGGGCTGACGCTGCCCGATCCGGCGATCCGCTGGAACGAGGAGCGCGGGCACTACGACTTCAGCCCCATCGACTGGCAGCAGTTCCGGGACGTGCTCGCCGACGACTCGCAGTGCGCCAGGCAACGGCTGGCCCACCGGGTGGCGGCTCACGAGAACGGCGCCTGGGTGCGGGAGGCCGTCGAGGCCTACTCCCTGCGCCGGGACGAAGAGCTGCACAGGGACCAAGAGAGAATCGGGAGGCACACCGCATGAACGGACAGGTGGGGAGGTCACAGGCTCCGTGGGAGGTGTTCATCCGCCCGCGTCGCGGCCTGTCCCATCAGCACGTGGGTTCCGTGCACGGCGCCGACGCCGACATGGCGCTCGCCAACGCCCGCGACCTCTACACGCGCCGCGGAGACCTGGTGTCCATCTGGGTGGTGCGCTCCGAGGACGTACGCGCCTCCTCGCCGGACGAGAAGGACCCGCTGTTCAGCAACGCGGCCGACAAGCCGTACCGGTACCCGGACCACTACGTGGCCCTGAACAAGGCGGCGGACCATGCCGGTTGAGGCCGCCGAGACGGTGACGTCGGCGGACATCGCCGCGTACGCGCTGCGGCTCGGGGACGACGCGCTGTTCCTCGGCCAGCGGCTGTGCGAGTGGGTGACCAGAGCGCCCACCATCGAGGAGGACCTGGCGATGGCCAACATCGCCCTCGACCTCCTCGGGCAGGCCCGCACCCTGCTCGGCTACGCGGGCGAGCTGGACGGCACCGGCCGCAGCGAGGACGACCTCGCCTACACCCGGACCGAACGCCAGTTCCGCAACTGCCTGCTGGTGGAGACCCCGAACGGCGACTTCGCGCTGACCATCGCCCGGCAGCTGGCCTTCGCCCACTACAGCCGGCTGCTGTACACGGCGCTGGCGGAGTCGGCCGACGCCGTGCTCGCCGGACTGGCCGCGAAGGCGTCCAAGGAGGTCGCGTACCACTGCCTGCACGCCGCGCAGTGGACCGTCCGCCTGGGCGCCGGCACCGAGGAGAGCCACCGCCGGATGCAGGAGGGAGTGGACCGGATCTGGCCGTACGTCCCCGAGCTGTTCGACAGCGACGAGCTGGTACGGCGGCTCGACCGGGACGGCACCGGGGTCGACCCGGCGCGGCTGCGCGCCCACTGGGACGAGTCCGTCACCGCCGTCCTCAGCGAGGCGGAGCTGACGGTTCCCGCCCCCCGCTGGAGGGCGGGCGGCGGCCGGGAGGGGCTGCACACCGAGGCGTTCGCCCCGATGGTGGCGGAACTGCAGTCGGTGCACCGCCAGTACCCGGGAGCCAGCTGGTGAGCACAGGTACGCGCAGCACGGCGAACGAGGTCAGAAGGCTCGTCGAGGCGCTGCCCGACCCGGAACTCCCGGTGATCTCACTGGGCGACCTGGGAGTGATCCGTCACGTGGCACCGGCGGACGACGGCGTCATGGAGGTCACCATCACGCCGACCTACACCGGCTGCCCGGCGATGGAGACCATCCAGGGCGCGATCCGGGCCGTGCTCTCCGAGTGCGGACATCCGGACGGGCGGGTGCGGCAGGTGCTCTCGCCCGCCTGGACCACCGACTGGATCAGCGCCGACGGCCGGCGCAAGCTGGCCGACAACCGCATCGCGCCACCGGGTCCCGCCGGCGTGCCCCTGCCTGTCCGTATCGGCCTCGGCGTGCCCTGCCCCAACTGCGGCTCCGCGGCCACCCGTCCGCAGAGTCCGTTCGGTGCGACCCGGTGCCAGTCGATCCTGGTGTGCACGGCCTGCCACGAGACCTTCGCGCACATGAGAGCGACGTGACGACACGGCATGGAGACAGGCGATTGAAGGACAGCAACGAAACACCGACGACCTCACGCCGTGCGACGGGCTTCCACCGCATGCGGGTCTCGGCGGTGGACAAGCTCACCGACGACGCCGTCGCGATCACCCTGGACGTGCCGGAGCACCTGACGGACGCGTTCACCCACCGGGCGGGCCAGCACCTGACGGTCCGGCACTTCCTCGGCGGCCCCGACGGGAAGGAGATCCGCCGCAGCTACTCGATCTGCACTCCGCCGAACCGGTCGCAGGATCCCGCTTCCGGTCTGCGTCTCGTGGTCAAGCGCCTGGGAGACGGCGGCTTCGGGGAGTACGCCCTGACCTCGCTCGGTGCGGGCGACACCCTCGTGGTCGGGCCGCCGGCCGGCGGTTTCCGGCTGGCCGAGCAGCCCGGCGCGCACCACGTCCTCGTCGCGGGCGGCAGCGGCATCACCCCGCTGCTCAGCATGGCGGCGGCGGCCCTGCGCGACGACCCCACGTGCCGCGTCTCGATGGTGTACGCCAATCAGACCTCGATGTCGGTCCTGCTCGCGGACGAACTGGCCGACCTCAAGGACGGCTACGTCGACCGGTTCTTCCTCCTGAACGTCCTCTCCCAGGAGTCACAGGGGGCCACGCTGCTCTCGGGACGCATCGACACCGCGCGGCTGCCCAGGCTGCTGGAACTCCTCGGCGCCGAACCGGACGACAGCACCCACTTCTATCTGTGCGGGCCCGGGGGGCTGGTCGAGGCGGTCCGCACCACCCTGACGGAATGGGGAGCCGACCCCCGCCGGGTCCGCCTGGAACTCTTCACGACCGACGGCGAACCCGCCGGGCCGTCCCCCGAGCCCGTCGACCGGAACACCCCGGCCGCCCGCGCCCGGGTCACCGCCCGGCTCGGCGGCCGGACCACCGTCTTCCCCATGGAGCCGGAGGACGACGTCATCCTCGACGCCGTCCTGCGGGCCCGGCCCGAGACGCCGTACTCCTGCCGGGACGGCCTGTGCGGAACCTGCCGCGCCAGGGTCGTGTGCGGCACCGTGCGAATGGACCGGCAGTACGCGCTCGGCCAGGACGAACTCGACCGCGGCTACACACTGGCCTGCCGTGCGCGGGCCGTGTCGGCGCAGATCGAACTCGACTTCGACGCCTGAGCCCACGCGGAACACCTGTACAGCCAGAAGGGGCCGGGGCGCTGCCGGATCCGGCCCCTTCGTCGCACCGTGCGGGACGCGCCTGTTCCCATCGAGGACACAGTCCGCCGGGGCCGGCGGCCCCGCCGCTGGGCCGGCCGCGTGAGATTGTCAGTGGCGGCTGCTTCCATGGCGCCATGAGCACCGTGCACGAGACCGCCACCCTCCTCCCCGGCCCGGCCCAA
The DNA here is from genome assembly GCF_040647235.1 of Streptomyces sp. NPDC042638. Classification (NCBI taxonomy): domain Bacteria; kingdom Bacillati; phylum Actinomycetota; class Actinomycetes; order Kitasatosporales; family Streptomycetaceae; genus Streptomyces; species Streptomyces sp. NPDC042638. The sequence continues at coordinate 21,359 of NZ_JBEZBT010000015.1, forward strand.
CTCCGCGACCACCTGCGCGCACTGGCGATCCTGGACGCGGCGATCGGCGACGATCCGCGATTCCGCCAGTACACCTTCGACGCCGCCTGGGGACCCGGTGTGGAAGCGGCCCTGATGGAGAACGGCTCGGGGGACGAATTCTCCGTCCTCTTCACCCCGGCGGGCGTGCTCATACGCGGCTTCGACCACGAGTCGGAGATGAGTCCGTACGGGACGCACGACGAGCGGGTCTGGCCTGGCGTCATCGACGACGTGCCTGCGGCACTGAGCCCGCTCCTGCACGAGCCCGCCTTCTACGACGAGGGCATCGGGGCCTCTCGGGTCACCGCCTGCCTGTGGCGGGAGACCGGCGACACCGTCTGGCGCACCGGCTCGGCCATCGTCTTCCCCACCGGCCACGGGGACCCCGACGGCTCCGGCTTCCTCTTCCATCTGCTCACCGACCGCTCCCCGGAGGCCGTCCAGACCCACTTCGAGGACTACTACGAGCGCCCCGTCCCCCTCGACGCCATCCGCCACGTCCTCGCCGGACACCCCCTCACCCCCGCGATCGCCCGGGTCCTCAACCCGGCCGCCCTCTCGGACAGCGCACTGCTCCACAGGATCGCCGCGCATCCCGAGGCCGCCGCCTACCTGGCCTGCGACGGCGAGTTCGACCTTGCCCGCGTCGACCCGGTCGAGTCGATCGTCCTGCCCAACGGCCTTCCGGTGGAGCCCGTCGCCGGCTGCAACGCGGGCGGCACCCACTACCTCTGCGGCCCGGCCCACCCCGGCGGCACCCGCCCAGTCCTCTACACCGACTCCGAGGGCCATGCCTCCCTCATCGCCGAGTCCCTCGCCGAGGCCCTGACCCTCGCCATCGTCCTGCCGCCCTGGCACGACGCCCTGGCCGGCTTCCCGCTCCCGGCCCTCAGCTCCGACCACCTCGACGACCACCCGGACCACCCCACCGTCCGCGACCGCCTCCTCGCCGCACTCCGGCTTCCCCCGGCCACCGACCGGGAAGTCCTGGAGCGCCTGCTCACCACCGCCGCCCGCACCGTCCCCGACGGATTCCTCCCGCACGTTCCCGGCGAGGAGGAGTCCGCCTTCGAGCCGATACTCGAACCGTCCACCGAGCAGGGCCGACCCGACTGGTGAGACAGCTCCGACCGGAGCGCCGCCTTCACGAGATCCACCCTTCTAGTTCACGGGTCAACCACTTAGGGTCAACGATCACACGAACTATGTGGGGGGTGCATCTAAATGCGAACGCTCACCGACCGCTACGGCAAGAGACGGGTGTGGGCCGTCATCGGCTGCGCCTGGGCCGTGATCATCCTCGTCGGCGTGGTCAAGGTCGTCACCGACGACGACAGCGGCCCGGACTCCTGGTCGCCTGCGTTCAAGGCCGGACGGAAGGACGCTTACGGCTGGTCCTTCATCTACGAGAGCCCGGACACAGCCCTGAACGACTGCGAAGCGGGCGTGGCACATGACAACGTGCTGGGCCAACTGGACGAGAAGACCATCTACTTCGACGATTCACAGTTGGTTGACTGGTCGCGAGGGTGCATCAGCGCGCTTCGGGATTTCATGCCCGTCCCCCCACAGTCCTGGGAGTAGTGATGACGGGAGAGTTAGGACGGCCCTGCCCCGTAAACAAAGAAAGGCCACCGGCCAGAGCCAGTCCCACGACGGGGCTGGCTCTTCCATGAGGAGAGACTGTGAACGGTAAGAAGAAGGCCCTGCTGATCGCTGGTGGCGTCCTGGTGGTGACCGCCATCGCCAACGCGGGCAACAGTGACACCTCGGGTGACACCCCGGCGAAGGCGAAGACCGCGGCGAAGATGTCCCCCTCCCCGAAGGCCAGGCCGACCCACGAGGCGCCGGCCAAGCTCGATGAGCCCAACGCGGCCGAGGAGAAGCAGCTCCTCCGCAAGCTGACCTCGATCAACCCCGGAATCACGGTGAACAGGGAGCGGGCCGTACGCCGGTCCGTGAGCACCTGCCAGGAGATCCGGGACGGACAGAAGGGGAAGCAGCTCGTGAAGGAGGTCAGCTACCGCTTCACTGGCGGGAACGCCACGGTGGACGAGCGCCAGGCGGCCGAGGTCATCCAGGCCGTGAAGGACACGTTCTGCGGCTGAGGCCCTGAAATAGCTGCGTGTCGTTAGCAATGCGACTCCCAGGTGCGCAGGAGGCTCGTGAAGCGAGAGCCGAAGAGGCGGAACAGCAACTGAAGGCCCGAGGAAGGGCAGCCGCCCGGCGACGATCTCGTGGCCCACGCCTCGTCGAATCGCTACGGTTGAGCCATGACCGCACTGCCCGACTGGATGCGCCCGCCGCGCGAGGAAGGCTGGTTCGCGGAAGACCTGGACCGCCTTCCCGAGGCACCCCGCCACACCGAGCTGATCGACGGAGCGCTTGTCTTCATGATGTCGCCGCAGAGGTGGTGGCACGGCCACCTCGTCACCATGCTCACCGTCGCTCTCATGGAGCAGGCGCCCGGCGATGTCAGGGTCGGCCGCGAGATGACCATAAAGCTAGACGAGCGAAACCGGCCCGAGCCGGATCTGCTGTTGACGACGGCCGACTACGACGCAGACCGCACCTGGTTCGCGCCGGACGAGGTGCGACTGGTCATCGAGGTCGTCTCACCTGAGTCCGCGCACCGGGACCGCACGGTCAAGCTACGCAAGTACGCGGAGGCCGGCATCCCGCACTACTGGTGCATCGAGGACGAAGACGGCGCCCCTGTCGTCCACGTCTACGAACTCGACGAACCCACTGGCGTCTACGCGCCCGCCGGCATCTTCCGAGGCACCCTGAAGCGCCCTGTGCCTTTCGAGATCAGCCTGGATCTCGACAGGCTCGCGCCGCCGACGAGCAACTAGGAGTCAGCACCAAGTCAGCACGGGAGGCAGAAGGGGCCGAGTTCACCAGAACTCAGCCCCTTCTTATCTGTGCGCTTGACGAACCACCTAGCTCGTGGCAACGACAGCTCCCACCTGCGAAAACGCGGTTTTCGGTCGCTCTCATCACAGCACCGATCCAGCACAGTGCGAGTTCATCCAGCGCGAGCGATGGACCGCCATGGACTCCAGCCATTGTGTACACATGAGACACTCGGTACGCTTGAGCGCATGACGCAGCCACTGCCCACAGAGTCCATCCGCGACGTGCGCGCGCACTTGGCGGAGGTCGTGGAGCGCGCGGACCGCGACGACGTACCCACGGTGATCACGCGCCGGGGCAAGGAAGTCGCCGCCGTGGTCTCCATCGAGGTGCTGCGCAAGTACCAGGAATGGGAAGAGCGCGAGATCAACCGGATCATCGACGAGCGCATGGCCAACCCGGCTCCCGGCATCCCGATCGAGGACATCATGAGGGAGACGCTGGCGCGCGGTGAGTGAGTACCGAACCGTCTTCCGCCCCGAGGCGCAGGCCGAGCTTCGGAAGATCCCGCGCGACATGGCACTGCGCATCCTGGCCAAGCTGACCGAGCTGGAGACCGACCCCCTCGGCTTCAACACCACCGCACTCGTGTCCCGGCCCGAGCGACGCCGTCTGCGCGTGGGCGACTACCGCGTCGTCTACACGATCGACAACGGGGAGCTGGTGGTCTGGGTCGTTCATGTGGGACACCGGTCCACCGTTTATGAGACCTGATCGCCGCTGACCCCATGGCACCCGGGCGGGACCTGCAACGAGACTGCGCAGGTGAGCGACTCCTACCCCTGCCCGTGCTGCGGACACCGCGTACTGACCGCGATGCCCGGCTCGTACGAGATCTGCCCCGTCTGCTTCTGGGAGGACGACGGGGTCCAGTTCCGCTGGCCGGCCATGAGCGGCGGCGCGAACAAGGTCTCCCTGATCGAGGCCCAACGGAACTACCAGGACTTCGGCGCCTGCGACGAGCACGGCCGGCCATGGGCGTGGGACGCCTCGGCTACCCCAGCTACACCCCCGCCGAGCTTCGCCGCTGGACGGACCTCGAATGCGATTTCGCCAACGGCTGGACCCGGACGTAGCCGCAGCTGCCTGACCGCGGCTACGTGAAGTCCGCGTACGCCATGTACCGGCCGCACGTGCGGCTCATGAAGAGGTAGCCCGTGGGCTGACTGTCCTTGTCCAGAGCAGCCAGATAGACCCGTACTTCTACCTGGCCTGTCTGACACCCAACTGGCCGACGTCGTCCGGTGGGCAACATGATGCTCACGCGGTTTGCCAGCCGTCCAGGGAGACGTCCGCGCCGCTGGTCAGGTAGTGGTGCAGAGCACTGGCTGTGGTGTCGACGAAGGCTTCGGGGATAGCGCTGGCGTCGACCCAGCGGACCTGGGAGTGCTTGCGGGGTTCGCGGTTTTCGGGTTCGCCGGTCCATTCGTGGGCGGCGAACACGACCGTGAGGAAGCCGTTGGGGGCCTCCACGCCCCAGGCGCCATGGATGATGTGGGCGACCTTGAGGGACTCGGGCCTCACCGTGAGGCCGGTCTCCTCGTACAGCTCGCGGACGGCCGTCTCGGTGATCGGTTCGCCCGGTTCGCTCTTGCCGACGGGGATGTCCCACATTCCCTGGGCGAACTTGGCGTTCTCGCTGCGCTGGAGGAGGACGACGCGGTTGGTGGCCTTGTCGTGGACGATGACGGCGGCGACCAGCAGGGTCATCGATTCGAGCGCCGGCTTGAGGGCCTTGGGCTGGTCGTCGGTCTGCTGGGTCATGGTGTTCCCTTCGTCGGGCGCGAGCCGCAGGTCGACGAAGCGGCGTGGCCGCTCCCCCGCGCGCTGCCCGAAATCAGCCCGCTGCGGACTCCGCGCGGACCGCATAGGCCGCCCGACCCACTCCACCGCAGGTCAGACGGCCTTTCGCCGAACGTATTAGACGTTGAAGCGGAACTCCACCACGTCCCCGTCCTGCATCACGTAGTCCTTGCCCTCCATGCGCGCCTTGCCCTTGGCGCGGGCGTCGGCCACCGAGCCGGTCTCGACCAGGTCCTCGAAGGAGATGACCTCGGCCTTGATGAAGCCCTTCTGGAAGTCGGTGTGGATGACACCGGCCGCCTCGGGGGCAGTGGCGCCCTTCTTGATCGTCCAGGCGCGGGACTCCTTGGGGCCGGCCGTGAGGTACGTCTGCAGGCCGAGGGTGTCGAAGCCGACGCGGGCGAGGGTGGCGAGGCCGGGCTCCTCCTGGCCGAAGGACTGGAGCAGTTCCAGGGCCTCCTCCTCGTCGAGCTCGGCGAGGTCCTGCTCCAGCTTGGCGTTGAGGAAGATCGCCTCGGCCGGGGCGACCAGGGCGCGCTGCTGGGTCTTGAAGTCCTCGTCGACCAGTTCCTCCTCGTCGACGTTGAAGACGTACAGGAACGGCTTGGTGGTCAGCAGGTGCAGGTCGTGCAGCAGCTCGTTGCGCTCGGTGCCCTGGACGATGCCGTGCGCGAAGAGCGTGTCGCCCTTCTCCAGGATCTCCTTGGCCTCCTCGACGGCCTTGACCTTGGGCGCGATGTCCTTCTTGATCCGGGACTCCTTCTGGAGGCGCGGCAGGACCTTCTCGATCGTCTGGAGGTCGGCGAGGATCAGCTCGGTGTTGATCGTCTCGATGTCGTCCTTCGGCGAGACCTTGCCGTCGACGTGAACGACGTTGTCGTCCTTGAAGGCGCGGATGACCTGGCAGATCGCGTCGGACTCGCGGATGTTCGCGAGGAACTTGTTGCCCAGGCCCTCGCCCTCGGAGGCACCGCGCACGATGCCGGCGATGTCGACGAAGTCGACCGTGGCCGGGAGGATGCGGGCCGACTTGAAGATCGAGGCCAGCTTGGCGAGGCGGCCGTCGGGCACCCCGACCACGCCGACGTTCGGCTCGATCGTGGCGAACGGGTAGTTGGCCGCCAGCACGTCGTTCTTGGTCAGGGCGTTGAACAGGGTCGACTTGCCGACGTTGGGCAGGCCGACGATTCCGATCGTGAGCGACACGTTGCGACTTCCCGTAGTTGAGTGGGCCAGGGGCTGCCAGGGGGCCAGAGACCGACACTGGCCGATCCACCAGTTTACGGCGTCCGCGCCCCGGCCTCGCGAGAGCGTCGGAGCTCCGGCCCAGCGCGTCCCCCCGGCGTGTCTGAAGGCCGATTCGGCACATAAACAGACCTAGGTTGGTCCCTGTGGAGCAACGCAGAACGGGACCCCCGAACGACGGACCGCGACGCGGCACGCCGCCGCGGACCCCGCTGCCACCGCAGGCCGGGCACCGGCCGGGCCGGGTGCGCGGGGCTCGCGGCGGGCGCGGACCCGCGCCGGGCGCCGGCCGGAGCGCGCGGCAGGTGGAGGGCGCCGGGCCGGTCGGTGAGGCGCGGCCGGGGCCGGCGGGCCGACGGCTGCCGAACCCCCGGCTGACCGGGCTCGGCAGCGGGCTGTTCTGCGCCGGGGCGATGTTCCTGCTCGGCTGCCTGGACCAGTTGCTGTTCGGGGCGTCCCCGACGGTCTACGGCGTGCTGTTCCTGCCGGTGTGCGTGCTGACCGCGCTCTGGGTGCGCGGCGGCGACGTGCTGACCGCACCGGTGGTCCTGCCGCTCGCGTTCGCCGTGGGGCTGCTGCCGGTCGCCGAGAGCGGCGGGGGGCTGCTCGGCCACCTGATGGGTCTGGTCACCGGGCTCGCCACCCAGGCCGGGTGGCTGTACGGGGGGACGCTCGTCGCCGGGGTGATCGTGCTCGCCCGCCGGGCGGCGTGGGTCCGGGCCCGCCGGGGGCACGGCTGAACACCGCCGGAGCCGGCCGGGGGCACGGCTGAACACCGCCGGAGCCGGCCGGGGGCACGGCTGAACACCGCC
>NZ_JBEZBT010000015.1:28253-88506 GCF_040647235.1 Streptomyces sp. NPDC042638
CCGGAGCCGGCCGGGGGCGGGGTCGCCGGTGACCCCGCCCCGGGCCGGCTCGGGCGTACGGCTCTAGACCTGCTGGGCCGCTCTCATCGCCGCGCCCACGATCCCCGCGTTGTTCTGCAGCTGCGCGGGGACGATCTCGGCCTTGATGCCGTCGAGCAGGTGCAGGAACTTGTCCGCCTTGCGGCTGACGCCGCCGCCGACGATGAACAGGTCCGGCGAGAACAGCATCTCCACGTGCGCCAGGTACTGCTGGACGCGATGGGCCCACCGCTCCCAGCTGAGGTCGTGGTCCTCCTTGGCCTTGCTGGAGGCACGCTTCTCCGCGTCGTGGCCGTGCAGCTCCAGGTGGCCGAGTTCCGTGTTGGGGATCAGGGCGCCGTCCACGAAGACGGCGCTGCCGATGCCGGTGCCGAAGGTGAGCAGGATGACCGTGCCCCCGCGGCCCCGCCCGGCGCCGAACTCCATCTCGGCGACGCCCGCCGCGTCCGCGTCGTTGACCACGGTCACCGGGAGTCCGCCGAGTCTGCCGCTGAACAACGCGCGCGCGTCCGTGTCGATCCAGCTCTTGTCCACGTTCGCGGCCGTACGGACCGTGGCGCCGCCGGTGACCACTCCGGGGAAGGTCAGGCCGACCGGCCCGGTCCAGCCGAAGTGGTCCACGACCTGCTTGACCCCGTCGGCGACGCCGTCGGGCGTCGCCGGATGCGGGGTGAGCACCTTGCAGCGCTCCTGGGCCAGGCCGCCCCGGTCGAGATCCACAGGGGCGCCCTTGATCCCGGATCCGCCGATGTCCACACCGAAGATCTGCATGGCTCCACGTTACGACGGCCCACTGACGGTCACGCCACGGGCGTGCCGCTTCCGCCGCGCTCGGCGACCAGGGCGGCGGCCTCGTCCCGCAGGTCGCGGCGCAGTTCCTTGGGCAGCGAGAAGGTGATCGACTCCTCGGCCGCCCTGACCAGCTCCACGTCCGCGTAGCCGCGCTCGGCGAGCCATTCCAGGACCTGCTCGACCAGCACCTCGGGGACGGAGGCACCGGAGGTGACGCCGACCGTCGTCACGCCCTCCAGCCAGGTCTCCTCGATCTCGTCGGCGAAGTCCACCAGGTGGGCGTCGCGGGCGCCGGCGAGCTTGGCGACCTCGACCAGCCGCTTGGAGTTGGAGGAGTTGCGCGAGCCGACGACGATGACCAGGTCGGCCTCGGCGCCCATCTGCTTCACGGCGAGCTGGCGGTTCTGCGTGGCGTAGCAGATGTCGTCGCTGGGCGGGGAGACGAGCCCGGGGAACTTCGTCTTCAGCGCGTCGACGGTCTCCATGGTCTCGTCGACGGACAGGGTGGTCTGGGAGAGCCAGACGACCTTCGACGGGTCGCGGACCTCGACCTTGGCGACGTCCTCGGGGCCGTCGACCAGCTGGATGTGGTCGGGGGCCTCGCCGGAGGTGCCGATGACCTCCTCGTGGCCCTCGTGCCCGATCAGGAGGATGTCGTAGTCGTCGCCCGCGTACCGGACGGCTTCCTTGTGGACCTTGGTGACCAGGGGGCAGGTGGCGTCGATGGTGGCGAGCCGGCCCTGCCTGGCCTCCTCGTGCACCACGGGGGCGACGCCGTGCGCGGAGAACATGACGATGTTGCCCGGCGGCACCTCCTCCGTGCGCTCGACGAAGACGGCGCCCTTCTTCTCCAGGGTCTGCACGACGTACTTGTTGTGGACGATCTCGTGCCGGACGTAGATCGGGGCCCCGTACTGCTCCAGGGCTTTCTCGACGGCGATCACGGCGCGGTCCACGCCGGCGCAGTAGCCCCGGGGGGCGGCGAGCAGGACACGGCGGCCAGACGAAGCGGTCATGCGTCCCATCGTAAGGCCGCGTCCGGCGGCCCGGAGATCGCGTTCCCCCGGCCCCGCGGGCAAGACCGGTGGGTATGTCCGACACCGGAACGACGGTCGGCGAGGCCGGCACGGACCACCGGCTGCGGCGCGGAGCGGGCGCGCGGGATCTCGTGGTCCACGGGTTGCCGTCCATCGCCCCGATGGCACCGGTCGGGGTGTCCGCCGCCGCGGACTCACACCCCCGGCGGCGGCCGGTCCCCTGGCCCTCATCGGGCGGCGGGCGCGACGGCGGCGCTCGGGCGGCTGCCCCCGGGGGTGCGGGGCACCGCGCGGTCGGCCGCCGTGGGGCCGCCCCGGTGGCGCCCCGCCGCCCACGGCGCGTGGCCGGAGTGTCGGTCCCGGCCGTTAGGCTCGCCGCATGGCTGTCAACACGTCCCCGCAGTCCCCCCTGCCCGTAGGCGAGGTGTCGCGGCTCATCGGGGGCTGGATCGACCGGCTCGGCGCGGTGTGGGTCGAGGGGCAGATCACGCAGTTGTCGCGCCGCCCCGGCGCGGGCGTCGTGTTCCTCACGCTGCGCGACCCGTCGTACGACATCTCCGTCAGCGTGACCTGTTATCGCCAGGTGTTCGACGCGGTCGCGGACGTCGTCGGCGAGGGCGCCCGGGTCGTCGTCCTGGCCAAGCCCGAGTGGTACGCGCCCCGGGGCCAGCTGTCGCTGCGCGCCGCCGAGATCAAGCCGGTCGGCGTCGGTGAGCTGCTGGCCCGGCTGGAGCAGCTGAAGAAGGCCCTCGCGGCCGAGGGCCTGTTCGCGCCGGAGCGCAAGAAGCCGCTGCCGTTCCTGCCGCAGCTGATCGGGCTGGTGTGCGGCCGGGCGTCCGCCGCGGAGCGGGACGTGCTGGAGAACGCCCGGCACCGCTGGCCCGCCGTCCGCTTCGAGGTGCGCAACGTCCCCGTGCAGGGTGTGCACGCCGTCCCGCAGGTCGTGCAGGCCGTCAAGGAGCTGGACGCGATCGACGAGGTGGACGTGATCATCGTCGCGCGCGGCGGCGGCAGCGTCGAGGACCTGCTGCCCTTCTCCGACGAGCAGCTGGTGCGGGCGGTGGCCGGGTGCCGTACGCCCGTCGTGTCCGCGATCGGGCACGAACCGGACAGCCCGTTGCTCGACCACGTCGCCGACCTGCGCGCCTCCACGCCGACGGACGCGGCCAAGAAGGTCGTCCCGGACGTGGGCGAGGAGCTGGGGCGGGTGCGGATGCTGCGGGACCGGGCGCGGCGCTGCATGGCCGCGTTCGTGGAGCGGGAGGAGCGCGGGCTGGCGCACGCGCTGGGGCGGCCCGCGATGGAGGATCCGCACCGGATGCTCGACGAGCGCGCCGACCATGTGGTCTCCCTGCTGGAGCGCGGGCGGCGCACCCTGGGGCATCTGCTGGACCGCGCGGACTCGGAGCTGACGCACACGCACGCGCGTGTGGTGGCCCTCTCCCCCGCGGCGACGCTCCGGCGCGGTTACGCGGTGCTGCAGCGGGCGGACGGGCACGCGGTGCGCGATCCGGCCGAGGTGACGGCGGGCGAGGCGCTGCGGGCCCGCGTCGCCGACGGTGAATTCACAGTGAAGGTGGGCGAATGACGAGCAAGGTGGACGAGGCGCTCTCGTACGAGCAGGCGCGGGACGAGCTGATCGAGGTCGTACGGCGGCTGGAGGCGGGCGGTACGACGCTGGAGGAGTCCCTGGCGCTGTGGGAGCGCGGCGAGGAGCTGGCCAGGGTGTGCCGGCGCTGGCTGGAGGGGGCCCGGGCCCGGCTGGACGCGGCGCTGGCCGAGGAGGAGGCGGCAGACGCGGCCGAGGAGGACGGCGAGTAGGCCGCCGGGCTGCGGGGCCGCTGGGCCGGGAGCGGGCTGTGAAGCGGCTCACCACGCCCCGGTTTTAGTTGAAGCTTAAATCTAAACTGGCGTAGGGTCGGTGCCGTCAGCCGGTCCGGGCACCCCGGACCGGACGCGCGTCCGAGGAAGTCACGCATGTCTCTCGTTCTTGACCCCGCTGCCCAGGACCTGCTGTTCCGCGAGGCCCGTACCGCGAACACCTTCACCGACGAGCCGGTGACCGAGGAGCAGGTCCAGGCGATCTACGACCTGGTCAAGTACGGCCCCACCGCCTTCAACCAGAGCCCGCTGCGCGTCACCGTGGTCCGCTCCGCCGAGGCCCGCGAGCGCCTGGTGCAGCACATGGCCGAGGGCAACCAGGCCAAGACCGCCGCCGCCCCGCTGGCCGTCATCCTCTCCGCGGACAACGAGTTCCACGAGGAGCTGCCCGCCCTCTTCCCGCACTTCCCGCAGGCCAAGGACGTCTTCTTCAGCGAGCGCCCGGCCCGCGAGGGCGCCGCCGCGCTGAACGCCGCGCTCCAGGCCGCCTACTTCATCGTCGGCGTCCGCGCCGCCGGTCTGGCCGCCGGCCCGATGACCGGCTTCGACTTCGAGGGCGTCCGCAAGGAGTTCCTGGACGACGACCACACCCCGCTGATGGTCGTCAACATCGGCCGCCCGGGCCCGGACGCCTGGTTCCCGCGCTCGCCGCGCCTGGCCTATGAGGACGTCGTCACGACCGTCTGACGGCCCGCACGACCGCACGCACGAAGAGGCCCCCGGCACCCAAGAAGACCGCCGGGGGCCTCTTTCGCGTGCCGGGCGCGGCTCACGCCAGCTTCAGCGCCGCCACCATCGTCCTCAGCTCCTCGAAGGAGCCGGTGCCGGCCACCACCGTCGTGGAGCCGGGAGTGCCCTGCAGGACCAGGGCGTCGTACCGGCCGCCGGCGTAACGGGTCCAGGTACGGCCGTCGATCCGCTCGGTCCGCTTCGTCTGCGAGCCGCCCTGACTGGCCTGGTCGATGAAGTCGGCGCGCTTCTGCCGGGACTGCTCGATCTGCACGTACTGGCCGTCCGGCGTCTGGAAGCCGAGGTGCCAGCGGTCGGACTTCTCGCCCTGGAAGCGCACCGAGGTCGCCTTCCAGGTGTCCGGCAGGCCTTCGGGCGCGGCCACCGGGTAGCCCGCCGCGCGGCGGGCCGTGAGCAGCTCGACCCGGTAGTCGACCCGCTTGAGGTCGGGAGCGTGATCGTCGCGCGGGATGCTGAGGAAGTAGACGACCGCCGCCGCGATACCGATCAGGGCCAGGGAGAGGATCATGTCCCGGGCCGTCTTCTGCTTGCCGTTCGAACCTGCCACGCCCTCTATCGTCGCAGGTACCCCGAGCGCTCATCCGTGGGGTCCCCTGCTCATTTTGTCTGCCTAACGATAGAGTCGGGGACCAAGACCCTCATCCGGCCGTCGTCGTATCAGAAAGGTGCGCTCCGATGACCGAACACCATCACCTGCCGTCCGAGCTCGATGTTCCCTCGGAGGCTCCCGACCGCAACCTCGCCCTGGAACTCGTCCGGGTGACCGAAGCCGCCGCGATGGCCGCGGGCCGCTGGGTGGGGCGCGGTGACAAGAACGGCGCCGACGGCGCCGCGGTGCGCGCCATGCGGACCCTCGTCTCCACCGTGTCGATGAACGGCGTGGTCGTCATCGGCGAGGGCGAGAAGGACGAGGCCCCGATGCTCTTCAACGGGGAGCACGTGGGCGACGGCACCGGCCCCGAGGTCGACATCGCCGTCGACCCGATCGACGGCACCACGCTGACGGCCAAGGGCATGCCGAACGCGATCGCCGTCCTCGCCGCCGCCGAGCGCGGCGCGATGTTCGACCCGTCCGCCGTGTTCTACATGGACAAGCTGGTCACCGGCCCCGAGGCCGCCGAATTCGTCGACATCGACGCGCCCGTGGCCGTGAACATCAAGCGGATCGCCAAGGCGAAGAAGGTCACGCCCGAGGACGTCACCGTCGTCATCCTCGACCGGCCGCGGCACGAGGGCCTGATCCGGGAGGTCCGGGAGGCCGGTGCGCGCATCAAACTCATCTCCGACGGCGATGTCGCCGGGTCGGTGTACGCGCTGCGCGAGGGCACCGGCGTCGACCTGCTGCTCGGCATCGGCGGCACCCCCGAGGGCATCATCTCGGCCTGCGCCGTGAAGTGCCTGGGCGGGACCATCCAGGGCAAGCTGTGGCCGAAGGACGACGAGGAGCGGCAGCGGGCGATCGACGCCGGGCACGATCTGGACCGGGTGCTCACCACGGACGACCTGGTGTCCGGGGAGAACGTGTTCTTCGTGGCGACCGGCATCACCGACGGCGAGCTGCTGCGCGGTGTCCGGTACCGGCCCGAGAAGGCGCTGACCGAGTCGATCGTGATGCGGTCGAAGTCGGGGACGGTGCGCAGGATCGACTCCGAGCACCGGCTGAGCAAGCTGCGGGCCTACAGCGCGATCGATTTCGACCGGGCCAAGTAGCGCCCGCCGGGGAGGAGTTGCCGGCGCCCCCGGTGCGGAGGGGGCGCCCGCATCCGGCCCCGGGCCCTCCCGTTCGGATCGTGCCGGGCTCGCGGGCCCGGCACCGCGCGCCGGCCCAGGCAGGCCGAGCCCGGTCCAGCCAGGCCCAGCCCGGTCCAGCCGAAGGACCTCTAACCCGCCATGCGGTTCGCCGACGCCCGTGCCGTCTTCTTCAGCTCCATCTCCCGGCGGCGGCGCCTCGCCAGGACCACCCGGCGTTCGGCCGCCGTGAGGCCGCCCCAGACGCCGTAGGGCTCGGGCTGGAGCAGGGCGTGTTCGCGGCACTCGACCATGACCGGACATCCGGAGCAGACCCGCTTGGCCGCCTCCTCGCGGGACAGCCGTGCGGCGGTCGGCTCCTTGGACGGGGCGAAGAACAGGCCGGCCTCGTCGCGCCGGCACACCGCCTCGGTGTGCCAGGGTGCGTCCTGGTCCCTTTCTCGCGCTGGCACCCGCGGGGCCGGAACGGCGGCTACCTGCAGGGACGAATGCGGCGATTGCAGCACGGTCTACTCCTGACGACGGCTTCGCGAGCGAGAGACGATGCAGCAAGGCCTACCCGCTGTGCGCGCGCCTATGCACAGAGTTCCCGTTCGCGGGCGCGCGGCGACTCGTTCACTCCCCCCGCCCCGACACCACCGCGGGCCCTGGCCGCCTTGGCCGCCGACGGCTTCGCGACCGTCAATGCCCCAGGTGTTTGCGCAGCTTCCGGTCGACCTTGTCCTGGACGCGCTCCATGATGTCCGCCACGAGCTTGCCGCGCTTGGGCCGCGCCTCGACGTTGCCGAGGACGGCCCAGCCGTCGACGTAGACGACCGGCGCGTCGGGGTCCACCGAGTCCAGCGGGCTCACCTCGAAGTTGCCGAGCACCCCGCCCCCGGTGCCGCGCAGCGAGATGTTCTCCGGGACGCGGATCTGGACGTCGCCGAAGACGGAGACCGCCTTGATCACCACCTGCTGGTACTCGAAGATCGCCTCGCTGAGGTCGATCTCGACACTGCCGAAGACCGCGTACGCGTGCAGCCGGCGCCCGGCGCGCCAGCGGCCCCGGCGCATCGCGCTGCTGAACACCGCGACGACGTTGGCGTCGGCCTCCGCCGGGATCGCGCCCGGGTCCGGGCGCGGCGGGGCGGGCATGCGGGCGGAGGCGGCATGGCGGCGGTGGGCCGCGGGCAGGTCGCGGATGAAGACCTCCAGCTCACCCACCGTCTTGGCGTTCAGCACTCCGTCCACGCGCTCGGCGTGCTCGTCGGGGGTCAGCCGCCCCTCGGCCAGGGCCTCGCGGAGGATGTCGGCGACCCGGTCGCGGTCGGCGTCCGAGGCACGCAGCTCGCTGACGGGTGTGGGTGCGGTCTGCTTCTGAAGGTCCACGGCAGCAGCGTACCCACACACGATAGATCGCGACACCCCCCGGTCGGCGCGGCGGCCCGGCCCCCGGACTGAGCCTTACCTCACAAGCTCGTCGCCGACGGCAGGTCCTACGCTGGTGAGGCCCGCCAACGTCGGCGGGCAGCCGTCCGTAGAGTGAGGAATGGGCTGCGATGCCTGAGTTCGCGTACACCGATCTGCTCCCCCAGGGCGAGGACACCACCCCCTACCGGCTGGTGACCTCCGAGGGCGTCTCCACGGTCGAGGGACCGGACGGGCGGACGTTCCTCAAGGTGGAGCCGGAGGCGCTGCGCAAGCTGGCCGAGGAGGCCGTCCACGACATCCAGCACTACCTGCGACCGGCCCACCTCGCCCAGCTGCGCCGCATCATCGACGACCCCGAGGCGTCGGGCAACGACAAGTTCGTCGCGCTCGACCTGCTGAAGAACGCGAACATCGCGGCGGCCGGCGTACTGCCGATGTGCCAGGACACGGGCACGGCGATCGTCATGGGCAAGCGCGGGCAGAACGTGCTGACCGAGGGCGCTGACGAGAAGCACCTCTCGCACGGCATCTACGACGCCTACACCAAGCTCAACCTGCGCTACTCGCAGATGGCTCCGCTCACCATGTGGGAGGAGAAGAACACCGGCTCCAACCTGCCGGCCCAGATCGAGCTGTACGCGACCGACGGCGCCGCCTACAAGTTCCTGTTCATGGCCAAGGGCGGCGGCTCGGCCAACAAGTCCTTCCTGTACCAGGAGACGAAGGCCGTCCTGAACGAGGCCTCCATGATGAAGTTCCTGGAGGAGAAGATCCGCTCGCTCGGTACGGCCGCCTGCCCGCCGTACCACCTGGCGATCGTGGTCGGCGGCACGTCGGCCGAGTACGCGCTGAAGACCGCGAAGTACGCCTCCGCGCACTACCTGGACAACGCGCCCACCGAGGGCTCGCCGCTCGGCCACGGCTTCCGGGACAAGGAGCTGGAGGAGAAGGTCTTCGAGCTGACCCAGAAGATCGGCATCGGCGCGCAGTTCGGCGGCAAGTACTTCTGCCACGACGTCCGCGTGGTCCGCCTCCCGCGGCACGGCGCCTCCTGCCCGGTCGCCATCGCCGTGTCCTGCTCGGCCGACCGCCAGGCCGTCGCGAAGATCACCGCCGAGGGCGTCTTCCTGGAGCAGCTGGAGACGGACCCGGCGCGCTTCCTGCCGGAGACCACGCAGGAGCAGCTCGACGAGGCCGGCGACGTCGTGAAGATCGACCTCAACCAGCCGATGGACACGATCCTCGCCGAGCTGACCAAGTACCCGGTCAAGACCCGGCTGTCGCTGACCGGCCCGCTGGTCGTGGCCCGCGACATCGCGCACGCCAAGATCAAGGAACGCCTCGACGCGGGCGAGGAGATGCCGCAGTACCTGAAGGACCACCCGGTGTACTACGCCGGCCCGGCGAAGACCCCCGAGGGCTACGCGTCCGGGTCCTTCGGTCCGACGACGGCCGGCCGCATGGACTCCTACGTGGAGCAGTTCCAGGCCGCGGGCGGCTCCAAGGTGATGCTCGCCAAGGGCAACCGCAGCAAGCAGGTCACCGACGCGTGCGACGCCCACGGCGGCTTCTACCTCGGCTCCATCGGCGGCCCGGCCGCCCGTCTCGCCCAGGACTGCATCAAGAAGGTGGAGGTCCTGGAGTACGAGGAGCTGGGCATGGAGGCCGTCTGGCGGATCGAGGTCGAGGACTTCCCGGCGTTCATCGTGGTGGACGACAAGGGCAACGACTTCTTCACCTCACGGGAACCGGAGCAGCCGACGTTCACCAGCATCCCGGTGCGGGGTCCCGGCCTGGCCTGAGCCCGCCCCGCCCGGGTCAGCTGAAGTGCTGGGTGGCCGATCCGTCGCAGGGCTGCAGGCGGATCCGGGACCTGGCCGCCGTCTGGGTCAGGCACAGGCCCGTCGCCGCCGCGGGGCGGATCGTGTCCGACCGGCGTACGAAGCGCTGGTTGGCGCCGCCGTGGCAGTTCCACAGGATGAGGCCCGTGCCGGCGGTGTAGGAGCCGCCCGGCACGTCGAGACACCGGTCGTGGCTCAGCCCCACGTGCAGGGCGCCCCGCCCGCTGTCGTACCACCAGCTCTGGTTGCGGCCCCCGTGGCAGTCCCAGCCGATGACCTCGGTGCCGTTCGCGCTCGCTCCGCCCGAGGCGTCCAGGCAGTTGCCGGTGGCCCGGTCGGCCAGGGGGCGGAAGGCGTCGTCCCAGGCGCCCGGGTACAGCTCCGGGGTGCCGGTGCTCGCGGGGTCGGCGCAACTCGCCTCGCGGTAGCCGGAGTCGTAGAACCGGGTCAGGCAGGCGGCGAAGGCACCGTGGCCCCGGGCGTTGGGGTGGAAGGACTGCCGTACCGAGTTGGAGTCGGGCGGGAAGGGGTTGGTGAGGTCCACGTACAGACCCCGCGCCCAGGTGTCCTCCGTGCAGACCTCGTGGCCGTGGAAGAGGCGGGAGTCGTCCAGATAGGAGGCGCCGCTCTCTTCCGCCGCCTTGCGCATGCCGCGTTCGAAGAGCGGGACGGCGGTGTTCCGGCCCCAGGCGGCGTCGGTGTCGTAGCCCAGGCAGCCGCCCGGGAGCTTGCCGGGGAAGTCCGGGTTGTCGCGGAAGTCGGGGCCGATGGGGCTCGGGTAGCCCATGAGGACGAGCTTGTAGTCGTCGTCCGCGTAGCCCGCGTCCCGCATCACCGTCCTCAGGTCGGCGACGGTGGCCTCCACCTTGGGCACCAGGGCGTCGACGCGGGCCTGCCAGCCGGGGCCGTAGGTGGGCTCGCAGGTGCCCTGGAGGGTGAGGTAGCGGGTGACGCAGTCGGTCATCACGGGGCCGAACTGCAGGTCGTCGTTGGCGCCCACGACCAGCACGATCATTTTCACGCGGGTGGTGCGGGCCTTGACCGCGAGGCTGTCGCTCTGGACGGGTTCGTCGGCGTACTGCTTGCTGCCGCCGATGCGGATGTTGCCGGTGTAGGCGCCGGAGCAGGCGACGTTGTAGGTGACGTCGGCGGGGATGCCGGTGCGGTGGATGGCCGCCTGCGGTGAGCGGTGGCACCAGTTGTCCGGGCCGTTGGTGCCGGGCTCGTAGGTGCCCACGCCCTCGCCGGAGATCTCGCTGTCGCCCAGGGAGATCAGCGAGGTCTCGCGGTCGGCGAGGGGCCGCTGGGCCGGGTCGCCGTAGAGGGCGGTGGCCTCGGCGGCGCGGACGCGTTCCAGGCCGGGCGGCAGAGGGGTGGCCGCCGTGGTGGCGGGGGCCGCTCGGGTGACGGGGGCCGAGAGGCCCGCGAACACGGTGGCGGCCGTCGCGACAGCGGCGGCCGTACATCTGATCCTGGTCCTGACGCGTTGCATGACGCCTCCCCGATACAGGTGTTACCCCCGGTATGTACTGGCGGGTAGTCAGTTTGGGAATACGCGTGCCACGACAAGTGCTCACGTTTTCGGAGGTACGACGATGACGACCGAAGAGCCGCAGTACCGGATCGAGCACGACTCGATGGGCGAGGTCCGGGTCCCGGCCCATGCCAAGTGGCGGGCGCAGACGCAGCGCGCCGTCGAGAACTTCCCGGTCTCCGGGCAGCGCATCGAGCGGGCGCACATCGAGGCCCTCGCCCGCGTCAAGGCCGCGGCGGCGAAGGTGAACGCCGAGCTGGGCGTGCTGGACAAGGAGGTCGCGGAGGCGATCCAGGAGGCGGCCGGCGAGGTCGCCGCGGGGAAGTGGGACGAGCACTTCCCGGTGGACGTGTTCCAGACGGGCTCCGGGACCTCGTCCAACATGAACACCAACGAGGTCATCGCGACGCTCGCGACCGAGCGGCTCGGCCGGGACGTGCACCCCAACGACCACGTCAACGCCTCGCAGTCGTCCAACGACGTCTTCCCCTCCTCCCTCCACATCGCGGCCACCGCGGCCGTCACCCACGACCTGGTCCCGGCCCTGGAGCACCTCGCCGCGTCCCTGGAGCGCAAGTCCCGGGAGTTCGCCGACGTGGTGAAGTCCGGGCGTACGCACCTGATGGACGCCACGCCGGTGACGCTCGGTCAGGAGTTCGGCGGGTACGCGGCCCAGGTGCGCTACGGCGTCGAGCGGCTGCGCGCCTCGCTCCCCCGGCTGGCGGAGCTGCCGCTCGGCGGCACGGCGGTCGGCACCGGCATCAACACCCCGCCCGGGTTCTCCGCCGCCGTCATCGAGGAGGTCGCCCGGGTCACCGGGCTGCCGCTGACCGAGGCCCGTGACCACTTCGAGGCGCAGGGCGCCCGGGACGGCATCGTGGAGACCAGCGGCCAGCTGCGGACGATCGCGGTCGGCCTGACGAAGATCGCCAACGATCTGCGCTGGATGGCCTCCGGGCCGCGCACCGGTCTCGCCGAGATCCGGCTGCCCGATCTCCAGCCCGGTTCCTCGATCATGCCGGGCAAGGTCAACCCGGTCGTCCCCGAGGCCGTGCTGATGGTCGCCGCCCAGGTCATCGGCAACGACGCCACCATCACCACGGCCGGTGCCGCCGGAAACTTCGAACTGAACGTCATGCTCCCGGTCATCGGCAAGAATGTCCTGGAATCGATCCGGCTGCTCGCCAACGTGTCGCGGCTGCTGGCGGACCGGACGGTGGACGGCATCACCGCCGACCGCGAACGCACGCGCGAGTACGCCGAGTCGTCCCCGTCCGTGGTGACCCCGCTGAACAAGTACATCGGCTACGAGGAGGCCGCGAAGGTCGCCAAGAAGTCCCTCGCCGAGCGCAAGACCATCCGCGAAGTCGTCCTGGAGTGCGGGTACGTGGAGCGCGGCGACCTGACGGCGGAACAGCTCGACGAGGCCCTGGACGTCCTGCGGATGACACACCCGTAAACGCGAGCGAACCTTTCCGGCCACCCCCGCCCGCCGTGACACGCACCGCAGCGTCGTATGCCCGTGGCACCTAATATCTGTGCATGACGGACGACCGAGCGATGACACGAGTGGCGGCGGGGCCCGCGACGCACTGGGCCGCCGGCACACCCATCCTGTGGCGCTACCGGGAGAACGGGGGCACGCACTTCCACATCGCCCGGCCCGTCACTGTCGTACGCGACGACGACGAACTGCTGGCGGTGTGGCTGGCCCCCGGCACCGAGTGCGTGAAACCGGTCCTGGCCGACGGCACGCCCGTGCACCAGGAGCCGCTGGAGTCCCGCTACACCAAGCCGCGCACGGTGCAGCGCGACCGCTGGTTCGGCACGGGCGTGCTGAAGCTGGCCCAGCCCGGCCGGCCCTGGTCGGTGTGGCTGTTCTGGGACCCGGGCTGGCGGTTCAAGAACTGGTACGTGAACCTGGAGCAGCCGCTGTCCCGCTGGGCGGCGGGCGTGGACTCCGAGGACCACTTCCTGGACATCTCCGTGCACCCGGACCGCAGTTGGCACTGGCGGGACGAGGACGAGTTCGCGCAGGCCCGGCGGGACGGGCTGATGGACGCGGCGACCGCCCGCCGGGTGCGGGCGGCGGGCGAGGAGGCGGTGGAGGTGATCCGGGCGTGGGGGCCGCCGTTCTCGGAAGGCTGGCAGCACTGGCGCCCGGACCCGTCCTGGGCGGTACCTTCTCTTCCCGGGGACTGGGACCGCACCCCCGCGCACATGTCCTCATGAGACCCTTGATGCGCCCCAGGGCAAGAAACGTAGGATCGTCCTCCGCAAGGGGCGTTAGCGCAACTCCCGGCGCACCTGCCGGGCTGACCGATCGTCACCGAGGGGCGGCAGGACGTGAGCGTGGGGTACGAGGGCGGCACCACCGCGGAGTGCGGCGGCAGCGCGAACGACAGGGGAACAACCTCCGACCCCGCGGGAATTCCGTTCCTGGGGCACGTATTGCGGGTATCGGGACTTCGGCGGGACCAACTGCGCGCCCGGCGTAACCGGCGCACAGCCCCGGACGGATGGATGCGACACGCGTGACGGAGCAGCCCACCTCCTTCGAACGCCCCCAGCCGGGCGTCGACCCCGCGGAGGCCCGCGGGGCGCTCCTGCGTACCTCGAAACAGCACCCGGCCTTACCCGCGCAGGCCCGGGCCGACACGACGCCCTCGGGCCCGGGCACGGCCACGCCCCGTGGCAAGGGAAAGGACGGCATGGGGAAGGAGCACCCGGTGGGCGGCCCCGAGCACTCCCAGCCCGCCACCACCGAACCCATGGGGGCGCCTCCCGCGCGAGCGAAGCCGGGCATGGGAGACCACCGCCCGCGCCCCGCGCCGGAGGGCATCCCCGCACAGCCCGGCGCCGAGCAGGAGCGGGCGGCGAGCGGTGAGGAGCGCCGTACCGGGCGGGGACTGCCGCCCGGGCGCCCGATGCCGATGCGGCGGGACGGAGACCGGCTCAGGTTCGTGGGCGCGGCCACCCGGCGCATCGCCCGCGGGATCGACCTGGACGAGATCGTGATGGGGTTGTGCCGGGCCACCGTGCCGACCTTCTCCGACGCGATCCTGGTCTATCTGCGCGACCCGCTGCCGGTCGGCGACGAGCGGCCCACCGGCCCGGTGGTGCTGCGGCTGCGCCGCACCGACCGGATACCGGAGGAGCGGGACACCGAGGGGGTGCTGCTGCCGGCCGCGTTCGAGCCGGATCCGGAGCCCTCCGCCCTGGCGGACCTGTCGACGCTCACCACCGAGCTGTGCGAGGTGCGGCCGGGCGGCGCGCTGAACGAGGTGCTGCGCGGGGTACGGCCGGTGTTCGCCGACGCGCCCGCGGCCCGGGCCGCGCTGCCCGAACTGCTCGGCGAGGGCGGCGAGGCCGTCGTGCCGGGCGGGCAGCGCGCGATCCTCGCCCCGCTGCGCGGTCGGCGCCGGGTGATCGGCGCGGCCCTGTTCCTGCGCCGCCCGGAGCGGCCCGCCTTCGAGGCGGACGACCTGCTGGTGGCCGCCCAGCTGGCCACGCACAGCGCGCTCGGCATCGACAAGGCGGTGCTGTACGGCCGGGAGGCGTACATCGCCGACGAGCTGCAGCGCACCATGCTGCCCGAGACCCTGCCCCGGCCGACCGGCGTGCGCCTCGCCTCGCGCTATCTGCCGGCGGCGGAGACCGCGCGGGTCGGCGGCGACTGGTACGACGCGATCCCGCTGCCGGGCAGCCGGGTCGCGCTGGTGGTCGGCGACGTGATGGGCCACTCGATGACCTCGGCGGCGATCATGGGCCAGCTGCGCACCACCGCGCAGACCCTGGCCGGGCTCGACCTGCCGCCGCAGGAGGTGCTGCACCACCTGGACGAGCAGGCGCAGCGCCTGGGCACCGACCGCATGGCGACCTGTCTGTACGCCGTCTACGACCCGGTCACGCACCGCATCACGATCGCCAACGCCGGCCATCCGCCGCCCGTGCTGCTGCACCTGGGCGGGCGGGCCGAGGTGCTGCGGGTGCCGCCGGGCGCGCCGATCGGCGTCGGCGGGGTCGACTTCGAGGCGGTCGAGCTGGACGCGCCCGCCGGAGCCACCCTGCTGCTGTACACCGACGGGCTGGTGGAGTCCCGGCTGCGGGACGTGTGGACCGGCATAGAGCAGCTGCGGGAGAAGCTCGCCGCGACCGCCCAGCTGACCGGCCCCGACCATCCGCCGCCGCTGGAGGCGCTGTGCGACGAGGTGCTGGACATGCTCGGCCCGGGCGACCGGGACGACGACATCGCGCTGCTCGCGGCCAGGTTCGACGGGATCGCGCCGAGCGATGTCGCGTACTGGACGCTGGAGCCGGAGGAGACGGCCCCCGGCCAGGCCCGCCGGCTGGCCCGGCGGGCACTCGCCCGCTGGAACCTGGAGGAGCTGACCGACTCGGTGGAGCTGCTGGTCAGCGAGGTCGTGACGAACGCCGTGCGGTACGCGTCGCGGCCGGTGACGCTGCGGCTGCTGCGCACGGACGTGCTGCGCTGCGAGGTCGGTGACGACGTGCCGCAGCTGCCGCGGCTCAGGCAGGCCCGGGCCACGGACGAGGGCGGGCGCGGCCTGTACCTGGTCAACAGGCTGGCCCGGCGCTGGGGCGCGACCCGGCTGAGCACCGGCAAGGTGGTCTGGTTCGAGCTGAACCGCGGCTGAGCCGGTCACGTCACGACGCCGATGGGGCGCCCGGATCACTCCGGGCGCCCCTTCTCGTGCGCCTCTACTGGCCCTGCTGCCCCAACTGGCCGAAGTCACCGCCGGGGGCGACCGGAGGCTCCGTACTGGGGGAGGTCGGCGGCTGGCTCGACGGGGTCTGGGACGGGGTCTGCGAGGGCGTCCGGGACGGCGTCTGGGACGGGGTCCGGGACGGCGTCTGCGACGGCGTGTGCGAGGTCGGCGGCTCGCTGCTCGGCGTCTGCGACGGCGTCCGGCTCGGGGTCTGCGTCCACGTCGGCGTCTCGGTCGGCGCGACCGCCGCGCCCTGGGTGGTCTCCAGGTCGAACGCGGCCTTGTCCGTGACGCCGAAGGTGTACGCCGCCCAGATCTCCGCCGGGTAGCCGCCGCCGTTGATCCGGCCCGGGGCCGGCAGGCCGGTCGCCCACCTCATGGTCACGTGGGCCTTGGTCTTCGGGTCCTCGCCGAACAGGCCGACGGAGGTGACCAGGTCGGGGGTGTAGCCGGTGAACCAGGCCGACTTGTTCTCGTCGGAGGTACCGGTCTTGCCCGCCACCTGCTGGCCGTCGCGCAGCGGGTTGCTCGCGACGGAGATCTTGGCCGTGCCGTCGTCCACCACGCCGGTGAGCACCGAGGTGACCGTGTCGGCGGCCGTGCGGCTGAGCACCTGGCCGCCGACCGGGTCCGGGATGTCGGCCGTACGGTCCTTCTTCTCCGCCGACTTGATGATGCTCGGGGTCACCTTGTGGCCGTGGTTGGCGAAGGTGGCGTAGATCCCGGCCATCTCCAGCGGGCTGGCGCCCATCGAGCCCAGCGTCTGCGCGGGCACCGCCTGCATGCCCTTGGTGTCCATGCCGAGCTTGCCGGCCGTGCTCATGACCTTGTCCATGCCCACGTCCACACCCATCTGCGCGAAGACGGAGTTGACGGACTTGTTCATCGCCTGCTGCACGGTGATGTCGTGGTAGTCGACGTCGTCCTCGTTCGGCGGGGCGAAGCCGACCTTGGTGCCGTGGTCCAGGACCTGGCGGCGGCTGGTCCCGTCGTAGAGGGTGTTCGCGGTGATCGGCTTGCCGTCCTGCGTGGTGGCGTTCTGCTCCAGCGCGGCGGCGAGGATGACCGGCTTGAACGTCGAGGCCGGCTGGTAGTCCTTGCGGGTGGCGTTGTCGTAGTAGTGCTCGTAGTAGTTCTGGCCGCCGTAGAGCGCGACGATCTTCCCCGTCCGGGGGTCGACGGAGACCGCTCCGGGCTGGATGTCACCGTCGACCTTGCGCTTCTTCTTGTCGAGCTTGCTCGTCAGCTGGGTCTTGACCGCGTTCTCCAGCGCCGCCTGCTTCTTGCGGTCGATGTTGAGGGTGATGGTCCAGCCGTTCTCGACGACCGCGCTCTCGGCCTGCGACTGCGTCAGGCCCTGCTGCGCCATGAGCTGCTTCTCCAGCTGCTGGTTGGCGAGCTCGACGAGGTAGCCCTTCTGCCCGTCGAGGCCCGGGGCTCCCTTGGGCTCCTTGATGCCGGGGAAGCGCATGGCGTCCCGCCGGGCCTTGGGCAGCCAGCCCTCCTTGACCATGTTGTCGAGGACGTAGTTCCAGCGCGCCGTGACCAGCTTCTTGCCGGTGGGGCTGGCGACCGCCCAGTCGTACTGGCTCGGCGCCTGGAGCAGCGCGGCGAGGTAGGCGCCCTGTTCGACGGTGAGCTTCTCCGCGTCCTCGCGGAAGTACGCCTGGGCGGCGGCCTGGATGCCGTAGGCGTTGCGGCCGTAGTAGCTGGTGTTGATGTAACCGGCGAGGATGTCGTCCTTGGACTTCTCGCGGTCCACCTTCAGCGAGATGACCAGTTCCTTCAGCTTGCGCGTGACGGTCTGGTCCTGGTTGAGGTAGAAGTTCTTGACGTACTGCTGGGTGATGGTCGAACCACCCTGCTTGCCCTTGCCGGCCAGGGTGTTGAGGAGGCCGCGGGCCGTGCCTTTGAAGTCGACGCCGGAGTCGTGGTAGAAGCTCTTGTTCTCCGCCGCGACGAAGGTCAGCTGGACCTTGCGGGGCACCTTGGACAGGTCGACGATCTCGCGGTTGACCTTGCCGTCGCGGGCCATGATCGTTCCGTCGCTGAACTTGTAGATGTTGCTCTGCCGCTGGGCTGCGGCGTTGCCCTGGGGGACGTCGACGTACAGGTAGAGGCCGATGAAGCCCAGGATGCCCAGCAGACAGACCCCGAAGAAGGTCCCGAGGATCTTCTTCCAGCCGAATATCCGGCGCAGGAGGCTCTTGGCGGGCTTGCCGCCGGCCGGGGCGGTGCCACCGGCCGCGGACCTGCCGCCCGCCGTCGGTGCGCTGCCGGCCGCCGGTGCGCTGCCGGCCTCGGGGGCGGAGCGGCGGCGCCTGGACGCCGCGCGGTGGCCGCCGCGCTGTCGCGCTCGTCTCTCTTCCGCTCGTCCCATGGGTCCCTACGCTCGCTTCCGTCTTGGGGTCAGCTCCGAAAGCTAACACCCGTCTATATGACAAAGGGCGTCCGATCCGCTCTTTTACGGACGTGACAATCAGCACCCGCCCCATCGGAACCGACGGCTGACACTGGCGCAGGGTTGCTCGACGCATTAAAGTGCTATCACTTAGCTAGAACTGAGCTAAGCATTCGAGAGCCGGGGGTCCCTTATGTCCGCATCCGACACGTCCACAGCCGAGCCGGCCGCCACCGCCGACGTCCCCGAGATGCCCGCCCCGCGGGTGCGGGAGTTCACCGCCCACAGCATCGGCGGCGGGCTCGCCCTGCTGCTCGGCCTGATCGGGCTCGGCGGTGCCGGCGCACTGTTCGCCGGCGCCGGGGCGGTCACCGCCGGCGGGGCCGAGGCCGCCCTCGTCGTCGCCGGTGTCGTCGTCTTCCTCGCCGCCGTGATCGCGATGCGCGGCCTGAACACGGTCGCGCCGGGCGAGGCCAGGGTGGTCCAGCTCTTCGGGCGCTACCGGGGCACGATCCGGCAGGACGGCCTGCGCTGGGTCAACCCCTTCACCTCCCGGACGCGCATCTCCACCCGGGTGCGCAACCACGAGACCGCCGTCCTGAAGGTCAACGACGCCTACGGCAACCCGATCGAACTGGCCGCGGTCGTGGTGTGGAAGGTCCAGGACACCGCGCAGGCCACGTTCGAGGTGGACGACTTCGCCGAGTTCGTCGCCACGCAGACCGAGACGGCCGTGCGGCACATCGCCATCGAGTACCCGTACGACGCGCACGAGGAGGACGGCCTGTCGCTGCGCGGCAACGCCGAGGAGATCACCGAGAAGCTGGCCGTCGAGCTGCAGGCGCGGGTGGAGGCGGCCGGCGTGCGGGTCATCGAGTCGCGCTTCACGCACCTCGCGTACGCTCCCGAGATCGCCTCGGCGATGCTCCAGCGGCAGCAGGCGGGGGCGGTCGTGGCGGCTCGGCGGCAGATCGTGGACGGCGCCGTGGGCATGGTCGAGGCGGCGCTCGCCCGGATCTCGGAGGCGGACATCGTGGAACTGGACGAGGAGCGGAAGGCGGCGATGGTGTCGAACCTGATGGTGGTCCTGTGCGGGGACCGCGCCCCGCAGCCGGTCCTCAACACCGGGACCCTCTACCAGTGACGGACCCGGCTCACACTCCGCCGCGCGGGCGGCAGCAGCGCAAGCAGGTACTGCTGCGGCTGGACCCGTCGGTGTACGAGGCACTGGCCCGGTGGGCCGGGGACGAGTTGCGGTCGGCCAACGCGCAGATCGAGTTCCTGTTGCGCAAGGCGCTGGCGGAGGCAGGACGGCTGCCCCGGGAGACGGGCCCGCTGCCGCGCCGGGGACGGCCGCCGGGCGGCTCCGCCTCCGGACCCCCGTCGGCCTGACGTCAGCCGGCCCTGTCCCCTCGCGGGACAGGGCCGGCTGTCGTTACCGAACCATGACAATCGCGCGCCACCTGCACGGCAGTACCGCCCGCCATGATCTGCACACTCGGCGTATACATAGCGCGTATACACCGTGTGTAGAGTGACGGCATGTCCATCGGTCACACCCTTCTAGGACTCCTGGAGTCCGGCCCGCGCCACGGCTACGACCTCAAGCGGGCCTTCGACGAGAAGTTCGGTCACGACCGGCCGCTGCACTACGGCCAGGTCTACTCCACGATGTCCCGGCTGCTGAAGCACGGGCTCGTGGAAGTCGACGGGATCGAGGCGGGCGGTGGCCCCGAGCGCAAGCGGTACGCGATCACCGACGCCGGCATCACCGATGTCGAGCAGTGGCTCGCCACCCCGGAGAAGCCGGAGGAGTACCTCCAGTCGACCCTGTACACCAAGGTCGTCCTCGCGCTCCTCACCCACCGCGACGCGGCCGACATCCTCGACACCCAGCGGGCCGAGCACCTGCGCAGCATGCGGATCCTGACCGACCGCAAGCGCAAGGGTGACCTCGCGGACCAGCTGATCTGCGACCACGCCCTGTTCCATCTGGAGGCCGACCTGCGCTGGCTGGAGCTGACCGCGGCACGCCTCGACAAGCTCCGTGAGGCGGTGGCCAAGTGACTCCTCCCCCCGGCTCCCTGCTGTCCGCGGAGAACCTGCGCAAGTCCTACGGCCCCACGGTCGCGCTCGACGGCGCCGAGTTCTCCATCCACGCCGGCGAGGTCGTCGCCGTGATGGGCCCCTCCGGCTCCGGCAAGTCGACGCTGCTGCACTGCCTCGCCGGCATCGTGCCCCCCGACTCCGGATCCATCATGTACGACGGCCGCGAGCTGGCCGGTATGAGCGACACCCAGCGCAGCGCGCTGCGCCGCAGCGAGTTCGGGTTCGTCTTCCAGTTCGGCCAGCTGGTCCCTGAGCTGACCTGTGCGGAGAACGTGGCCCTGCCGCTCCGGCTGAACGGAACCTCCCGCAAGGAGGCCGAGCGGACCGCGCTCGCCTGGATGGAGCGCCTGGAGGTGGACGGCCTGAAGGACAAGCGGCCCGGCGAGGTCTCCGGCGGCCAGGGCCAGCGGGTCGCGGTGGCGCGGGCCCTGGTCACCAGCCCTCGGGTGGTGTTCGCCGACGAGCCGACCGGCGCGCTCGACTCCCTCAACGGCGAGCGCGTGATGGAACTGCTGACCGACGCCGCCCGCTCCGCCAACGCGGCCGTCGTCCTGGTCACCCACGAGGCGCGGGTGGCCGCCTACTCCGACCGCGAGATCGTCGTACGCGACGGCAGGTCCCGGGACATGGAGCGGGCCGTATGAGCGTGCGCCAGTGGTCCAGGGATCTGGCCATGGGAGCCCGGTTCGCCTTCACGGGCGGGCGCGAGGGCTGGGTCCGGGTGCTGCTGACCGCGGTCGGTGTCGGCCTCGGGGTCGCGCTGCTGCTGCTGACGACCGCGCTGCCCAACGCCCTGGCGGTACGGCACCAGCGCGACGAGGCCCGCCTCGACTACACCTACGACCAGACGCACAAGCCGAAGGCCGCCAACACCCTGGTGATCTCGGACGCCGCCACCACGTACCACGGCAAGGACGTCCGCGGCCGGCTGGTGGAGCCCGAGGGGCCGCGTGCGCCGCTCGCACCGGGTGTGGCCGAGTACCCCGCACCGGGCGAGATGGTGGTCTCCCCGGCGCTGAAGCGGCTGCTCGACTCCGATGACGGGAAGCTGCTGCGCGAGCGGTTGCCGTACCGGGTGGTCGGGACCATCGGCGAGCCCGGCCTGATCGGCTCGCACGAACTCGCCTACTACGCGGGCGCGAAGAACCTGGCACCGCGCATCAACGGCTGGCAGACGGCCCGGATCACCGAGTTCGGCAGCCCGCACGCGGCTCCCGACGGGCGGGCGGACCCCGTTCTGATCCTGCTGGTCCTGGTCGTGTTCGTGGTGCTGCTGATGCCGGTCGCCGTGTTCATCGCGGCGGCCGTCCGGTTCGGCGGCGAGCGGCGCGACCGCAGGCTGGCCGCACTGCGGCTGGTCGGCTCCGACAGCCGGATGACCCGGCGGATCGCGGCGGGCGAGGCACTGGCGGGCTCGGTGGTGGGGCTGGCCTTCGGCACCCTCTTCTTCCTGCTCGGCCGTCAGGTCGCGGGGTCAGTCGAGATCCTGGGCATCAGCGTGTTTCCCAGCTATCTCGACCCCACGCCCGCGCTGGCCGTGCTGGTCGCCGTCACCGTCCCGGCGGCGGCGGTGCTGGTCACCCTGTTCGCGCTGCGCGGGGTCGTCATCGAACCGCTGGGCGTGGTCCGTACGGCCAGGCCCGCGCGGCGCCGGCTGTGGTGGCGGCTGCTGCTGCCACTGGGCGGGCTGGCGATGCTGGCCCCGATGATCGGCCAAGGCCGGTCGAGCGGCGGGTTCAACCAGTACCTGGTGATCGGCGGCGTCCTGCTGCTGCTCGTCGGCGTGACCGCGCTGCTGCCGTGGATCGTCGAGGCGGTCGTCGCCCGGCTCGGGCCGGGTCCGGTCGACTGGCAGCTCGCGGTACGGCGGCTGCAGCTGAACAGCGGTTCGGCGGCCCGCATGGTGAACGGCATCGCGGTCGCGGTGGCCGGGGCGATCGCGCTGCAGATGCTGTTCGCGGGCGTCGAGGGCGACTACACCAAGGCCACGGGCAGGAGCGTCGAGGAGACGCAGATGCAGGTCCAGCTGACGCGGGGCGTCGCACCCGTCGCGGCCGCCGCGAAGTTCTCCGCCACCAAGGGCGTACGGCGGGCCGTCGCGCTGGGCGGCCTGGAGGCGGGAGACCGGAGTTTCAACAGCGACAGGGGGCCCGGCGCCACGACGAGCGTGACCATCGGCGACTGCGCCTCGCTGCGTGAGGTGGCCCGGCTGACGTCCTGCCGCGACGGGGACGTCTTCGTGGCGCGCAGCGGCGACAGGGACATGGACGCCCAGACGGCGAAGCTCACCAGGCCGGGCCGCAAGCTCCACTTCGACACGGGCAACGGCTTCTACAAGGGCCGGGACTTCGTCTGGTCCGTGCCGGGCGGTCTGCCGGAGGTCCGCGGGATCAAGGGTCCGAACGGAATGCCGGGCAGCGGCGTGCTGATGACCCCCGCCGCCGTGCCCGACCGGCTGGCCGGGCAGTTCGGCGGCCAGGTGTACCTGTCGCTCGACGAGTCGGTGCCGGACGTGTTCGAGTACGTCCGCAACACGGCGGCCCGGATCGACCCGCTGACGGACACGATCGTGTGGGCGGCCACCGAGGAGTTCACGAAGTTCACCTCCATCCGGACCGGCCTGCTCGTCGGTGCCACCTGCGTACTGGCCCTGATCGGCGCGAGCCTGCTGGTGTCCCAGCTGGAGCAGCTGCGCGAGCGCCGGAAGCTGCTGTCGGCGCTCGTGGCCTTCGGCACCCGGCGGCGCACGCTGAGCCTGTCGGTGCTGTGGCAGACGGCGATCCCGATCGCGCTCGGCCTGCTGCTCGCCCTGCTCGTGGGACTGACGCTGGGCGCGGTGCTGCTGAAGATGGTGGGCGCGACGGTGAGCGTCGACTGGCCGAGCGTGCTGACGATGACCGGCATCGGCGCCGGTGTCGTCCTCACCGTCACCCTGCTGAGCATGCCCCCGCTGCTGCGGCTGCTGCGCCCGGACGGACTGCGCACGGAGTGACGTGCGGGACAGCCGGAAGGTACTGCCCGCTCGTCGCTTCGCCCCGCTCGTCGCGCACTGGCACCGGGCCGGTCCGGTCCGGCTGGTGCGCGCCGAGGGCTGGGCGTATCTCCCGGACGCGCCGAGGGCTGGGCGTATCTCCCGGACGCCCGTGAGGCGGCGGGCCGCCGCCGGCACCGCCGGCCGGCCGAGGCGGCCGGCTCAGCGGCCCTCGGTCAGTACCCGCACCGGCAGCGCGCCCAGTGCCTCGCGCAGGGCCGCCGCCAGTTCCTCGTACTCGGCGGCCCGGGCCGCGCCGGCGCGCATGGCGAAGGCGACCCGGCGGCTCGGCGCCGGATCGGCGAAGTAGCCGGTCAGCAGCTGGGTGCTGCGGGTCGTCTCCAGCTTCAGGGCGGTGCGCGGCAGGAGGGTGCAGCCGAGGCCGCCCGCGACGAGCTGGACCAGCGTCGACAGTCCGGCGGCCGTGGTGGTGACCGGCGCGTCCGCCCGGCCGGCCTCCCGGCAGATGTCGAGGGCCTGGTCGCGCAGGCAGTGCCCCTCGTCCAGGAGCAGCAGGTTCAGCTCCCGCAGCGCCTCGCGCGGGATGCCCTCCCGGCCGCCGAGCCAGTGGTCGAGCGGGGTGACGAGCACGAAGTCCTCGTCGAACAGGGGGAGTTCGACGACTCCGGGCATGCCGAGCGGCACCGCCAGCAGCAGCAGGTCGAGCCGGCCGGAGTTCAGTCCGTCGATCAGGGTGGCGGTCTGCTCCTCGTGCACCTGGAGGTCGAGGTGCGGGTAGCGCTCGTGGACGAGCCGCAGCACGGCCGGCAGCAGATACGGCGCCACGGTGGGGATCACCCCGAGCCGCAGCACGCCCGTGAAGGGCGCCCGGACCGCCTCGGCCTCCTCCAGCAGCGCGCCGACCGCGTCCAGCACCGCCTTGGCCCGGACGGCCAGCCGCTCCCCCGCCGGCGAGAGCAGCACCTTGCGCGTCGTACGCTCGAGGAGGGTCACGCCGAGTGTCTCCTCCAGCGCCGAGACCGCGCCGGACAGGGCGGGCTGGCTCATCCCGATGGCGGCCGCCGCGTCCCGGAAGTGCAGGTGCTCGGCCACGGCGGCGAACGCCCGGAGCTGGGCGAGGCTGGGCTGCCGGCGTTTGCCGTTACCGATGGTCACTGATAACTACCTCCGATCAACACGACCGAGTGTAGCTATTTCCCTAATCAATGCACCCTGTGCCAGCATCGGTGACGTCCAACCCAAGGGAAAGACCCCCACAAGGGGTGTTTCCTCGCTGCAAGGAGAGTTTGTGCTCACTGTCGGTGACAAGTTCCCCGAGTTCGAACTGACCGCCTGCGTGTCCCTGGAGAAGGGCAAGGAGTTCGAGCAGATCCACCACAAGTCCTACGAGGGCAAGTGGCTCGTGGTCTTCGCCTGGCCCAAGGACTTCACGTTCGTGTGCCCGACCGAGATCGCCGCGTTCGGGAAGCTGAACGACGAGTTCGCCGACCGCGACGCGCAGATCCTCGGCTTCTCCGGTGACTCCGAGTTCGTCCACCACGCGTGGCGCAAGGATCACCCGGACCTGACCGACCTGCCGTTCCCGATGCTGGCCGACTCCAAGCACGAGCTGATGCGCGACCTCGGCATCGAGGGCGAGGACGGCTTCGCGCAGCGCGCCGTCTTCATCGTCGACCCGAACCGCGAGATCCAGTTCACGATGGTCACCGCCGGTTCCGTGGGCCGTAACCCCAAGGAGGTCCTGCGGGTCCTCGACGCCCTGCAGACCGACGAGCTGTGCCCCTGCAACTGGAGCAAGGGCGAAGAGACCCTGGACCCGGTCGCGCTGCTGGCTGGTGAGTGACCCATGTCGCTCGACTCCCTGAAGTCCCGCGTCCCCGACTACGCCAAGGACCTGAAGCTCAACCTGGGCTCGGTCATCGGCAACTCGGACCTCCCGGCACAGCAGCTGTGGGGCACGGTGCTGGCGACCGCCATCGCCTCCCGTTCCCCGATCGTGCTGCGTGAGCTGGAGCCGGAGGCGAAGGCGAACCTCACGCCGGAGGCGTACCAGGCCGCCAAGGCGGCCGCCGCCGTCATGGCGATGAACAACGTCTTCTACCGGACCCGGCACCTGCTGTCCGACCACGAGTACGGCACCCTGCGCGCGGGCCTGCGGATGAACGTCATCGGCAACCCGGGCGTGGAGAAGGTCGACTTCGAGCTCTGGTCGTTCGCGGTCTCCGCGATCAACGGCTGTGGCATGTGCCTGGACTCGCACGAGCAGGTGCTGCGCAAGGCCGGCGTGGAGCGCGAGACCGTCCAGGAGGCGTTCAAGATCGCCTCCGTGGTGCAGGCGGTCGGCGTCACGCTGGACGCCGAGGCCGTGCTGGCCGACTGAGCCGCGCACGTCACGAGGACCCCGCTCACCCCTGGTGGGCGGGGTCTTCCGCGTTGCGCTCCCGGGGGGCGGCCTCGTCCGCGTTCTCCCGCGCCGCCGGCACGTCCTCGGGCCCCACGGACGGCTCCAGCTGCATCTCCAGCGAGTACTGCCGCAGATACCCGACCACCGTGTTCGTCACCGCCACCAGCGGTACGGCGACCACCGCGCCGCCGATGCCGGCCACCATCCCGCCGGCGGCCACGGTCAGGACGACCGCCAGCGGGTGGACCCGTACCGCGCGGCCGAGGATGAACGGCTGCAGCACGTGCCCCTCGATCTGCTGCACCGCGAGGACCACGGCCAGGGTCATCACGGCCGCGAACACGCCCTGGGTGACCAGCGCCACGATCACCGCGAGCGCCCCGGAGGCGACCGCGCCGACCAGCGGGATGAAGGAGAACAGGAAGATGAACACGGCCAGCGGCACGGCCATCGGCACGTCGAGGAAGTAGATGCCGATGCCGATGAAGACTGCGTCGATGAGGGCGACCAGGACCGTGCCGCGGACGTAGGCGGTCAGGGTGCGCCAGGCGCGCGGGCCGGCACCGGCCACGCCCGGACGGGCCGCGGCGGGCACCAGCTTCAGGAACCACTCCCAGATGCGCTTGCCGTCGTAGAGCAGGAACAGCGTCGAGAAGAACACCAGCAGGATGCCGGTGAGGGCCTCGACGATGACCTGGACTCCCTCCAGACCCGCGGACGTTATCTGGTCGGCGTTGGCGCCGATCGCCTCGCGGAGGTTCTTGGCGATCTGGTTGATCTGCTTGTCGGTGACGTGGAAGGGGCTCTTCAGCAGCCAGTTGCGCAGGTCGTCGATGCCGCTCTGGATCTGGGTGGAGAGCGTGTCGATGTTCTCCATGACCTGCCAGGTCACGAACCAGCCCATGAGGCCGATGACGACGAAGCCGCTGATGGCGGTGAGCGCGGTGGCCGGACCGCGCGGCACCCCGCGCCGGGTGAGGCGGGCGACCGTCGGCTGGAGCAGGGCGGTGACCAGCAGGGCGATGACGAAGGCGAACACCACCAGCTGGACGGCGCTGATGACCCGCATCAGCACCCAGACGGTGCCGGCCAGCACCAGCAGCCGCCAGCCCGCCTCGGCGGCGACCCGGACACCCCAGGGCACGACCGCGGCGGGATCGGGGCGGGGACCGGCCGGCGGCGCGGGCCGGCGGACGGGCGGGGCCGACTCCGCGGGCGGGTCGGCCGGCTCGGCACCGGCGGAGTCGGCCGGTTCGGTGTGGTCCTTCTCCACCTCCGCCCGGCGCTCGTCGAGGCGCTCGCTCATCTCGGTGAGACCGGCCCCGAGCCGGCCGAGCCACCCTGGCACTCGCGACATGATCCGTCCTCTTCCCCCGCGTCCCCGGGTGTCGGCCACCACTCGCCCCTGGCGTCGTACGGATACGACCGTACAGTGCGAAAGCCCCTCCCCCGGGAACGGGGAGGGGCTGCGCGGGAACGAGAGGTGACCGTGCCGCCTAGTACCAGTGGTTGGCCGACCAGAACGACCAGGCCTGGCAGGGGCTGCCGTAGCGCTCGTTCATGTAGTTGAGGCCCCACTTGATCTGGGTGGCCGGGTTGGTCTGCCAGTCGGCACCGGCCGAGGCGTACTTGCCGGCGGGCAGGGCCTGGAAGAGACCGTAGGCACCGGAGGAGGCGTTGACCGCGTGGTAGTTCCAGCTGGACTCGTGGTCCACGATGTTGCTGAAGCACTGGAACTGGTCGCCGGCCACCATCTGCCGCGCCATCGCCTGGATCTGCGCCACGGAGTAGTTGCTCTGGACCGGGAAGCTGGAGGAGTCCCGGACATCGGTGCCGCGGCTGGCCGCGGCGGACTTCGCCTCGGCGCGCTCCTTGGCGTCCTTGGCCGCCTGGGCAGCCTTCTCCGCCTCGGCCTTCTTCGCGATGGCCGTCTCGGCGGCGGCCTTGCGGGCCGCTTCCTCGGCGTCCTTCTTGGCGCTCGCGTCCGCGGAGATGGCCTGGGCGTCGGCCTGCTGCGTCAGGGAAGCGGTCTGCACCTGCGCCTGCTGACCCGCGGGTATGTCCGCGAGGAGCGTGGTGTCGGCAGCCGTCGGCTCGGCGTCGTTGTTCTGCGCGACGCTGCCCGAGGCAACTCCGACGACGCTTCCGACGGCGGTGACCGCGGTGGCCGAGGCCACTGCGAATCCCCGGACCGAAATCCGGCTCACACGGTTTCCTTCCAGCATCGCCCGCTTCGGTGACCCTGGCGGACGCGATCGTGCCCCCTGACACTGGCCTCCCAACTGCGGGGTCACGGGAGGCACGGGCCCTGTGGGCAACTCCCCCGAGGGGAGCGCCGCATGGTGCTCGGGCGGCATACGACGACTCTATGGAGTTTGGAGGGGTACTTCTGTGGTGCCGTACCGCTGGGGGTACAGGTGTGTCGTATGCGGGGCCTGACAGGAACGAGACTCTGCCGTAACCGGACGCCGCGTGGCAATTCTGTGTTGCGTGTGAAAGCTCACATCCCGCTTGGCTCTGGGGATTCCAGGAAAGCTCCACACACCGAGGCGCCGCCCGGCTAGGCTCGTGGCCTTTGCCGGACGGCGCCAACAGCCGTCTGTTCAGCGTCAGATGTGGCCGTCCTCCAGCATTTCGGTCACAAGCGCCGCGATCTGGGACCTCTCGGACCGAGTCAGCGTGACATGGGCGAAGAGGGGATGTCCCTTCAGTTTCTCCACGACGGCGACGACTCCGTCATAACGGCCTACGCGCAGATTGTCCCGCTGTGCCACGTCATGGGTGAGGATCACCCGGGAGTTGGAGCCGATCCGGGACAGGACGGTCAGCAGGACGTTCCGTTCCAGCGACTGCGCCTCGTCGACGATCACGAACGCGTCGTGCAGCGAGCGCCCGCGGATGTGGGTGAGCGGGAGCACCTCCAGCATCCCGCGCGCGGTGACCTCCTCGATGACCTCGCGGCTGGTGACCGCCGAGAGGGTGTCGAAGACGGCCTGCGCCCACGGGCTCATCTTCTCCGCCTCGGAGCCGGGCAGATAGCCCAGCTCCTGGCCGCCGACCGCGTACAGCGGCCGGAAGACCATCACCTTCTGGTGCTGGCGGCGCTCCAGGACCGCCTCCAGGCCCGCGCACAGCGCCAGGGCCGACTTGCCGGTGCCGGCCCGGCCGCCCATCGAGACGATGCCGACGTCCGGGTCGAGCAGCAGGTCGAGCGCGATGCGCTGCTCGGCGCTGCGGCCCTTGATGCCGAACGCCTCCCGGTCGCCACGCACCAGGCGGACATTGCCCTCGGCGGTGACCCGGCCGAGCGCCTTGCCGCGCTCGGACTGGATGGTCAGCCCGGTGTGCACGGGGAGGCCGGACGCCTCCGGGACGTACACATGTCCTTCCTCGAAGAGGATGTCCACCTGTTCGCCCGACAGGGTGAGTTCGGACATCCCGGTCCAGCCCGAGCTGTCCGTGATGGCCAGCTCGGCCCGGTACTCCTCGGCGAGGAGGCCGACCGAGGACGCCTTGATCCTCAGCGGCAGGTCCTTCGACACGACGGTGACGTCGAACCCCTCGGCCTGCAGGTTGCGGGCCACCGCGAGGATGCGGGAGTCGTTGTCCCCCAGGCGGTAGCCGGTGGGCAGCACGCTGGGGTCCGAGTGGTTGAGCTCGACCCGGACCGTCCCGCCGAGTTCCCCGATCGGGATGGGGGCGTCGAGGCGACCGTTCTTCACCCGGTAGTCGTCCAGCAGGCGCAGGGCCTGGCGGGCGAAGTAGCCGAGTTCGGGATGGTGCCGCTTGGCCTCCAGCTCCGTGACCACGACGATGGGGAGCACGACCTCGTGCTCGTCGAAACGGGTCAGGGCGTTCGGGTCGGCCAGCAGGACGCTGGTGTCGAGAACATAGGTGCGCCGGTCGGGCTTATGGCGCTTTGTGCTGGTCACCACGGAAGGACGTACCCCCTCGGATGAGGTCGGGGAGCGACGAAGTGATGCTGGACCGGTGTCTGGCCCCACGCACGGCGGGCCGTGAACCGGCCCCCCCGCGGCTGCTTCCGTGCCGTGACCGCACGGTCGGGCTGGTGCAAAGGGCCTCCCGGGCGGACGGCCCCGTGCCGCCCGCTGAGATCCGACACCCGTGGTTCGGGTGTCGACCTGTTTCGTTTATGCCCTCGAACATGCGCCGCCATGCAAATGCGGCCAACAGCGTGCTGGTGAACTCCTTGTTACAGGTCCGCGAACCGGGGTAAGCGACACCGCCCCGTCACCGGGCGGCGACGGGGCGGTACGGGCCGGTTCAGCCGCCGTAACGGCGATGACGTGCGGCGTAGTCGCGCAGGGCGCGCAGGAAGTCGACCTTCCGGAAGGCCGGCCAGAAGACCTCGCAGAAGTAGTACTCCGAGTGAGCGGTCTGCCAGAGCATGAATCCGGACAACCGCTGCTCGCCGCTGGTGCGGATGACCAGGTCCGGATCGGGCTGGGCGCCGGTGTAGAGGTGACGGCCGATCATGTCGACGTCGACGGACTCGGCGAGGTCCTCCATGGACACACCCCGGTCGTGCGCGTCGTGCAGCATGGAGCGCACGGCGTCGGCGATCTCCTGCCGGCCGCCGTAGCCGATGGCGACGTTGACCACTATCCCGTCGATGTGGGCGGTGGCCTCCTCGGCCTCCTTCAGCGCCGTCTGCATCTGCGAGGGCAGCAGGTCCGGCGTGCCGACGTGGTGCACGCGCCAGCGGCCGTCGGCGGCGAGGGTGCGGACGACGTCCTCGATGATGCCGAGCAGGGGGACCAGCTCGTCCCGGGGACGGTCGAAGTTGTCGGTGGACAGCAGCCACAGGGTGACGACCTCGACGTCCGTCTCGGAGCACCAGCCCAGGAACTCCTCGATCTTCTCGGCACCGGCCCGGTGACCGTGGACCGTGGTGGAACCGGACGCCTTCGCCCAGCGGCGGTTGCCGTCCATGATGACGCCGATGTGCTTGGGCACCTGAGCGTGGTCCAGGTGGCCTTCCACCCGGCGTGCGTAGAGCCTGACGAGCAGGCCGCGCAGCTTGTCGCGCAGGTTCACGTGACCCTCCGGGGGTTGGGCGCGGGGTATGGGTGCCGGAGCCGTTGAGCCTACCGCTGCCGGAGGGCTGGTCCCGGCCCGGGCTTGGGGTCCTGGTCCGTACACCGGCGTCCGGGGGGGCCGTTGGGGGCCGGTCGCGCCCACGCGGCGCAGCCGCACATCGAGCACGGTCCCGCGTCCGTGAGGGGGACGCCGGCACCCGGCCGGGAGGTTCCCGGCCGCCGCATGAAAAAAACGGGCCGGTCCGTGGGGGGGAGACGGACCGGCCCGAGGGGGGGTTTCCACCATAACCCTTCGTGAGGGATGGTGGGTGCATCGGCGCGCCACAACTACTCTCCGGAATCACCCGGCAACGCCCCAATGGCCGCGGAATGCGGGCTTCAGTTGCTCCCCGAGGCCGGTTCGCAGTGGATTCCCAGGTGAATCCAGCCGGAATGAAAGAATTCACAGGGATTAGGCCAACTTGGGGTCACATCGGCGTGTTGGCCCCGGCGTCCCCCCGATGGGCGACCCGACGGGCGAACGGGACTTGACCGCTCCGCCCGGACGCCTGGCGGCGATCACCGGCTTCACGGCACCGCGCAGCCCCCTCCACTGCGCGGTACCGGCCGCGCAGCTTTGCTCACGCGAATTACCTTGGTCTGAACCTACGTGACAGGTGGGGCTCATGTGAACCGTGATGGATAACAATGTGGAAACCCCTGGAGAACCCCGGGAGAACCCCTGGCCGGATCGCACCGCTTTCCGGCTGTCCGCCGGTTTCGTCAGAGGGCGGGCTTGCGCAGGTCGAAGAGGTGCCGGGCGCTGTGCGCGACGAACGGCCCCTGCTGCTCGATCCGTTCGTGCAGTGCCCGGAGACGGGGCTCGTACGCCTCGACCGTGAAGCCCGGGACCATCCAGACGACCTTGCGCAGGAAGTGGACGACGGCGGCGATGTCCCGGAACTCCATCCGCAGGCGCTCCGCCCGCAGCCCGGCGACCTCCAGTCCCGCCGCCTCGGCGCCGGCCCGCTCCCGCTCGGGGTCGCGGGCGCGGCGCACCTCCTCCGGCTGCG
Source organism: Streptomyces sp. NPDC042638 (assembly GCF_040647235.1). Taxonomy (NCBI): domain Bacteria; kingdom Bacillati; phylum Actinomycetota; class Actinomycetes; order Kitasatosporales; family Streptomycetaceae; genus Streptomyces; species Streptomyces sp. NPDC042638. The sequence goes on from NZ_JBEZBT010000015.1 coordinate 60,038, forward strand.
GCCCCAGGAAGTACTCGACCAGTTCGAAGACGCTGGCCGGCCCCACGTGCTGGGCGAGATAGGTGCCGCCGGGCCGCAGTACCCGGGCGATCTCGTCCCAGTGGGGGCGCACCGGGTGCCGACTGAGGACCAGGTCGAACGCCTCGTCCGCGAACGGCAGCGGAGCGTCGTCCGGGGCGGCGACGACGACGACACCGCGCGGCCGGAGCAGGGCGGTCGCCCTGGCCACGTTCGGCGGCCAGCCCTCGGTCGCCGCGACCAGCACGGGCCGGGACGGCTCCGCCCGGCCCAGCGCGAAGTCCAGCACCTCCCCGCCCCCGGTCTGGATGTCCAGCACAGCTCCGGCTCCGGCCAGCCGCTCCCCCGCCGAGACGGCGTACCCCCACGAGGGCCGCGCCTCGGTGGCCCGCCCCTCGAACCACGCGAAGTCCCACCCGTCGGTGGGCACGGCGACCGCCTCGGCCACGAGGTCTTCGAAAGAACGGTGCGCAGTCATGGCGTCATGATCGCAGGGCGTGGTGCGAAGCCCCCGGCCACCGCGTCCGTGAGCGACGGCCGCGCGGGCCGCCCGCTGCTCCCCCGGGGCCCACGGGAACCGCCGCGCGTCCGGTCCTCACCCCACCAGGGGCCGGACCTCCTCGGCGGTGAACCGTACGAAGCCCTCCGGGTCGGGCTCGTCCGCCGTCGGCTGCAGTACGACCGTGTCCGCACCGGCCTCGGCCAGTCGCCGCACCGCCTCGGCCACCGCGTCCGCGTCCCCGGCGACGCCCAGGTCCGGCACCGGCGTCAGCCCCTCGGCCGCGAGTTCGGCGCGCAGCCGGGCGTCGGCGCCGGCCCCCGTGGCGGCCAGGAGGTAGACGACGATCCGGTGCGGGCCGCTGCGCCCGGCCGCCCGTCGCCCCTCCTCGACGAGTTCCCGGGCCCGCCGTACCCCGGCCGCCGGCGTGGCGGCGGTCAGGAGGGTGCCGTCGGCCTTCTCGCCGGAGAGCCGGAGCGTACGGGGGCCGGTACCGCCCGCGAGGATGTCGACCGGGCGACGCGGGGGCCAGTCGAGGGCGACGTCGTCGAGCTGGACGTACCGTCCGCGCACCTTGAGCCTCTCACCGCGCAGCAGGGCGCGCAGGGCGTCGAGGTGCTCACCGAGGAGTCCGAGCGGTGAGGCGGCCCGGGCGCCGACCTGTCCCATCCACTCCTGCACTCCGTGCCCCACGGTCAGGACGGCCCGGCCGGGGAACATGCGTTCCAGTGAGGCGGCCTCCATGGCGGTCACGGCCACGTTCCTGAGCGGCACGGGCAGCAGCCCGATGCCGATCCGGACCCGCTCCGTCCAGGCGAGCGCGGCGGCGGCCGTGGACACCCCGCCCTCCAGGAAGCAGTCCTCCCACAGCCACAGCTCCTCGAGGCCCACGTCGTCGGCGAGGCGGGCGACGGACCGAAGCCGCTCGGGCGGAAGCTGGGGGCGGAACACGACACCGATTCCTGTCATGACGCCCTTCCTAGTGGGGATGACGGGAATGAGCAACACAATTACGGGCCCGGCGGGTTGGCGGCGGCGGGCGGGGAGGACGGGGCATGGGGCGCCGACGGGACGGACGAGGACGGCTGGTCGTGCGGGCGGCCTCCGGGGAGGTGCTCACCGCTCAAGTCCCGCTGGAGATCTCGGCCTCCTACCGGGCGCGGACGAAGGGGCTCCTGGGCCGGGACTCGGTGGACGGGGCGATGCTGCTGTCGCCGGCGAGCGGGGTGCACACGTTCGGGATGCGGATCCCGATCGACGTGGCCTACCTCGACCGGCGGCTGACGGTCATCGCCGTCCGCACGATGATTCCGGGCCGCCTGGGCCTGCCCCGCCTGCGGGCACGGCACGTGCTGGAGGCGGGGGCGGGGGCGATGGCGGGGTGGGGCATCCGGGCGGGAGTCCGGGTGGAGGTGGAGGAGACACACTGAGGACGGACGACCGGGCCGGTCCGCGGGACCACGGGACGGCGTCGGCGGGCGTCGGCGGTCACTGCCGGGTACGGGGGAAGGTCACCTCGACGCGCCGGTTCTTCCGCCGGCCCTCCTCGGAGGAGTTGTCGGCGATGGGGTACTGCTCTCCGTAGCCGCGGACGTCGAAGGTGATGGACGGGGAGTTCAGGTCCTGGTCGAGTACGGCCTGCACGGCGTTGGCGCGCTGCCGGGAGAGGATGTCGCCGTGGGCGGCGGAGCCGAGGTCGTCGGTGAAGCCGAAGACGCGGACCTGGGTCGCGTTCTGCTTCCTGATCTCCTCGGCGATGGTGCCGATGCGGCCCTTCGCCTCCTCGCCGAGCCTGGCGCTGTCCTTGCCGAACAGCACCTCGGCCTGCAGGGCGAAGGTCACGTCGGCGTTGGTGTCCTCGCGCCGCTCGTCCCCACTCTGTTCCTCGACGACCGACTTGATGTCCAGCACCTTGGCCGCGGCGAGCGTGGCGCCTTCGGGGAGCTTGAGGTCGGGGTCGGTGGGGTCGACGTCGACGGGGGCGGTGGCGGTGGGCTCGGTGCCGGGGGGATCGCTGGGACCGGTGTCGTCGGCCCGGGCCGGGGTGACGGCGAGGAGCAGGGTGACGGCCACGGCGACGGAAAGGCGGGTGGTGATCACTTCGGCCTCATCCGGAGATCTTGACGGTGGCGCTGGAGAGGGTGGGGAGTTGGAGGGTCACCTCGGTGATGTCCGCGGGCGGGGAGGGAAACTGCATGAAGACCGGTAGTGTCTGCCCACCCTTGAGCGTGTTCAGCCCGGTTGTGGTGAGTGGGCGCCCTTCTGTGTCACGCAGTACGTAGTAGCGCTTCTTCCCCTTGGAGTCGACGAGGGTCGCTCCACCAAGAGACGGGCCGTTCTTGGTGATCTCGGTTTCGTTGCCGCTGAGGGCGGCCGGAATGAGGAGGTCCTTGGCCCCGTCGTTCTTCAGGGTGCCGTTCACCGTGACGAAGCCACCGGAATCACGCTGTGCGGAGGTGATCTGGAGGAGCAGGCCGCCCGTACCCTTCAATTCGGCCAGCGGCTCGTCCGTCTGCCCCTCCTGGGTGCTCGGGTCGGATCCCGACGTCCGGGAAGTCGGCGCTGCCCCCTCGGGCTTCTTGTCGTCACCACCGCCCCCGCCGCAACCGGCTGCACCCACGGCCAGACCAGCCGCAACGGTCAACGCGACCATCCCCCTGCGAGCCTTCGCAGTGAACCGAATGCTCATCGCTCCGCTTCCTTCGTCATCGATCGTTCGTTCATGAGTCGGTCAGGTGGACGTCGAAAAGGTCTTCAGGCTTCGGGAGTCCTGTTGCGTCGTCCGGCTTCAGACGCCAGACCTTGCCGTCCTTGCAGGTCAGGTCAGGCAGGTTGCCGTCCTCGGCTCCCTGAGCGACGGGCGTGGGGCCGCAGAGGGCTTCTATTTCGGCGACGGCGGACGCCTTGGACATGTAGTTCTCGCTGCCCGGTACGACAGATCGGCCGACGGATTTGTCGGTCTGTACGTCGACGCGGAACTTCAGCAAGGCCGGGGCGAAGCAGTTGTACACTTCGGCGTCGTTCTGCGCGGCCAGTTGGCGGGCCCGCCCGCAGGGATCATCGAGCGTCACGTTGCCCTCGAAGATCTCCTGCCACTTCTCGGGGTCACGCAGAACCGACCTCCACTGCTGCGTGAGCTGGTGCCGTTCGTCCTGGGCCGCCGCGAGCGCTGCCGCATCCGCCGCCGTCTGGGCGCCGCTCCGGTTCACCGCGGCCTGGCCGACGGCCAGATAGGCCAACGCAAGAAAGAGCAGGCCCGCCACCACCGTGATGTAGATGGGGAAGGCCTGCCCCGCGTCGCGGCGTAGGTCATTCAGCCGCCGGTGACCTCGCTGATTTTGTTCCTGATCGCGTCGAAGATCGTCTGACCGATGCTCGTGCCGGTGATCGCCAGGACGATCGCCACGACCACCGCGATGATGCCGAGGTACTCCACCGCGGTCTGCCCCTTGTCGCTCCGCGCGGCGCGGGACTGCAGATACACGACGGTGGTGTTGAACCATTTGCTCACGGTGTTCCCCTCCAGCTTCGCCTCCGGTTCGGGCAACGTACGGCCCGGTCGTCCCGGGGCCCAAGGGCCCGGGGGCCCAGCCGCGGACCCATTCCCTCCCCTTCGCCCCCACGTCAGGCCACCCCCAGCCACTTGGCCGCGGCCTGGGACCTCGTCGTGGTGTGGAGCTTGGCGAAGATGTGGTTGATGTGGTTCTTCACCGTCTTCTCGCTGATGAAGCAGGCGGCGGCGATCTGCTGGTTGGTCATCCCGGACGCGATGAGGTCCATGATCTCCGCCTCCCTCGTACTCAGCCGGAACCGTGACCGGAACGACTGTCCCACAGAGGGTTGCAATCGCGAAAGGGTCGGGGAGGGTGAATCTGTTGGCAATTCAGGGGAGTTGGGATCTCCGTGTGCAGGTGCATCTTCCCGGAGTGATGTCAGTAACGCTCTCGCCGCGCCGGGCGTGACATGCGGCCGGCCCTCCCGCACATCCCGCACCGCCCGTACCAACTGCTCCGTGGTGAACTCGCCGTGCACCAGATATCCCCCCGCCCCCAGCCGCAGCGCCTCCCGTACGGTCTCCGTCTCGTGGCTGTAGGTGAGCATCATGACGGGGGCCAGCCGCACCAGGTGGGGCAACGCCGAGATTCCGTCCACTCCGGGCATGCGGACGTCGAGGAGGATGACGTCCGGCCGGTGCCGGAGCGCCTCCTCGTACGCCTCGCGCCCGTCCCTCGCCTCCGCCACCACCGTGGTGTCGGCACGGCCCGAGAGCAGGGCCGTCAGACCGGCGCGGACCACGGGGTTGTCGTCGGCGACCAGCAGCCTCAACGGCGCCGGATCCGGCGCCGGCGGCGGGAAGGCCGGCCGGGGGGTGCAGTGCGGTGGCCGCATGGTGCCTCCTCTCGGGTCATGCCCGGGGGTCGGGGGGCGGAGGGGTGGGGGTGGGCAGGGGGATGTCCAGGCGTACTTCCGTGCCCCGGTCGTGCGCGCCCCTGCCGACACGGATGCGGGCGCCCGCCTGTGCGGCCCGTTCGACCATGCCGAGCAGCCCGAAGTGGCCGGACGTGCGGAGCTTTTCCAGGGTGGTGCCGGGCGGCAGGCCGGTGCCGTCGTCGTGGATCGTGAGCGTCAGCAGCCGGCCGTCGACCGCGGCGCGTACGTCCACGTGGGTCGCCGACGCGTGGCGGTGGGCGTTCTCCAGTGCCTCCGCGGCGATGGAGAGGACGTGTCGGGCCACGGCGGACGGGAGCGGGGCGGGGTCGGCCCGCGGCCGGTGGCAGGTGACCCGCAGGCCCGTGCGGTCGGTGAAGGCCAGCGCCTGCCGGTCCAGTTCGTCCCAGAACGGATTCCAGGCCGTTCCCTCCGGCTGGTCCCGGCGCAGGTCCGTCAGCAGTTCCCGGGATTCCGCCGCCGCCCTGCGCGCCGAGCGGGACACCAGTTCCGCCTGCTGTCTGACGCGGGCGGGATCCGGGGCGTCGGCCGAAGCGGTCGCCGCCAGGCCGTCCGCCGCGAGTGCCACGCCGTACAGGGTCTTGGCGACGGAGTCGTGCATCTCGCGGGCCAGCCGGGCGCGCTCGGCGCTCACCGCCTCCGCCGCCGCGAGGCGGGCCTGCACCGTGGTCAGGGCCTGGGTCGCGGAGCCGAAGCGGAGCATCAGGTTGCGCAGGGTCGAGCCCATGGCACCGGCGATGACGCACAGGCCGGGCAGGAGGAGGGCCTCGGCGACCGGCGCGTGCCGGTCGGCCTTCAGGGTGGCGTGGACCAGCAGCAGGATCAGGGACTGCAGGGACGCGAAGCAGGCCGCGCCGCGCCAGCTGTAGACCAGGCCGGCCAGCAGGGGGGTGCAGACGCTGACGTAGGCGAGGGTGGTGTCCGGGCCCGCGGAGACCAGCAGGAACGAGCCCAAGAGGGTGTCCGCGGCCAGCAGGCTGGGGTGGCGCAGCAGGAGGGGGCCGAAGCGTTCCCAGTCGCGGAAGAGGACGTAGGACACCATGAAGGTGACGACCACGGCCGCGCCGACCAGGCGGGCGCCCAGGCCGGGGGCCGCGTTGAGCAGGGCGGCGGGGGCCGACACGACGATCATCGCCAGCCGGAAGCCGAAGACCTGGCGGCACATCGCCTGCAGGGCGCGGATCTGGAGCTTCTCGGAGGGCTCGGCCGGGGAGACCGCCCGACGCGAACCGGCCTGGCCGGAAACGGCCTCACGTGCGGCCGCCCGGCGCGCGGCCGCCCGGCGCACGAACCGCCCGCCCGCCCGCCTCAGCCGCAGCCCCGTCCCGGGACGCGCCACCGCCTCCCGCCTCCCGGGCCTCGTCCGCGCCGTCAGCCCCGCCACCGCCATGCCCGTCCTCACTTCCCCGTGAGCGAGCCGAAGTCCACCCCGGAGCCGAGCAGCAGGCCCGCGCCCAGCAGCAGCATCGTCGCCGGGACCATGAACGTGGTGATCATCAGCGTGGCCTTGGGCACCGCGCGCGCGGCCTTGCGGCGGGCGTTCTGCGCGTCGGTGCGGCGCATGTCCTTGGCCAGGGAGACCAGGGTGTCCACGATGGGCGCGCCCAGTTCCTCGCCCTGCTGCAGCGCCGTCACGAACATGGCGACCTGCTCGGAGTCGTTCCTCCTCCTGAGCTCCGCGAACGCCTGGCGCCGGCTCACGCCGAGGTCCATCTGGCGCAGGGTGATGCGCAGTTCGTCCGCCCACGGGCCCTCGTAGCGGGTGGCGACCCGGTCCAGGGCCTGGCGGAAGCCGAGGCCGGCGCTGACCACCACCGCCAGCACGTCCAGGAAGTCCGGCAGTGTGCGTTCGATGACGTCCCTGCGGACGCGGATCGCCGACCAGATGCCGACCTCCGTCCACAGCGCGCCGAACAGCAGCAGGAGCAGCGCCACGAACCACTGGCCGCGCAGCAGGAAGACCAGGAAGCCGACGCCACCGAGGGCGCCGTAGACCGCGCGGCGGGCCGCGTAACGGTCGATGGTCAGGCCGCCGGGGTTGCCCGCGAGGTCGATCCGCCGACGGTACCTGGCCACCAGGCGCGGGCCCATCAGGCGCAGCACGGCCGGGGCGTAGCGCATGCCCATGCGGTCGATGACCGAGCCGACCGCGCCGGTGCGGGTGGCGCCGACCTCCAGGGCGACGGCGAGGTCGGCGGGGAGCCTGGCGTCGGCGCGGTACATGCGGACGCCGGTGAAGACGCCCCAGACGCCGAGGGCCATCAGCAGGGCGAGTAGGAATGCCACGGGTTCACCTCCCTCACACGTCGATCCGGCTCATGCGGCGGATGAGGACGAACCCGACGGCGTACATGGCGAACGCGATGATCACGCACGCCTGGCCGACCGGTGAGCCGGTCATGCGGTCGAGCGCGCCGGACTTCACGCCGTTCATGAGGAGCAGTGCGCCGACGCCGAGGACGGGGACGGCGTACGACGTCATGGTCACCTGGGAGAGCTGGGTGCGGATCTCGCGCCGGGTCTCCTTGCGCTCCTCCAGGGTCTCGGTCAGGTTGCGCAGCGCCGACACCACCTGGCCGCCCGCCCGGTTCGACAGCACCAGCGTGGTGACGAGGACGACCAGTTCGCGGGACGGGAGGCGGCCGGCCAGCTCGCCGAGCGCGTCGTCCAGGGAGTGGCCGATGGCCAGCTGGTCGGCGACCTTGGCCAGTTCCTCGCCGGCCGGGGCCTCCAGTTCCTCCGCCGCCATGCCGATCGCGGTGCGCAGGGCGAGGCCGGCCTGGGTGGCGTTGGCCAGGATGCGGGCGAGTTCGGGAAGCTGGCCGATGAAGCGTTCGATGCGCTTCTGGCGCTGCCAGTTGAGGAACTGCACCGCCGCCCAGACGCCGAGGAGTCCGGCGAGCGGGCCGAAGAAGGGGGCCAGGGTGGCCTGGCCGATCAGCCAGAGCGCGGCGACCGTGGCGAGCATGTACGTGAAGAACTCGCCCGGTGTGAGGTCCAGGCCGGTCGCCGCCAGCCGCAGTTCGAGCCGGCGGCCGAGGCGGGTACGGCGCAGTCGCCGGTCCACGCCCCGGAAGCGGCGTCTGCGGCCGTCGGCCGGCCGGGGGCCGGTGTGCGCGAGGCGGTCGACGAGGGCGGCGCGCCGGGCCCGGCCGGAGGCGTAGGCGTGCACGCCGGCCACCGCCAGGACACAGGCCAGCAGCGCCACACCGGTGGTGAGCTGGACGAGGGTGCGCAGTTCCATGGGCGGCCTACCTGGCTTCTCGGGTGGCGAGCTGGTCGTCGGTGTGGGCGACGCCGAAGGCCTGCGGGAGGGGCTGGTTCGCCATGTAGAGGCGGTCGGCGGTACGGCGGGGCAGCGGGAAGTACCGGAAGGCGCCGTGGACACGGCCGTCGGGGGTCATGGGCCGGGCCTCGAACCGGGCGACCGTGGCCAGCCGGTACGGCTCCCCGCCATGGCTGTCGAGCAGCGCGATCTCGGTGATCCGGCGGGCGCCGTCGGCGAACCGGGTGAGCTGGACGAGGACGTCGACGGCGCTGTTGATCTGGTCGTGCAGGGCGACGAACGGGACCTCGACGTCGGACATGGAGGCCAGGGTCTGGAGCCGGGTGAGAGCGTCCTCGGCGCTGTTGGCGTGCACGGTCGCCAGCGATCCGTCGTGGCCCGTGGACATCGCCTGGAGCATGTCCAGGGACTCGCCGCCGCGCACCTCACCGACCACGATCCGGTCCGGGCGCATCCGCAGGGAGTTGCGGACCAGGTCGCGGATGGAGACCTGCCCCTTGCCCTCCACGTTCGGCGGGCGCGACTCCAGGCGGACCACGTGGGTCTGCTGGAGCTGGAGTTCGGCCGAGTCCTCGATGGTGATGATGCGCTCGTGCCGGGGGATCAGCCCGGACAGGGCGTTCAGCAGGGTCGTCTTCCCGGTGCCGGTCGCGCCCGAGACGATGATGTTGAACTTCGCCTGCACCAGCCCCGCCAGCAGGTACACCATGTGCTCGTCGAGCGAGCCGAAGCCGATCAGCTCCTGGAGGGTGAAGGACCGCGGGAAGCGGCGGATGGTGAGGATCGGGCCGGTCAGGGACAGCGGCGGGATGATGACGTTGACGCGTTCGCCGGAGGGGAGGCGGGCGTCCACCATCGGGTTCGACTCGTCGACGCGGCGGTTGACCGTCGACACGATCCGCTCGATGGTCTGCATCAGCTGGTCGGCGGAGGCGAAACGGAGGGGCAGCTGCTCCACCCGGCCGCCGCGCTCCACGAAGATCGCGTCGGGGCCGTTCACCATGATCTCGGTGATCGACGCGTCCTCCAGGAGGGGTTCGAGGATGCCGAGACCGAGCGCCTCGTCCACGACCCGGCGGATCAGCTGGGACCGCTCGACGGTCGACAGCACCGGGCCCTCGCGGCTGATGATGTGCCCGAGCACCCGCTCCAGGCGCGCCCTGCGCTCGGCGGCGGCCAGCGAGCTCATCTCCGCGAGGTCGATCTCCTCCAGCAGCTTGGCCCGGTAGGAGGCGACCAGGTGCCCGTCCTCGCCCCGGCTGCCGTGCTCCTCCGGAGTGCTGATGCGTGCCCGCAGGCTCATGGGTCTGCAACTCCTCGGTCAGTGGTCGCGGGGCATGGTGGCGGTCTTGGTGGCGTCACCGAAGCTCCAGAGGATCGTGGGGATGGTGACGCGGGCGGTGACGGTGACCGAGTCGGCGCCGCCCCCGTCCTCGCCGCACGACACGCTGAGCGCGCCGCTGACGGCCTGCGCGCACGCCTGCCCGGGGTCCTGCCCCAGGGACGCCGCCCGCGCTCCCGCCCGGGCCGCCGTACCGGCCTGCTCGGCGGCGTAGGCGACGGCGCCGAGCTGGATGCCGGCCAGCCCGACGATCAGCAGGACGGGGACGAACCCCAGGTATTCGATGGCCACTTGGCCCCGGTCGCGCCCTGTGCGCCAGCGCATCTCAGTGCTTCACCTCCTCCACGGCCCCGGCGTGGCCGTGCACGGTGACGGGGAAGGAGATCGCACCCGGGAAGAGGACCGGGACCTTGAGGGAGACGTCGGCCGTGACATAGCCGGACGGACTGCACTCCACGCTCGCATCCCCCCTCCACGCCGCCGACAGGTGCTTCAGCCCTGCCTCGGCGCACGCGGCCCGACGTGCTTCTCCCCGCGGCGCCGCCGTCCCCGCCCGCACCGCCTCGTCCGCAGCATTCCCCGCGAGCGTGAAGGTGTACCCCACGAGCACGGCCTGCCACATCAGCACCAGCGTCAGGATGATCAGCGGTGTCATCCCGAGGAACTCGACGCTCACCTGTCCCCGGTCACCGTCCGGCGGTCTCATCGCACGCTCACTCCTTCCGCCGCCGGAAGCCCACCGGTCCCCGGCCGCCGCCCCGGTGGGAACCGGCGCTCCCCTCGTCCGCGGCCCGCACCAGCCCCAGCTCCCCCGCGAGCGCCCACAGCGCCTGCTTCACCGTGCTCCTGGCGTCCAGCTCGTGTACTCGCCCGGCGTCCACGACGCCTTGCAGCTCCTTGAAGTTGGCGGGCACGGCCGTGCGCGCCAGCGCCGTGCCCGTGATGCGCTGCACCAGCGCGGGCTGGATCTCCGTGTTCCGGGTGTGCCGGTTGACGACCACCGTCGTCTCCTCGGCCTTGCGGATCTGCAGCCGGTCCCACATCCGTACGGTCCGCTTGGCGGCGCGTACGGCGATCACGTCCGGCGTGGTGACCAGCAGCGCGGTGTCGGCCATCTCGACGACCGCCGCGCCCGCGCCGCTGAGCTGGGCACCGCAGTCGACGACGACGACCTCGTAGCGCGAGCGCAGGGAGCTGACGATCTGGCGGGCGACGCGGTCGGTGACCTCCTCGCCGCGTTCGCCCTCGCCGGGGGCGAGGAGCAGGGCGAGACCGGTGTCGTGGCGGAAGAGGGCGTCGGCGAGGACCCGGGGCGAGATGTCGGTGATGGCGGCCAGGTCGGCCACGGACCGGCGGAACTGGATGTCCAGGTAGGAGGCGACGTCGCCGGTCTGGAGGTCGAGGTCGACCAGCGCGGTGGCGCGGCCGGACGCCTGGGCGGCGAGGGCCAGCTGGACGGCGACCAGCGTCGCGCCCACACCTCCCTTGGCCCCGCTGACCGTGACGACGGTCCCGCCGGCCCCGGACGGCACCTCGGCACCGTGCCCGAGGTGCCGTCGTACCCCCGTCGACCACTGGGCGACGGCCTGGACGCGGCTGGCGAGTTCCTCGTACGACAGCGGGAGCGAGACCAGACCGCGGGCGCCGGAGTCCATCGCGGCGGCGAACAGGCCGGGGCTCGCGTCGGTGGTGACGAGGATGACGCCGACGGCCGGGAAGCGCAGGGCGACCTCGCGGATCAGCTCCAGGGCGGGGACCGGGCCGATGCGTTCGTGGACGACGACCACTTCCGGCAGTTCGTCGACCGACTCGGCGGCGACCCGGGCGAGGGCGTCGACCAGTTGGGTGGAGTCGGTCACCGGAGGCTGCGGCTCGGCGTCGGGGAGCTGGCTGAGCAGCGTGACGAGGGAGCGGACGGCGTCCGGGTCAGCGCCGGCCGGGAGGATCCTGGTGGGCATGCGGGCCGCCTCTCACTTGTCCGTCGAGAGTTCGTAGGTGCGGTCCTTGTCGGGAACGCTGGTCTCGCTGCCGGGAGCCACGAGCGCGAGCCGGACGCGCTCGGCGAAGGACTCGGCGTAGGTGATGCGCTGGGCGTCGATGGTGGACAGCGCGAAGGTGATGGGGACGGCCTCGGTGGGCTGCTGGGTCCTGTCCTTGTCGGGTTCGAGGGCGGTGAGCTGGCCGACGTCGAGGACCCGGGCGTCGGTGACGATGATCTTCGACTGGTCGGGGTCGCCCTCCTTCTTCCCCTGGAAGGTGGCGTAGACGTTGACGCGCGAACCGGGGGTGATCTTGCCGGCGACGCCGGTCGCCGCGTCGATCATGATGGCGACCTCCTGCTGGCCGGGCTGGAGGGCCGGCTGGTCCACGACCATGTCGGTCTGGAGCAGGGAGCCCGCGCGCAGGGTGGTCACGGCGATCTTGCCGCGGATCTGCCGGAGGTCGGTGACGGCGTTGCCGGACAGCCACCGCTTCGGCATCTCGATCTTCTCGAACTGGCCCGTGTCCAGCGCGGTGTACGGCTTCACCTCGGACCTGACCCGGTAGGCGGTGACCTCGGGCCCGACCTTGGAGTTCGCGTCGTGGACGACGGAGAGCACGCCGGCGAACGCGCCCAGAGCGCACAGGGCCGACAGGATCAGGAGTATCACGCCGCGGCGCTGACGGGAGTTCATGAACCGTGCAACCTCATTGGGGGAATCGGTCGAGCGGGATGTGAGGGTCGTGATCCGGTCGGTCGGGGCGGTCGGGGCGTTCGGGTCGGGGCGGTCGGATTCCGAGGGGCCGTGGCCGAGTGGCGGTGGCCGGTCCGGTCAGGTCAGGTCAGGTCAGGTCAGGTCAGGCGGGAGTGCGTTGCCTGCCGCGTTCCAGGGCGCGGGGCGCGGCGGGTTCGTGGGCGGGCGGCGCGGTAGCGGAGCAGAAGACGCAGCGGTCTCCGATGACGTCGAGGCCGCACCAGTGACAGCTGGTCTGCCGCACGGACGTGACCAGTTGGTAGAGGACGGAGAGGTCGGCGAGGTAGCCGCAGAACTCGACCATGCGGCCGGTTCCCCACCACACGGGGGACTCGGCGGGCAGCGGTGTCTCACGCAGTCCGTGCACGCCCCACCGGGTACCGAGGCCGGCCACCCAGTCGCTCTGCAGCTGCCCCTTGGCGACCAGCATCCAGGTGCTGAACTCGGGCCCCTTGAGGGTGACGTCGGGCGCGACCTTGACGAGCTGGGGGTCGGGATGGGCGAGGACGGCGAACTGGCTGCCCGGCACCCAGGATCTGGCGTGCGCCTTCAGCCCGACCGGGACCCGGTCAAGCCTGGCGACGGAGCCGAGGACGGCGCCGGCGTGGATGTAGTGGGTGAGCAGCCGGCCGGCGGAGGCGAGCACGCCCGGGCCGAGGTCGCAGGAGGCGAGCTGGCGCAGCTGCCGGGCCAGGACGGCGATGCCGAGCGGTGGCAGGCCGGGCCGGAACAGGGCGATGCGGTCGCTCTCCAACAGGGAGCGCAGGGTGTGAAGCCGCCGTACGACCGGTTCCGGGGTGGCCTGCGAGCACACGACGACCAGGTATCCGTGCTGCTCGGTCAGGGTGTGGAGTTCGGCGAGGGCCTGCTCCAGCGGCTTGCGGTCGAGACCCTCCAGCACGACGGCCGGCACGGTCCGTTCGTCCTGTGCCGGCAGCGCCGTGTCGGCACTGGTCACGGCAATGGCAGTTGGCACGCGCAGCTCCCCGCTCTTCACACCCGCCGGGCCCACCGGTGTCACTCCAGTGCGCCGGGACGACTTCATTGCGTGACTACCTGAGCACTGTATCCACGGCCCGTTGGCCGGAGAACAGCGTTTGTGGAGCCGGTGTGCAACTGTCCCGGCACAACTGCCGCCAAACCCGGACAGGTTGTGCCGCCGACCGGAAACGGGTTTGGTCTGGACCTCTTGACACCCGGATTGGTCTGGACCAACTTGTAGGGCAAGCGGTGGCCACCGTCCTCTCCCCCTCCCCGCCAACTCCCCACCGGAGGCTCCAGTGGACCGCGCACCAGGCACACCCAGACCCCGCAGACGGCGGCTCGCGACGTGGTCCGCCGCCACCGCCCTGGCCCTCTCGGTCGCGGGCCTCGCCGCTTCCCCGGCGGCCGCGGCGGACGTGAACAACGTCAAGAACGCGGGCTTCGAGTCCGGCCTGGCCAACTGGACCTGTTCGGCCGGCAGCGGCACGACGGTCTCCTCCCCGGCGCACGGCGGCACCGCGGCACTGAAGGCGACCCCGGCCGGCCAGGACAACGCCCAGTGCACCCAGGCGGTGGCGGTCAAGCCCAACGCGACGTACACGCTGAGCGCGTGGGTGCAGGGCGGCTACTCGTACCTGGGCGTGACGGGCACGGGCACCACGGACGTCTCGACGTGGACCCCGGACTCCTCCGCGTGGAAGCAGCTGTCGACGACCTTCACGACGGGCGCGTCCACGACGTCGGTCACGGTCTACACCCACGGCTGGTACGGCCAGGCGGCCTACTACGCCGACGACGTCTCGGTCTACGGCCCCGACGGCGGCGGAGGCGGCGACCCGGCCCCGACGGTCCCGGCGGCCCCGGCCGGCCTGACCGTCACCGGTACGACGTCCTCCTCGGTCTCCCTGTCCTGGTCCGCGGTGTCGGGCGCGACGGCCTACAACGTCTACCGGAACGGCACCAAGGTCACGGCGGTGACCGGCACGTCGGCCACGGTGACCGGACTGACGGCCGCCACGTCGTACACCTTCCAGGTGACGGCGGCCAACGCGGCGGGCGAGTCGGCCAGGTCGGGTTCCGTGACCGGCACGACGACCTCCGGCTCGGGCGGGGGCGGGGGCACCCTGTCCAAGCACGCGGTGACCGGCTACTGGCAGAACTTCGACAACGGCGCGACGGTGCAGAAGATCTCCGACGTCCCCTCCGCCTACGACATCATCGCGGTCGCCTTCGCGGACGCGACGTCGACCCCGGGAGCCGTCTCCTTCACCCTGGACTCCGCCGGCCTCGGCGGCTACACCGCCGACCAGTTCAAGGCCGACATCAAGGCCAAGCAGGCGGCCGGCAAGAAGGTCGTCATCTCCATCGGCGGGGAGAAGGGCACGGTGTCGGTGAACGACGCGGCCTCGGCGGCGAACTTCGCCAACTCCGTCTACTCGCTGATGCAGACCTACGGCTTCGACGGCGTCGACATCGACCTGGAGAACGGCCTCAACCCGACCTACATGACGCAGGCCCTGCGCTCCCTGTCCGCGAAGGCGGGCTCGTCCCTGATCATCACGATGGCCCCGCAGACGATCGACATGCAGTCGACGTCCGGGTCCTACTTCCAGACCGCGCTGAACGTGAAGGACATCCTCACGGTCGTCAACATGCAGTACTACAACAGCGGTTCGATGCTGGGCTGCGACGGCAAGGTCTACAGCCAGGGCACGGTCGACTTCCTGACGGCCCTCGCCTGCATCCAGCTGGAGGGCGGCCTCTCCCCGTCCCAGGTGGGCCTCGGCCTCCCCGCCTCCACCCGTGCGGCGGGCGGCGGCTACGTCTCCCCCACGGTGGTGAACAACGCCCTGGACTGCCTGACGAAGGCCGTGAACTGCGGCTCCTTCAAGCCGTCGAAGACCTACCCCGACCTGCGGGGCGCGATGACCTGGTCCACGAACTGGGACGCGGCGTCGGGCAACGCGTGGTCGAGCGCGGTGGGAGCCCACGTGCACGCGCTGCCGTGACCTGACCCGTACGGCCCCCGGCGCCCGGACACCTCGCGGTCCGGGCGCCGTGAGCCCTGCCTCGAGCTACGCCGCCGGGAGTTCGCACCACACGTACTTGCCCCGGTCCCCGAACCGGGCCGACGGCTGCCAGCCCCAGTACTCCGCGCAGGCCGTCACCAGCCCCAGCCCCCGCCCCTCCTCCAGGTCCAGGGCCCGCTCCAGCGGCCGTGGCGGTGGCGGCGGCTCCGGGTCGGTGTCCCACGCCCCGATCCACACCAGGCCCCGCGGCGAGCGGCGCACCCGCAGCGCCGCCGGCCCCTTGGTGTGCCGCACCGCGTTCGTCACCAACTCCGCCGCGAGCAGCTCCGCCGTCTCCACGAGGCCGGGCAGCCCGTGCAGCGTCAGGATCACGCGGAGCGTGCGGCGGCAGACCGTCACCGCTCTGAGGTCGTTGGGGATGTAGAGCGTGTAGTCCCACGTCTCGCACTCGGACATGCGTCATCAACTCCGGTCGGTGAGGGGAGATTCAGGACGCGGTGCGCTTCCGCAGCTGCGTGTGCGTCCGTCACCGACGGTAGGGCCACATTTTGGGACGCTGCAAGCTATTGCCGTAATCTACCCACGAACGAGGCACTGGGTCACGACAGTTGGTGAGCCGAGGGAGGAAGCCATCCCGCGTAGACAGCAGCCCACCGCACGGCAGGAACGCCTGGGCATCGAACTGCGGAAACTTCGCGAAGCCGCGGGACTCAAGGGACGCGAGGCAGCCGCGCTCCTCGGTACGGACTCTGCCCAGATGAGTCAGATCGAGGCCGGAACCGCAGGAGTGAGCGAGGAACGCGTACGGCGACTCGCGGCTCAGTACTCCTGTACGGATGCCGCGCTCATCGAGGCACTGGTGACGATGGCGACCGACAGGACGCTCGGCTGGTGGGAGGAGTACCGGGGCCGGCTCCCCACACCGTTCATGGATTTGCCCGAGCTGGAGCATCACGCCAGCTTCCGGTGGGACGTGGAGTTCCTGCATCTGCCGGGCCTCCTGCAGACCGCCGAATACGCCCGCCTCCTCTTCGCCTACGTGAACCCCGAGTTCCCGGAGAGCGACGTGGAGCGCTGGGTGGAACACCGGATGAAGCGAAGAGTCATCATCGAGCGCGCGGAACCCGTTCCGTACGAGGCGTTGATCCACGAGGCCGCGCTGCGCATCAGGGTGGGAGATCGGCGCGCGACACGCATTCAGCTCGGCCGTGTACTGGAGCTCTCCGAAGCCGCGCATGTGACTGTCCGCGTCATCCCCTTCGACCTGGACGGTTTCGGCGGAGCCGGAAGCGGCATGGTGTACGCGGGCGGCCCCGTGTCCAAGCTGGACACCATCGTCCGCGACGGCCCCGTCGGTCCGGTCTTCATCGATGCCGAGGCTCAGCTCAGCCGCTATCGAACGCTTTTCCGTAGGGTGAAGGCGGTGTCGCTCGACCCCGACCGGTCGCGTGACTTCATCCACCGGCTGGCGAAGGAGCTGTGAACATGCCGACCCCTGGCACCTGGCAGAAGTCGTCCTACTCCGGAGGCGGCCAGGGTGACGCCTGCGTCGAAGTGGCCGACCTCGGCACCCACATATCCGTCCGCGACTCCAAGGCCCCGGCGAGAGCCGTCCTCACCTTTCCGGCCGCGGCCTTCGACTCCTTCATCGGCGGCCTGAAAGAGGGCCGGCCCGAAGCATCGATGGGCATTACACCCTAGAGTCACAGAAATATGCGCAAACCGTAACAGCACCCGCGCTTCCTCGATCACCCACGCCCTCCCCCGCAAGGTGTCGGTGTGCGGCCGACCGGCCGCCACCCGTACACCGCACTCCGCACGCCGCGTTCCGGGACGCGCACCGCGGGGTGTGCGCAACCCTCGCGAAGGGGGACCTCGTGTCCGTGTTCGTATCCGCTTCCGCAACCCGCCGCCGTGTCGCCGCCGCCGTCGTGGCGGCCACCGCCGTCGTGGGCGCCGCGGCCCTGCCGGCCTCGGCCGCCGACCGTGACCACGGCCGCCCGCACCACTGGGACCGCTCACACGTGGTCATCAGCGGCGCGCAGCACCACACGTCGCTCCGGTACGACCGCTCCAACGCCTCTCTGAACAGGGAGTGGGTGGAGCTCACCAACGACGGCCGCCGGGACGTGAACCTCGACGGGTGGACGCTGTCGGACGAGGACGGCCACACCTACACCTTCCGGCACTACCGGCTGGAGGACCACGCGACCGTGCGCGTGCACACCGGTGCCGGCCGGGACAGCGAGAGCGACCTCTACCAGGACCGCCGCCAGTCCGTGTGGGACAGCGACCACGACACCGCGACCCTCCGCAACGACCACGGCCGCCTCATCGACTCCACCTCCTGGGGGTACGACGACCGCGGCGACCGCGACGACCGCGACGGCGGGCGGTCCGGGCGTCACCGGTGACCCGCACGCGACCGCGGGCCGGTGAGCACTGAGCCTCCCGCCCCGGCGTACGGAGCCTTCCCCGGAAGCGCGCCACTCCCCGCGGAGTGGCGCGCTTCCCGTGCGCTGCGGGACCGCCGGCCGGGGGTGCCGCCCCGTCACCTCCCGCCCACGCGCCGGGTGAGGAGCTGGTCGCCGAAGACGTTGTAGACCGTCACGACGGCCGGCCGCTCCGCATCCGCCGGCTTGGCGGTGCTGCGGGCGTAACCGCCGTATGCGTCGGCCACCCGCTCGGCCCGGTTCATCGCCTCGTCCTCGGCCGGGATGCCGGTGGAGATGAGGACATGGCCGTCGGCGCGGCTCTGGACGCGGTCGACGTCGGCGGTGACCTTCGCGAGGCGGCCGTGGGCCTTGCCGTAGTCACGCAGGGCCTCGGCCTCGGCCCTCATCGAGGCGGTGTCACCCGTCGCCGGGAACTCCTCCGGTACGACGGCAGCCGGGTCACCGCTCACCCCGGTGATCCTCGTTACCCGGGGCGGAACGGTTCACGCCATCACCGCCGTCCACACTTGACCTGACCACGACAACCGCGCACCATGAGCGCCAACCCGCACAGCGGGCCCACAGGAAGCCCCGCACGAGGCCCCGGCGGGTCCGCATCCGCACGTCGCACGCGAACACCCCCACCTCCACCTCAAGGAGCGTTCATGCGACTTCGCATCCGCGGCGCCGGCACGCGCGGCGGCAGACGTACCGCCGTCCTCGGCGCGCTGCTGGCCCTCGCCCTCGCCGCCCCCGTACCGGCCGCCCTCGGCCACGCCAGCGCCGACGGCGTCCGGAAGGCCACGGCGTCCGGGGACGACGTACTCCAGTACGAGATCCACCAGAGCACGACTCCCGTCACCCGCACCGCCATTCAGGCGGCCGGCGTCACCGTCGACGAGGCCGACGAGGAGACCGTCGTCGTCTCCGGGCGGGCGGAGCAGATCCGGCGGCTGCGCAGGCTGGGGTACGACGTCCAGCCCCTGGGCGCCGCGCCCCGGCGGCCGGGGCCGCGCCTCTACGACTTCCCGAGCGCCGACTCGAAGTACCACAACTACGCCGAGGCGAACGCGGAGATCGACCAGCGGCTCGCCGCCTACCCGGGCATCATGAGCAAGCGGGTGATCGGGAAGTCGTACCAGGGGCGGGACATCGTCGCCATCAAGGTCAGTGACAACGTCGGCACCGACGAGAACGAACCCGAGGTGCTGTTCACCGCGCACCAGCACGCCCGGGAGCATCTGACCGTGGAGATGGCCCTGTATCTGCTGCGCGAACTCGGCGCGGGCTACGGGTCCGACCCGCGGATCACGAACATCGTCGACAGCCGGGAGATCTGGATCATCCCGGACCTGAACCCGGACGGCGGCGAGTACGACATCGCGAGCGGGTCGTACCGGTCGTGGCGGAAGAACCGGCAGCCCAACTCCGGTTCCTCGTACGTCGGCACCGACCTCAACCGGAACTGGAACTACAAGTGGGGCTGCTGCGGCGGGTCCTCCGGGTCACCGTCCTCCGAGACCTACCGCGGGTCCGCCGCCGAGTCCGCGCCCGAGGTGAAGGTCGTGGCCGACTTCGTGCGCGGCCGGGTCGTCGGCGGCAAGCAGCAGATCAAGGCCGGGATCGACTTCCACACCTACAGCGAGCTCGTGCTGTGGCCGTTCGGGTACACGTACTCGGACACCGCCACCGGGATGACCGCGGACGACGCCGCCGCGTTCAAGGCCGTGGGGCAGAAGATGGCCGCCAGCAACGGGTACACCGCCGAGCAGTCCAGTGATCTGTACATCACCGACGGGTCGATCGACGACTATCTGTGGGGTACGCAGAAGATCTTCGACTACACCTTCGAGATGTACCCGACGTCCGCGTCCGGGGGCGGGTTCTACCCGCCCGACGAAGTCATCGAGCGGGAGACCTCCCGGAACAAGGACGCCGTGTTGCAGCTGCTGGAGAACGCCGACTGCATGTACCGGGCCATCGGCAAGGCCGGCCAGTACTGCGGCTAGCGGCTACGCCTCCTCGAAGTAGGCGTCGAGCACCGCGTCCAGCTGCTCGTCCCACTCCCTGAAGCGCGCCCTGGCCGTCGCCTCGATCTCGATCGGGAACCAGCGGCGGTCAGGGGTGTGCACGGTGACGGTGTACCGCTTGCCGAAGCGGGGCGACTCCGTCTCCACCGCGGCGATCTCGTCCCAGTGGAACTCACATGCCTCCTCGTCCAGCCTGAGGCGGACGCCGTCGCGGTCGGCCACTATCCGTGCCCGCCGGTCGGACGCCTCGAAGACCGGCCCGTCCGCCGGCTCCTCGGCGGGGTCGGCCGGGTCCTCGGCCACGGAGTCCCCGGCCACGGAGTCCTCGGCCACCGGCTTCCCGGCTTCCTCCGGTGCCTGGTCCTCCGGTGCCTCGTCCTCCGGCCCCTTCGGCCCCTTCGGCTCCTCCGGCTCGTCCGGCTCCTTCGACAGCGATGCCGTCGGAGCCGGGCCCGTGAGCCCCGGGATGAAGGCCGGGTCGAAACCGGCGCCCGTCACGGGCTCGGCCTTCAACGGCCCGCCCTTCAACGGCTTGCTGTTGGGTCCTATGCGCTGCTCCACGGCGGCAGTATGGACGACTTACCTGTGCCGGAACCAGTCAGCTCACGAACACGCTGACCACCGCCGCCACCGCGAACCCCGCCAGTGACAGCACGGACTCCAGGACCGTCCAGGTCCGCAGCGTGTCGCGTTCGCTGATGCCGAAGTACTTGGCCACCATCCAGAAGCCCCCGTCGTTGACGTGCGAGGCGAAGATGGAGCCGGCCGAGACGGCCATGATGACGAGGGCGGTGAAGGCCTGGGAGTGGGGGCCCCCGGCGAGGAGGGGGGCGACGATGCCCGCCGTCGTCACGATCGCGACCGTCGCCGAGCCCTGGGCCACCCGCAGGACCAGGGAGATCAGGTAGGCGAGGACGATCACCGGCAGGCCCACGCCGTTGAAGGTGTCCGAGAGCGCCTGGGCGACCCCGCTCGCCTTCAGTACGGCGCCGAAGACGCCGCCCGCGCCCACCACCAGCAGGATGTTGCCGACCGGCTTGAGGGAGGAAGTGGACACCGCCTCCAGGGACTTGCGCGACCAGCCCCGGCGGATGCCGAGCAGGTAGTAGGCGAGCAGCAGGGCGATGGTGAGGGCGACGAAGGGATGGCCGAGGAACTCCAGCACCGAGCGGCCCGCGGAGGGGTCCAGGGCGATCGAGGAGAAGGTCGCGGCGAGGATCAGGATCAGGGGCGTACCGATGATCGTGAGCACCGTGCCGAGCGGTACCGGGTTCTCCCGCGGTGCCACGCCCTGGGCGCGCTGTTCCGCCACCACCGCCCGCTTGGCCTCCTCGGCCGCCTCGACCATGTCCTGCGGTACGGCGACGAAGACGCGCTTGCCGATCCAGGCGGCGTACGCCCACGCGGCGAGCACGGCCGGGATGCCGCAGACGATGCCCATGAGGACGACCCAGCCGAGCTGGACGTGCAGCAGTCCGGCGGCGGCGACCGGGCCGGGGTGCGGCGGCAGGAAGGCGTGGGTCATGGACAGGCCCGCGAGGAGCGGCAGGCAGTAGAGGAGGATCGACTTGCCGCCGCGCCTGGCCGCCGCGTAGACAAGCGGCGCGAGGACGAAGATGCCCACGTCGAAGAAGACCGGGATGCCGAAGATCAGGCCGGTCAGGCCCATGGCGAGCGGGGCCCGGCGTTCGCCGAAGACGTTCAGCAGGCGCGAGGCGAGGACCTCCGCGCCGCCGCTGACTTCGAGGATCGCGCCGAGCATGGTGCCCAGGCCGATGATGATCGCGACATGGCCGAGAATGCCGCCCATGCCGGACTCGATGGTGGAGACGGCGTCCGAGCGCTGGACGGTGCCGAAGAGTTCGGTCACCGAGAGGCCGGCCAGCAGGCCGACGGTGACGGAGGCGGCGAGCAGGGCGACGAAGGGCTGCAGCCTGACCTTGATGATCAGCAGGAGCAGCAGGGCTATGCCGATGGCGGCGACCGTGAGCAGGCCTGCGGTGCCGTCGAGGAGGAGGAGCAGGCCGCCGGTGTGGGGTGGGGCGGCGGGGGCGGGCATGGCGAGCGGGAAGGGCATACGGGGGTCCTCGGAGTAAGTGCATCGTGCTTTCGGGCAGGGCGGATCGCGGCACGGCGGCCCAGGCGGGCGCCGTGCCGTACGGGAGTGCGGAGGAAGCGGGGGCCGTCAGCTCAGGACGGCGAGGACGTCGATCTCGACGAGGAGTCCGGCCGGCAGACCGACGTAGACCGTCGTGCGGGCGGCGGGCGGCTGGGTGAGGCCCTGCTCCTCGAAGTAGGCGTTGTAGATCTCGTTCATCTCGGCGAAGTGGTCCACGTCCGTGAGGTAGACGCGGATCATCATCGCGTCGTCCCAGGTCGCGCCGCCTTCCTCCAGGATCGCCTTGACGTTGGCGAGGGTCTGGAGGGTCTGCTCGCGCAGGGAGGGGCCGGCGGGCGTCGGGGGCTTGCCCTCCTCGGCGGGCAGGAAGCCGACCTGGCCGGCCACCTGGAGGATGTTGCCCTTGCGCACGCCGTGCGAGAACTTCGCGGGCGGGGTGGTGTGGGTCTTGGGGGTGAGCGCGGTCTTCTCGGTCATGCGGGGGTGCCCTTCACTGGCGTTCTTCCGGAGTACTCGCCGCTGATCGCGTCCGCCGTGCGGCGCACCAGCGGCAGCAGGGTGAGGAGTTCCTCGGCGGTGACGACCACGTTCGGCGCGGACACCGACATCGCGGCGACCACGCGGCCGTCGGCGCCGCGGACAGGGGCGGCGACGCAGTTGATGGACTCCTCGTGGCCACCGAGGTCGGTGGCCCAGCCCTGTTCGCGCACCGCGGCCAGTTCCTTCAGGAACGCCTCGGCGTTGGCGGTCGAACGGGCCGTGTACAGGGGGTAGTCGAGCTGCTCGGCGAGGGCGCGGCGCTCGGCCGTGGGCAGGTCGGCGAGGAGCAGCTTGGCGACGGCGGCCACGGTGATGGCCACCGGCTTGCCGATCCGCGAGTACATGCGCACGGGGTAGCGGCTGTCCACCTTGTCGATGTACAGCACTTCCTGCTCCTCGTACACCGCGAGGTGGACGGTGTGTCCGCACTGCTCGTTGAGCCGTACGAGGTGAGGGTGGGCGATCTCGCGGATGTCGAGGTTCTCCATCGCCTCCTGGGCGAGGGCGAAGAGCCGGGCGCCGAGGCGATAGCGCTGGTCGGACTGGCGGTAGACCAGGCCGTGTTCGTGCAGGGTGCGCAGGAGGCGCAGCGCCGTGGACTTGTGCACGCCCAGGCGGTCGGCGACCTGCCCGAGGTCGGCGGGGCCCTCGGCGAGCAGCGGCAGGATGCTCAGGGCGCGGTCGACGGTCTGACTCATGGGGTGTTCGCCTCCTCCTCGGCCTGCTCGGCTTGCGTCCAGCCGGGGCCGAGTCGAAGTGTCCCCCATGCGTGGTCGTCCAGGGCCGCGAGGCGGTCGGCGTGGCCGCGGGCGGGGGGTGCGGCGAGGTCGCCGGGGGCGGTGAGGGCGGCGGCGGCGAAGAGGTGGCCGTGGCGGAGGCGGTCGCGGACGGGCAGGCCGCGGAGGGTGGCCGAGAGGAAGCCGGCGGCGAAGGCGTCTCCGGCGCCGGTGGTCGCGACGACGTCCACGGTGAGGGCGGGGACCGCGACCGCCACGTGGTCGTGGTGCCCGCGTTCGAACACCGTCGCGCCGCGCGCTCCCTCCTTCACCACCAGCACGGCCGGCTCGGGCAGCAGCTCGCGGACGGCCGCGGGGCCGCCGGCGACCCCCCACGTCTGTTCCGCCTCGTCCTCCCCCACGAACACGATGTCCGCGCCCCGCGCCAGTTCCAGCAGGACCCCGCTGCCGGCGGTGTCCCGCCACAGGCCGGGGCGGTGGTTGACGTCGAAGGAGACCAGCGGGCGCCCCGGGCGGGGTGCGGTCAGCTCCCGCATCAGCTCCCGGCACCGCCGCGACAGCGCGGCCGTGATGCCCGACAGGTGCAGGACGCGGCCCGCGCGGGCCGCCGCCAGGTCCACGTTCCGCGCCGACATCGCCGACGCCGCCGATCCGGACCGGTAGTACGCCACCTCGTGCGCGCCCGTGCCCCGGTCACCGGCCGTGCGGAAGTAGATGCCCGTCGGGCGCTCCGGATCGCGGCGTACGGCCGACACGTCGACGCCGTACGCGGCGATGCGTTCCACCAGATGGTCGCCGAAGCCGTCCGCGCCGACGCGGCTGACCCAGCGCGCCGGATGGCCGAAGGCGGCCAGGGCGCAGGCCACGTTGGACTCGGCGCCGCCGATCGCCCGGTCGAAGGAGGGGACGTCGGCGAGGCGGCCCGGCCGGACGGGCAGGAAGGTGACCATGGACTCACCGAGCGTGACCACGTCCACGGGGTTCGACGGGCGCGCAACGGTCAAGTCGTAAGCAGCGTCCTCGATGATGACTCCTGTCGATGTCCGGGCGGCGTCTCCGTTGACCCGATGTCGGCGAGATGCTAGACACCATTCAGCACTGCATGCAATGGCCGTTGCACATGTCGCAACGCCAGGAGAGGGGCTTCATGAGCAGCGAAGCGCTCGCCCGCCTTGCCGAGGAACGCGTCGACCACCGCTTCAAGGGGCTCCCGCCGGACGCCGACGGACTGACCGTCGCCGAGCTGGCCGCCCAGCGCCGCAACCTCTTCCGGGACGCGGACGGCTTCACCTCCCCCGTCCTCGCCCTGTCCGCCGAGCGCCTGGAGCACAACCTCGCGCTGATGGAGACGTACACCTCCCGGCACGGCCTGGCGTTCGCCCCGCACGGCAAGACCTCTATGGCCCCGCAGCTCTTCCGGCGCCAGATCGAGCACGGCGCCTGGGGCATCACGCTGGCGGTGCCCCACCAGGTGCGGGTGGCCCGGGCCTTCGGCGTCCAGCGCGTCTTCCTCGCCAACGAGCTGGTGGACGCCGCCGCCCTGCGCTGGATCGCCGGAGAGCTGGCCGCCGACCCGGAGTTCCGGTTCGTCTGCTACGTCGACTCCGTGCGCGGCGTGGAGCTGATGGACACGGCCCTGCGCGGCGCCGCCCGCCCCGTCGAGGTGGTCGTGGAGCTGGGCGCGGGCGAGGGGGCCAGGACCGGCGTGCGTACCGAGGCGGAGGGCGCGGCCGTCGCCGGGGCCGTGGCCGCCGCGCCGACCCTGCGGCTGGTCGGAGTGGCGGGCTACGAGGGCGAGGTGCCCCAGGCCGATCCGGAACGCGTGCGGTCGTACCTGCGGCGGCTGGTCGCGCTGGCCGCCGCGCTGGACGGGAGCGGACGGTTCGAGGACACGCCGGAGATCGTGGTGAGCGCGGGCGGCAGCGCCTGGTTCGACGCGGTGGCCGAGGTCTTCGCCGAGCTGCCCGCGTTCTCCCGGCCCGTGCTGAAGCTGCTGCGTTCGGGGGCGTACGTCTCCCACGACGACGGGCACTACCGCAGGCTCACCCCGTTCGCCCGGGTCCCCGAGGAGGGCGCCCTGGAGCCCGCCTTCCGGCTGTGGGCGCAGGTCGTCTCCCGTCCCACCGCCGGGCAGGCCTTCGCCAACGCGGGCAAGCGCGACGCCGCCTACGACCTGGACCTGCCGGCCGCCCAGGTGGTACGCCGTGACGGGGCCGAACGCCCGGCCACCGGCGTCACCGTGACCGGCCTGTCCGACCAGCACGTCTGGCTGGGCACGGACCCGGAGGCGGACGTCGAGGTCGGGGACTGGATCGGCCTCGGCCTGTCCCACCCGTGCACGTCCTTCGACAAGTGGCAGCTGATCCCGGTCGCGGAGGCGGACGGCACGGTCGTCGACTACATCCGCACGTTCTTCTAGGAGGCGGCCGTGGAGGACCTGGTCATCCGGGACGCCGACGTCGTCGACGGCAGCGGGGCGGACTCCTACCGCGCCGACGTCGTGATCGACGGCGGCCGGATCGTCTCGATCGTCAAGGAGGCCGCAGGCGCGGGCTGCCAGCGGCCGCACGCCGTGCGGGAGCTGGACGCGGAGGGCCTGGTCCTCTCCCCCGGTTTCATCGACATGCACGCCCACTCCGACCTGGCCCTGCTGCGCGACCCCGACCACAGCGCGAAGGCCGCGCAGGGGGTCACGCTGGAGGTTCTCGGCCAGGACGGGCTGTCGTACGCGCCGGTGGACGACCGCACCCTGGAGGAGGTGCGGCGGGCGATCACCGGGTGGAACGGGTACGGCGACGACATCGACTTCGACTGGCGGACGGTCGGCGGGTACCTCGACCGCCTGGACCGGGGCATCGCCGTCAACGCGGCCTACCTGATCCCGCAGGGCACGGTCCGCGCGCTCGCCGTGGGCTGGGAGGACCGCGAGGCGACGCCGGAGGAGCTGGACCGGATGCGGCGGCTGGTGGCCGAGGGGCTGGAGCAGGGCGCCGTCGGGCTGTCCTCCGGGCTCACCTACACCCCGGGCATGTACGCGCGGGACGCCGAACTGACCGAACTGTGCCGGGTGGTGGCGCGGTACGGCGGCTACTACTGCCCCCACCACCGCTCCTACGGCGCCGGCGCCCTGGAGGCCTACGCCGAGATGGTCGGGCTGACCCGGGAGGCGGGCTGCCCACTGCACCTCGCGCACGCGACGATGAACTTCGGCGTGAACAAGGGCCGGGCGCCCGAGCTGCTGGCCCTGCTCGACCGGGCCCTGGACGAGGGCGCTGACATCACGCTGGACACCTACCCCTACACCCCCGGCTGCACGACCCTCGCCGCGCTGCTGCCGAGCTGGGCGAGCGAGGGCGGACCGGAGGAGATCCTGGCCCGGCTCGCCGACCCGGCGACGGCCGCGCGGATCCGGCACGACCTGGAGGTGACCGGCTCGGACGGCTGCCACGGGGTGCCGGTGGAGTGGGAGACCATCGAGATCTCCGGGGTGACCGATCCGGCCCTCGGTGACCACGTGGGCCGCAGCGTCCGCGAGTCGGCGGACCTGCGGGGCGAGTCCCCCTGGGTCACGGCACACCGCCTTCTCGTGGCGGACCGGCTCGGCACGACGATCCTCCAGCACGTCGGCCACGAGGAGAACGTCCGCGCGATCATGCGGCACCGCGCGCACACCGGCGGCTCCGACGGCATCCTGCGGGGCACCAAGCCGCATCCGCGCGCGTACGGCACCTTCCCCCGCTACCTGGGCCACTACGTGCGGGAGCTGGGCGTGCTCACCCTGGAGGAGTGCGTCGCCCGGCTCACCTCGCGGCCCGCGGCACGGCTGCGGCTGCCGGACCGCGGGCTGGTGCGCGAGGGGTACCGGGCCGACCTGGTCCTGTTCGACCCGCGGACGGTCGCGTCCGACGCCACCTTCGCCGAGCCCCGGGCGCTGCCGGCCGGGATCCCGCACGTACTGATCGACGGCCGGTTCGTCGTCGAGGACGGCAGGCGGACCGACGTACTCGCGGGACGGGCGGTCCGCCGCAGCCCGGTGTGACCGCCCGCCGCCGGTGGCTACGGCTTGGGCAGGGTGCAGCCCGCCGCGCTCAGGTTGAGCGTGTTGCCGGTGGTGAAGCAGGCCGGGATGTTGTAGATCTCCTGGGCGTAGTTGATGCCCTGGCGGACCGTCACGTTGCCGTTCGCGTCGACCTCGCACGGGTTGTTCACCGTGCACCGCTCGCCGTCCTCGTTGCCGGTGTTGTTGACGGCGACGACCTTGCCGGTGGCGGTGTCGACGACCGGGGAGCCGGAGGTGCCGCCGATGGTGTTGCAGGCGGAGGTGTAGCGGACCGAGTCCTTGAAGGTCCAGTCGCCCTCCTTCAGCCGGTAGACGAACCCGTCGACGTTGCAGCTGTAGATGCGCTTCCAGTAGCCGGAGACCACCTTGATGGCGGTGCCGGCCGTGGGGTGCGTGTCCTGCACGGTGAGCGGGCTGATCCCGTACGAGCTCCTGATCCTCGCGTACGTGGTCGCCAGCCGGTAGATGGTGACGTCCGTGTCGGTCATGGTCGAGTAGACGACCTGGTTGGCGCGGAGGGTGGCGACCTTGGTGCCCGCGGAGTTCAGCAGGCCGAAGGAACGGCTGGAGGACTGGCCGGTGATGACCTCTCCGGCGCTCGGCATGCCGGTCTCCAGGCAGTGGCCGTTGGTCAGCACGAGGGCCGGGTCGGTGTCGGCGGAGTTGGGGAAGCGGATGACGGAGCCGGAGCAGTTGCTGAGCGAGACGGTGCCGGCGAAGTCGACCGTGGCCTTGACGGCGGTGTGCGGGGCGGTCTTGACGGCGGAGTGCGGGGCGGCGATCGCCGGGGTCGCGCCGAGCCCGGCTATCGCCAGGGCGGAAAGCGCGGCAAGGAGAGGCTTGTTCACGTGGGGGTCCCCTCTTACGACATGGGCGACCGGAGTGTTCCGGTCGCCCGCTTGTTTGTCATGCGCATTCTCGACAGGGAAGAGGGGCGGGGACAAGAAGCCGCGTCAGGTCATAGGGGTTTCCCTGTACCGAGCGGCGCCCGCCTCCTCCCGCCCACACTCACCGCCGACGGCCCCGAAAGGGGCAAGCACCCACAGGGACCGCCAGACCGAACCGCCAGGCCGAACCGCCAGGCCGGCACAGCCGGACCACGAGGCAGGGGCACCGGACGGGCCGTCAGGCCGGGCTGTCACGCCGGGCCGTCACGCCGGGCCGTCACGCCGGGCCGTCACGCCGGGCCGTCACGCCGGGCCGTC
>NZ_JBEZBT010000015.1:88601-132333 GCF_040647235.1 Streptomyces sp. NPDC042638
CGTCAGGCCGGGCCGTCAGGCCGGGCCACGCAGCTGGGCACCGGACGGGGCGGCGAAGCAGTGTCAGCGCGGGCGGTGGGGCCAGTCGTGACCGTGGTGCCCGTGGCGGGGCCCGGGCCACGCCGTGGCGGCGGACGACGCCGTGGGCGTGGGAGAGGCGGGGGGCGAGGTCACCGGCGCCGGACTGCCGCTCGGTGCGCGTGAGGTGGCGCTCGCGTCCGGGCCGCCGGCCGCAGGGGTCGGCGAGGACGCGGCGGACCGGACGGCGGTTGCCGGGGCCGGGGCGACGGCCGGCCCCGCGCCGGCCCGGGACGTCGGGGACGGGGACGTCGAGACCGGGGTCGTGGCCGTCGGGGCCGGAGCGTCGGCAGTCGTGCCGCTGCCGGCCGGCCCGTCGGCGACCCGTCCGCCGTCCGCGGGGCGGGACCCGCCCGGGGAACCCGATCCGGACAGACCGGCGATCAGCGCGACGGCTCCGGCCACCCCGAGGGAGCCGGCGACGACCGCCACCCGCCGACGGCCCCGCGCGCGCCGCCGCGCCCGGCGGCGCCCGTCGCGCCCCCCACCGGACCCGGGCGGCCCGGACTCCGGGGGCACCCGGGGCAGCTCACGCGTCTCGTCGTACGCGTTCTGCCAGCCGTGCGCGGCGGCGGGGTCGGCGTACTCCTCGTACGCGGGGGCAACGGTGGGCAACGGTTGGTACACCTTCGGCCGGATGCCCGGCGCACCGCCCGCCGCGTCCGCGCCGTACGGCCCCGCCTCGTACTCCCGTTCCGTGGACATGTCAGCGGATTCTAGGGACGCAAGTGGCTCCCGAGACAGCCAGAGGCGATTTCCGGGCAAAACTCGGTGTCTCACGTGGTGGAAAACACGGCCCGTGAGGCATTACCGGGTCGTAAGCTCACGGGCATGCAGGTGATCCAGTCGACCAAGCTCGCCAACGTCTGTTACGAGATCCGGGGTCCGGTTCTCGAAGAGGCCATGCGGCTGGAGGCGGCGGGCCACCGCATCCTCAAGCTCAACACCGGCAACCCGGCCGCCTTCGGCTTCGAGTGCCCGCCGGAGATCCTGGAGGACATCCTCCGCAACGTCTCCCACGCGCACGGCTACGGGGACGCCAAGGGCCTGCTCACCGCCCGCCGCGCGGTCGTCATGCACAACCAGACCCTCGGCATCGAGACGGACGTCGAGCACGTCTTCATCGGCAACGGCGTCTCCGAGCTGATCGTGATGGCGATGCAGGGGCTGCTGGACGACGGGGACGAGGTCCTCGTACCGGCACCGGACTACCCCCTGTGGACGGCGGCCGTCTCCCTCTCCGGCGGTACGGCGGTGCACTACCGCTGCGACGAGCAGTCCGACTGGATGCCCGACCTCGCCGACATCGAACGCAAGGTCACCGACCGCACCAAGGCGATCGTGATCATCAACCCGAACAACCCCACGGGCGCCGTCTACGACGAGGCGATGCTCAAGGGGCTGA
The DNA here is from genome assembly GCF_040647235.1 of Streptomyces sp. NPDC042638. Taxonomy (NCBI): domain Bacteria; kingdom Bacillati; phylum Actinomycetota; class Actinomycetes; order Kitasatosporales; family Streptomycetaceae; genus Streptomyces; species Streptomyces sp. NPDC042638. Next base: position 90,085 of record NZ_JBEZBT010000015.1, read on the forward strand.
CGGACATCGCCCGCCGGCACAACCTGCTGGTCTGCTCCGACGAGATCTACGACAAGATCCTCTACGACGGCGCCACGCACACCCCGACCGCGAAGGTCGCCCCCGATCTGCTCACCCTGACCTTCAACGGCATGTCGAAGGCGTACCGGGTGGCCGGCTACCGCGTCGGCTGGATGTCGGTCTCCGGCCCGCGCGCCCACGCCGACTCCTACATCGAGGGCCTGACGATCCTGGCGAACATGCGACTGTGCGCCAACATGCCGGGCCAGCACGGGGTGGTCGCCGCGCTCGGCGGACGCCAGTCGATCAACGAGCTGGTACTGCCGGGCGGGCGGCTGAAGGAGCAGATGGACACCGCCTACGAGCTGCTGACCCAGATCCCCGGCGTGAGCTGCGTCCGGCCGAAGGGCGCGCTGTATCTGTTCCCGCGCCTGGACCCGCAGGTCTTCAAGGTCAGGGACGACCGGCAGCTGGTCCTGGACCTGCTGCGCCAGGAGAAGATCATGGTCGTGCAGGGCACCGGCTTCAACTGGCCGGAACCTGATCACTTCCGGGTGGTGACCCTGCCGACCGTCGGCGATCTGCGCGACGCGGTGACCAGGATCGGGAACTTCCTGGACGGATACGGCCAGCCGTAGTCGACGGACTTCACTCCGTGAATCGACTCAACTTTAGACGAAATCCAAGCTAAGATGGTTTCCTGTCAGAGCACAGGAGGCCATCCCCATGTACGAACCGATCCGCACCAAGTCGGTCCACACCACGATGGCCGGCACCGCTTCCGACTTCCCCCACCGGTCGCGCGAGGAGGAGCTGGACATCCAGCTCGCCGGGCACCTCGCCGCACTGCTCGCGGTCACCGACGAGCTGCGCGCCCTGACCCCGTCCGCCGACCTGGACACGGCCGCGGAGCGCCTCGCGGCGCAGGTGGCCCGCCTGCGGGGAGGACGTCCGCCACTGCGGGCGGCATCGGCCGCGGCCGACGACCCGTGCGCGCTGCACCAGCGGGCGCACACCCTCGCCGGCCGGGCACTGGTGGTCGCCGCCTCGCGCGCGGACACGGCCGCGGCGATCCTCGCGGCGGAGCGGATGGACGCCCACGGTGCCGCCCCGAAGCCGGCCGGGCCGAAGGAACTCAGCTCGGCCGGCTGACCCCCGCCGGGGGGTCCCCCTGTCGGCCCCGGTCCGCGTGCACCCGCAGCGACGCGCGGACCGGGCGCCACACACCGCGTGGGGCCTGGCGGAAGGCGCCGCTCGCCGTCGGAGGCTTCGCCGTTGTGTCGTACACGCGGTGTCCGCGGGACCGCCTGCAGTGAGCACGAGGGGCCCCGCACGCCGTTGTGCGGGGCCCCTCGGGGTTGTGCCACGGCCGGTCGTGACGATCGCTGGTCAGGGCACACCCCGGCCGGCCGTGGGGTCTTGGGCGGGCGTCAGCCCAGGCGCTCCACCAGCGCGCGGTACTGGTCCCACAGCTCCTTCGGGGTGTGGTCGCCGAAGGTGTCGAGGTGCTCGGGGATCAGGGCCGCCTCCTCGCGCCAGACCTCCTTGTCGACCGTGAGCAGGAAGTCCAGGTCGCTGCTGTCCAGTTCGAGGCCGTCGGTGTCCAGCGCGTCCCGCGTCGGCAGCACGCCGATGGGGGTCTCGACGCCCTCGGCCTTGCCGTTCAGCCGCTCCACGATCCACTTCAGGACACGGGAGTTCTCGCCGAAGCCGGGCCAGACGAACTTGCCCTCGTCGTTCTTGCGGAACCAGTTGACGTAGTAGATCTTCGGCAGCCTGGACTGGTCCCTGTCCTTGGCGACGTCGATCCAGTGGGCCATGTAGTCGCCCATGTTGTAGCCGCAGAACGGCAGCATCGCGAAGGGGTCGCGGCGCAGCTCGCCGACCTTTCCCTCGGCGGCGGCCGTCTTCTCGGAGGCCACGTTGGCGCCGAGGAAGACACCGTGGTTCCAGTCGAAGGACTCCGTCACCAGCGGCACCGCACTGGCGCGGCGGCCACCGAAGAGGATCGCCGAGATCGGCACGCCCTTCGGGTCCTCCCACTCCGGCGCGATGATCGGGCACTGCGAGGCGGGCACGGTGAAGCGGGCGTTGGGGTGGGCGGCCGGGGTCCCGGACTCCGGCGTCCAGTCGTTGCCCTTCCAGTCGGTCAGGTGGGCGGGCGCCTCCTCGGTCATACCCTCCCACCAGACGTCGCCGTCGTCGGTGAGCGCGACGTTGGTGAAGACCGCGTTGCCCCACAGGGTCTTCATCGCGTTGGCGTTGGTGTGCTCACCGGTGCCGGGCGCGACGCCGAAGAAGCCGGCCTCGGGGTTGATCGCGTAGAGGCGGCCGTCCTCGCCGAAGCGCATCCAGGCGATGTCGTCGCCGATGGTCTCCACGGTCCAGCCGGAGATCGTGGGCTCCAGCATGGCGAGGTTGGTCTTGCCGCAGGCGCTCGGGAAGGCGGCGGCGACGTACTTGGACTCGCCCTGCGGCGGGGTCAGCTTGAGGATCAGCATGTGCTCGGCGAGCCAGCCCTCGTCACGCGCCATGACGGAGGCGATGCGCAGGGCGTAGCACTTCTTGCCCAGCAGGGCGTTGCCGCCGTAGCCGGAGCCGTAGGACCAGATCTCGCGGTCCTCGGGGAAGTGCGAGATGTACTTGGTGGAGTTGCAGGGCCACGGGACGTCCTCCTGGCCCGCCTCCAGCGGGGCGCCGAGGGTGTGGACGGCCTTGACGAAGAAGCCCTCGTCGCCCAGCTCGTCCAGGACGGCCTGCCCCATGCGCGTCATCGTGCGCATGGACACGGCGACGTACGCGGAGTCGGTGATCTCCACGCCGAGCGCGGAGAGCGGGGAGCCGAGCGGGCCCATGCAGAACGGGACGACGTACATCGTGCGGCCCCGCATCGAGCCCCGGAACAGGCCCTTCTCACCGGAGAAGATCTCCCGCATCTCGGCGGGGGCCTTCCAGTGGTTGGTGGGACCGGCGTCCTCCTCCTTCTCGGAGCAGATGAAGGTGCGGTCCTCGACGCGCGCGACGTCGGTCGGGTCGGAGGCGGCGTAGTAGGAGTGCGGGCGCTTGATCGGGTCGAGCTTCTTGAACGTTCCCTTGGCGACCAGTTCCTCGCACAGCCGCTCGTACTCGGCCTCGGAGCCGTCACACCAGACCACGCTGTCCGGCTGCGTCAGTTCGACGATCTCGTTGACCCACGAGATCAGTTCCTGGTGGTTGGTGGGGACGACGGTGGGAGCCGCGATATCGCGCGCCACGATTGCTCCTAAATGAGGGATTTTTGTGGTGTTCGCCCCGTGGGGGCCTCGACCCGGACGCTTCGTAGCCGCTCATCCGGTGCCGACCGCACTCATTTGATCATCCGAGTTTAGTGCGCATCTGTCCAGAGCGCATCACAGGTGAGCGGCGTGAGGAATCCCACGGTTACCGCGACTCTTTGCGTCCACGAGGGGTTCAACTGAAGGACTTTTTGCCAGGCGACTTTGTTGACCGCGCATTGATCGGCGACTTACGGCGACCTCGGTACCATGCGGCCATGACTGTGTCCGCCTCCGACGCGCCTCAGGACACGCCGGCCGCCGGCCGCGGTCCCGTCGCGCTCTCCTTGCCGCACCCGGTCAAGCCCAGGCTGCGCGGCTGGCTGCACCTCGGCATGTTTCCGGCCGTACTCATCGCGGGCCTCGTGCTCACCGCCCTCGCCGACTCGGCCAGAGGCCGCATCGCCTGCGGCATCTACGTCCTGACGGCCTGTCTCCTCTTCGGCGTCAGCGCGCTGTACCACCGGGGCGACTGGAGCCCCCGGATGGACGGCGTGCTGCGCCGCCTCGACCACGCCAACATCTTCCTGATCATCGCCGGTACCTACACCCCGCTGACCATGCTGCTGCTGCCCGGCGCCAAGGGGCAGTGGCTGCTGTGGGGCATCTGGGCCGCCGCGGCGGCCGGCATCGTCTTCCGCGTCTTCTGGGTCGGCGCCCCTCGCTGGCTCTACACGCCCTGCTACCTCGCGATGGGCTGGGCGGCCGTCTTCTACCTGCCCGACTTCCTGCGCGAGGGCGGCATCGCCGTCCTGGTCCTGGTGGTCGTCGGCGGCCTGCTCTACAGTGCCGGCGGCGTGATCTACGGCATCAAGCGCCCGAACCCGTCACCGCGCTGGTTCGGCTTCCACGAGGTCTTCCACTCCCTGACCCTCGCCGCGTTCGTCGTGCACTACGTCGGGATCTCGCTGGTGGCCTACCAGCACGCGTAGCCCCTCCCCCATCCCCTCCCGGCCACGGCTCAGCAGAGTCGTGGCCGTTTCCCGTCGCCCGGCAGCGTGGTTCTTTTGACAGCGACATGTTTGTGACAGTGCATCCCAGCCGGGAGAGGGGTTCTCCGGGACCGATTGCCGGAGAATGACCCCATGACGGCCGCACCCTCCCCCTGCTCCCCCGCCGACCGCCCCCGCCCCGGACTGCGGGAGCGGAAGAAGACCAAGACCCGTGAGGCGATCCGCACGGCGACCTACGCGCTGGTCAGGGAGCAGGGGTACGACGCCACGACGATCGAGCAGATCGCCGAGCGGGCCGAGGTGTCGCCGTCGACCGTCTTCCGTTACTTCCCGACCAAGGAGGACATCGTCCTCACGGACGAGTACGAGCCGCTGATGCTGGAGGAGCTGCGCGCACGGCCCGAGGACGAGCCGTGGACGGACTCCCTCCGGCACGTGGTGCGCAGGGCCCTCGACCTGAGCGAGGAGGAGGACCCGGAGGTGCTCCGGCTGCGGGCCCGCCTCGGCGTCCAGGTGCCCGCCGTCCGCTCCCGGCACTTCGAGAACATGTCCCGGACCGGCCGCCTGCTCCGCCGGGCCATCGCGGAGCGCACGGGCCGCGACCCGGAGAGCCTTGAGGTGCGCGTCAGCGCGATGGCCCTCGTCGGCGGGCTGATGGAGGTCACCATGTACTGGGCGGAGAACGGCTTCGACGGCGAGCTGAGGGACCTCGTGGAGCGGGCCCTGGACGTCATGGAGCACGGTCTCGGCCCCGGAAATCCCTGAGGCCCACGGCACCGCCCGTGGCATCCTGACGGGGTGAACGGAACGCGGATCCACGTGGAAGTCGCCCCCGAGCTGCACCTGTTCGTACCGGCCGGCCGCCGCGGCGCGGCCACGGCCCTGGCCACGGACGGCGTCTCGACACTCGGTCACGTCGTCGAGTCCCTCGGAGTTCCGCTCACCGAGGTCGGCACGCTGGTCGTGGACGACCGTGAGGTGCCCGTCTCGCACATTCCCGCGGCGGGCGAGCGCGTCTCGGTCCGTGCGGTGAAACGTCCGCAACAGGTCCCCGGCGCTCCCCTCCGCTTCCTCCTCGACGTCCACCTCGGCACGCTGGCCCGCCGGCTGCGGCTGCTCGGCGTGGACGCGGCCTACGAGTCGACGGACATCGGCGACCCGGCGCTCGCCGCACGCTCGGCGGCCGAACAGCGGGTCATGCTCAGCCGGGACCGGGGCCTGCTGCGCCGCCGGGAACTGTGGGCCGGCGCCTTCGTCTACAGCACCCGCCCCGACGACCAGCTCCAGGACGTGCTGGACCGCTTCGCCCCCGAGCTGCGCCCCTGGACCCGCTGCACCGCCTGCAACGGCCTGCTGAGGGAGGCCACCAAGGAGGAGGTCGCCGACCAGCTCAAGGGCGGCACCCAGCGGTCGTACGACGTCTTCGCCCAGTGCACGGCCTGCGGTCGCGCGTACTGGAAGGGCGCGCACCACGAACAGCTGGAAGCCATCGTGGGGCGCGCCCTGAAGGAGCGCTAGCGCCTGCCCAGGTCCCCCTTCCCGCAGGCGGTGCCGTCCCCGTCGCGGTCCAGGTGGTGCCGGTCGCGGCCGTGCACCGCCAGGCGGCCGTAGCCCCTGGCGAGCAGCCAGGCGCACCGGTCGGCCCGCGGCATCTTCGGGAACGTCCACGGCACGCACTGGTTGATCCGGCCGTAGGCGTGGTCGCAGCCGTCGTAGCCCTCGGCCACCTTCACGCCGGTGTGCCGGTGCGCCGTCCCGTGCGCCGTCCCGTGCGCCATGCCGTTCATGCCGTTCATGCCGCTCATGCCGCTCATGCCGCTCATGCCGTCCGTGGCGCTCGTGCTCTGCCCGCTCGCCTTGAGTTCGTCGGCGAAGGACTGCACCCGGGCCGCGGCGACCTGGCCCTCAGAGCCGACGCGGACCCACTTGGCCACCGACGGCACGCCGTTCGCGTCGACCACCGACAGCATGTACCAGCCGGGCGGTGCCAGGTTCGGGTTGCTGGTCAGACTGAGGTCGACGGTGTTGCCGTCGACCGTCATCGGCAGGTCGACGTAGCGCTGGTTGGGGTCGGAGGAGTGGGTGACGGCGGCCGGGCGGATCAGGGAGGCCTTCACCACCGGCTTGTCGACGGTGATGCGCTGCGAGCTTCCGTACGTCCAGCGGGTGCTCGCGACGGAGGTGATCTGCGGCCGGTCGCCCTTGAACAGGTACGGCGGCTCGTAGATCGACACGCGCTGGTCGAAGGAGCCGTCACCGGGGTTGTTGCCGATGCTGAGGACGCGGCCGTCCGGGAGCAGGGTGGACGAGGAGTGGTAGGTCCGCGGCACCGGGTCGGTGGCCAGGCCCGCCTGGAACGTGTTGGTGGCCGGGTCGTACAGGGACGCCTCGAAGACGGGGTCCTCGCGGTAGGTGTGCAGGGCGCCGCCGGTCTCCAGGACCTTGCCGTCGGGCAGGATCACGGCGGAGACGTAGACCTTGCCCTGGGCGCCGGTCTGCGGGCTGCCGTCGGTGTAGTGGCCCTGCGGCAGGTCGGGGGCCGGGACGTACCCCGGGGAGCCGGCCTTCATGTCGATCAGGTCGACCAGCCGGTTGGCGTCCGGCGAGACGGTGTGGTTGCCGCCGCCCATGGTGAGGACCCTCTGGTCCTGGGCGGGAGGCAGCAGCACCGACATGGACTCGTCGCGCTCGTCCTTCTTGCGCAGTCCGGGCACCTCGCTGATGGTCCCGGCGTCGTAGTCGTAGACGGAGGCGCCGGTGCCGGGCAGGCCGGGGCCGAAGACATGGCTGCCGGTGTAGAAGAGGCGGCCGTCCTGGAGCAGGATCATCGACGGGTACAGGCCCCAGAAGGACCACGCCTGCTTGGCCTCGCCCATCGGCAGCCACTTGTTCTGGGCGTAGGAGAAGTGCTCGTTGACGACCGTGCCGGCGGAGTCCTCGCCGAGACCGCCGAGCGCGACGACGTCACCGTTGCCCATCTCGGTGGCGGACGGGTACCAGTGGCCGGCCAGCATGTCGTTGGCCCTGACGTACTTGTTCTGGGCCGGGTCGAAGATGTAGCTGGTCCTCAGGCCCTTGTAGCCGACGCTGCCGTCGGGTGACGCGTAGTCCTTGTTGCCGCCGACCACCAGCACCCGGCCGTCCGGGAGCTGGACGTGCCCCGCGCAGAAGAAGTCCTGCGGGGTGGGGATGTCGGTGTAGGTGCCGGTGGCCGGGTCGAACAGGGTGGTCTTGAAGGTGCCGGCGGCGAACGCGGCCCGGTCGTTGCCGGATCCGGCGATCAGCAGCACCTTGCCGGTGTGCAACAGCACCGAGTGGATGGCGCGCACCGGGGAGTCGACGGACTGCACGGTCCACCTGCCCCGGCACTCCGGGCCGGTGCCCCCTGCCGTGCAGGGGTCCGGGTCGGCGAGGACGGTGGCGTCGGTCATCGCGTAGTCGTCGGTGGTGAGGGTGCCGACGCCGTACAGGGCACCGCCCCAGGTGACCTGGTCGGTGTGGGGCGGGATGACCGGGGTGCGCACCTCGGTGCGGGTCCAGCCGGCCGCCTGGGGCAGGGTCTTGAGGTCGGTCCAGTAGACCCAGCCCTGGGTGGTGTCGTGCCGGAACAGGGTGAACGCCACGTCCGGTGTCGTGGACTTGTACCAGAACGACAGGTCGTACTGGTGGCCGGGAGTGACCAGCGGGGCGCAGGAGTTCTCCAGCATCATCGTCTTGCGGTCGCCGTCGCCGCGCCGGGTCAGCTGGATACGGACGGCACGGCTGCCGCTGTGGGCGTCGTCGGTGACGGCGAAGGAGAAGTCGTTGTCGCCCCAGCCGGACTTCTCGAAGCACCGCGGGAACCGGGCCGGTCCGTCGAGTACCTCCAGGCCGGGGTTCTGCACCAGGTTGGTCGCGGCGGTGGCGTGCTCGGCGCCGAGCGGGCCGAGGCCGAGCGCGGCGGTGAACAGCAGCAGGGCGGTGAGCAGCAGGCGGTGCCGGCCGGGCCGGGCTCTGGACGGTCGGCCCGGGCGGTGCGCGCCCGGGCGGCAGGGCATGACGGTGTACGGCATGGCGGGTCCCCCCTCGATCGGTGACGGGTCCTGCGGATCAGCCGGCGCGGCCGATCCGGAGGATGTCGATCCGGCCGCCGCCCTCCCCGAAGGTGGCGACCGGTGTGCCGTGCGCGAACAGGGCCCGCAGCGTGGGCAGATGCTCGCGCTCGCCGCGCAGGGCGGGCGTGGACACCACGTAGTCGATGTCCTTCCAGCCGTGCGGCAGTGTCTTGGTGACGGCCGGGTCCTGGTCCAGCTTGTAGTGCCAGATGACGCCGGTGCCCGGCCGGTATCCGGCGTCGGCGGCATCCAGCCAGAGCACGCCGTCGGTGACCAGGCGGACCTTGTCCCGGTCGCCGGTGTCCGTCTCGCGCAGCCAGCGGGCGGCGTCGCGGTAGACGCGGTTGTCGTCGGCGGTGGTGGCGAGTCGGTCCTGGTGGTACCAGGCGGGGCCGGCGACCGCCGCGGCGGCGAGGACCACGGCGAGTGCGGCGGCGGCCCGCAGCCGGGGCCGGCCGGGCAGCCGCTCGATCAGGACCTGGACGAGTCCGGCGAGGGTCAGCGCGAGGAAGGGCAGCACCTGCGCGATGTACATCTGCGGCAGGTATCCGCCCGGCCTGAGCGCGACCAGGGCGAGCACCAGGACGGCCAGGGCGGCGGGCCGCAGCCGGCGCACCGGCAGCGCGCACAGCGCGGCCACGGCGCCGCCGATGAGCAGGTACGGGTCACGGGCGAGCCAGTCCGTGAACAGCTGGTGGGCGTCGGTGCCGGCCCGGAAGGCGGAACCGCTGCCCTGGCGTCCGCCGAGCTGGAACGTGAGCGTGCCGAGCAGCGACACATGCCCGGCGCCGGGCAGCAGCTCGCCCTTGAGCAGGGCGTACAGCGGATAGAACAGGCCGGTCAGCACGAAGCCGGAGAAGAAGCCGGCCAGGGAGAACTTGCGGGTGCTGGAGTGGCTGCCCTGCCACATCGCCACCAGCAGCACCGGCAGCAGGACGCCGATGGTCTCCTTGGAGAGCACCGCGAGCGCGAAGGACATGCCGGCCGCGACGTGGTGCCACAGGTGGCGGCGCGGCGAGAGGGCGAAGGCGAACGCGGCGAGCGCCCACGGGACGGCGAAGTTGTCCAGGTAGATCTGCCGGTGCAGCACCACCGCGAGCGGCGAGAGCGCGTACAGCAGGACGGCGCCCGCGGCGGTGGGCCGGGCCAGGCCGAGCCGGCGGCCGACGGCGTAGACGAGGACGCAGGTCACGGCGGCCACCGGGAGCATGGCGAGCCGGCCCTGGACGAAGGTGGGCAGACCGGGCCGGAGCAGATCCGGCAGCCAGGAGACCGCGCTGAGCTGTATCCAACCGAGCGGCGGGTGGTCGTACCAGTAGGTGTAGTGCGCGAGTTCTCCGTGCCGGACGGCCCAGGCCTGCGCGAGATAGGTGCCCTCGTCGTCGTTCGGAAACGGGTATTTCCCGATTCCCCGCGCGCGTAGCACGAGCGCGATGATGATTACCGGCGCAACCCAGAAATAATCGGGTCGAAACAATGTGCGGCGCGCCGCGTGCCGCTCCGCTTGTGCATTATCGGCCGCCGGTCGGAGCACAACGGCAGTCCCCATACGGAATCCCCCACCCCCACTTAAGGCCCGACACGCCTCAGGGACCTCCCCCTTGAACCCCCTGAGAAATCGGGCAGGCCGCAGCATGATGGCACAGGTCGCCCCACTCCATGTGCGGAACATAAGATTCCGATCGTGGGCGGAGGCCGCATTGCCGGGGAAATGGCAAACCTGCTAGCTTCACTGGAAAGCTCGCCGCGACCGCTTTACGGTCACGCGGGAAATACCCCCGGAAGACCGGGGGAAGCAGCGTCCACAGGGTCCGGGGGGAACCGGGGGGTTTGATTCGGGCCCGAATGATCGCGTTCCGCTGCGCGAGTACGAGGAAGACCAGGGAACCGAGGGGGGAATTCGTGGTCTCCGCTGTCCTGTTCATCGATTCCGTCGTCCTGATGGTGGCCGCCGGCGTCACGCTGTGGTGGATGCTCCATGCCTGGCGCACCCCGGAGACACTCCAGTCCACGGCGTTCGCCGAGCCCGACGGCAAGGCCGGCCTGTCCTTCTCGCTGCTGGTCCCGGCCCGGCACGAGGAGGCCGTCCTGCGGCACACCGTCGAGCAGATGCTCCGCATCGGCCATCCGTCCTACGAGATCCTGGTGATCGTCGGCCACGACGACCCGGGCACCGCCGCCATCGCCGCCCAACTCGCCGAGGAGCACCCGGAGAAGGTCCGCACGGTCGTCGACACCCACAAGGCGAAGAACAAGCCGCGCGCCCTGAACACCGCGCTGCCGCACGCCCGCGGGCAGGTCATCGGGGTCTTCGACGCCGAGGACGTCGTCCACCCCGAACTGCTGGGCCACGTCGACTTCGCCTTCCGGCGGGACAACGCCGACGTCGTCCAGGGCGGCGTCCAGCTGATCAACTACCAGAGCAGCTGGTACAGCCTGCGCAACTGCCTGGAGTACTTCTTCTGGTTCCGCAGCCGGCTGCACCTGCACGCCCGCAAGGGCTTCATACCGCTGGGCGGCAACACCGTCTTCGTCCGCTCCGAGCTGCTGCGGCGGACCGGCGGCTGGGACGGCGACTGCCTCGCCGAGGACTGCGATCTGGGCGTACGGCTCTCCAGCGGCGGCGCCAGGGTCGTCGTCGCCTACCACTCCGCGCTCGTCACCCGCGAGGAGACACCCGACACCCTCAAGGGCCTCTACAAGCAGCGCACCCGCTGGAACCAGGGGTTCCTCCAGGTGCTGCGCAAGGGCGAGTGGCGGCAGCTGCCCGGCGTCGGCCAGCGGCTGCTCGCCCGCTACACGCTGAGCACCCCGTTCGTGCAGGCGGCGACCGGTGTGATGATCCCGCTCGGCATCCTGGCCGCGCTGATCGGCGGCGTACCGCTGCCGTTCTCGCTGTTCGCCTGGCTGCCCATGATCCCGATGGCCGCCATGGTGGTCTTCGAGGCCGTGGCGCTGCACGACTTCGGCAAGGAGTACGGCTTCCGCATAGGTGTCCGGCACTACGTCAAGCTCATCGCCGGCGGGCCGGTGTACGCGGTCGTCCTGGCCGCCGCCGCGCTGCGCGCGGTGTGGCGCGAGTACACCGGGCGGCACGACTGGGAGCTGACCTCCCATGTCGGCGCCCATCTGCCCGTGCAGACCCCGCAGCCCCAGGAGGCCCGGTGACGGCGCTGCCCGCCGACGTGTCGGTCGTCGTACCGACGTTCAACGAAGCCGACAACATCCACGCGTTGCTCACCCGCGTCGCCGCCGCCGTCCCGGCCGGGCCGCGTATCGAGGTGGTCTTCGCCGACGACTCCACGGACCACACCTGCGCGGTGATCGAGAGGGAGGCCGCGCACTGCCCCTTCCCGGTGGTGCTGCACCACCGGGAGGAGCCGGCCGGGGGTCTCGGCGGCGCGGTGGTGGAGGGGTTCACCCGCGCCACGGCACCCTGGATCGTCGTCATCGACGCCGACCTCCAGCACCCGCCCGAGCTGATCCGCGAGCTGGTCGCACAAGGCGAGTCGACCGGCGCCGAGCTGGTCGTCGCCAGCCGTTACGCCGCCGGCGGCGACCGCGGCGGCCTGGCCGGCGGCTACCGCAGACTCGTCTCCGGCTCCTCGACCCGGCTGGCCAAGTCCCTCTTCCCGCGGGCACTGAGCGGGCTCAGCGACCCGATGAGCGGCTTCTTCGCCATCCGCCGTACGGCCGTGGACCGGGCCGCCACCGAGGACGAGGGCCTGCAGCCGCTCGGCTACAAGATCCTGCTGGAACTGGCGGTACGGTGCCGGCCGCGCGGGGTCGCCGAGGTGCCGTACGCCTTCGGCGAGCGGCACGCGGGCACGTCCAAGTCGACGGCGAGGGAGGGCCTGCGCTTCCTGCGCCATCTGATCACCCTGCGCACCGCCGACCCGCGGGCCCGCGCGGTGGTGTTCGGACTGGTCGGCCTGTCCGGCTTCGTCCCCAACCTCGCCCTGCTGTGGCTGCTGACCGTGACCGCCCCCGACCTGTCGTACGCACCGGCCGAGATCATCGCCAACCAGGCCGGACTGCTGTGGAACTTCGCCCTGGTCGATTCCTTCGTCTACCGCAACCAGCGCCGCCACCACCGGCGTTCGGTACGGCTGCTCACCTTCGCGGGGGTCGGCAACGCCGACCTGGTGGCCCGGATCCCGCTCGCCGCGCTGCTCATCGCGGGCGGGGGCATGACGGCGCTGCCGGCGACCGCGCTCAGCATGGCGATCGTGTTCACGGCCCGCTTCCTGGTCGTGGACCGCTGGCTGTACCGGCGGCTGCGCGGCCGGCCGACGGCTCCCGCGGCCGTGCCGGGCGCGGCGGCCGCGGTGACGGGTCCGGTACCGGAGCCGGTGCCGGACCCGTCGGGCTGACGGGAGCGGGCGGTCCGGTCAGGAAGACGTCAGCCGGGCCCGCAGAGCCGCCGGGTCCGTCACCGGCAGATCGCAGACGAAGCCCCGGCAGACGTACGCGGTCGGTGCGCCGTCGACGAGGGTGCGGTCGGCGAGGAGCGGGAACTCGTCGCTGCCGGGGGTGCCGAAGGCGACGACGGCCCCCGGAGCGGCGCCCAGCAGCGCCGTCCGGTGCAGGGCGGCCGTCCGCTCGTCGTCCAGGGCCGGTCCGGCCACGGCCACCTCGCGTGGCCCGTCGAGCAGCGCCTCGGCGACGGCGAGCCCCCACCCGATGAACCGGGGCACGCGCGGTCCGAGGGTCTTCACGACCCCCAGCGCCCGCTCGGCCGCCTCCCGGTGCGGTGCGGAACCGGTGTGGGCCGCGTAGCTCAGCAGCGCACCGGCCGCGGCGGTCCAGCCGGAGGGCGCGGCGTTGTCGGTGGGGTCCTGGGGCCGGCGGATGAGCTGCTCGGCGTCGGAGGCGGTGTCGAACAGGGCACCGGTCGCCGGGTCGGCGAAGCGGGCGAGCACATGGCCGAGCAGCAGGCCGGCGAAGTCCAGCCAGACACCCTCCCCGGTCACCGAGGCGAGCGCGAGGAAACCCTCGGCGACGTCGGCGTAGTCCTCCAGGACGCCCGCGTTGGCGCCGACGCGGCCGTCCCTGCTGGTGCGGGCGAGCCGGCCGTGTTCGTCCAGGTGGACGCGGACGAGCAGATCGGCGGCGCCGAGGGCGGCCTCGGTCAGGTCGGGCCGGCCGAAGTAGGCGCCGGTCTCGGCGAGCGCGGCGACGGCGAGCCCGTTCCAGGCGGCGACGACCTTGTCGTCCCGGCCGGGGGCGGGCCGCCGGCCCCTGGCGGCGAGGAGCCGCTCCTTCACCGAGGCGACCTTCTCGGCGTCGAAGACTCCCTCGGTCTGCGGGAGCTGCAGGACGGACTGTCCGTGCTCGAAGGTGCCCTCGTCGGTCACCGCGAAGTACTGGGCGGCGAGCCGGCCGTCTTCCTCGCCGAGGACGGCACCCAGCTGCTCCGGCGTCCAGACGTAGTACGCCCCCTCGACGTGCCGGCCCGTGCCGTCGTCGCTGTCGGCGTCGAGCGCGGACGCGAACCCGCCCTCCGCGGTACGCAGTTCGCGGACCATGAACTCGGCGGTCTCCAGCGCGACCCGCCGGGCGAGGTCCGAGCCGGTGGCCCGCCACAGGTGGGCGTAGACCCGGCAGAGCAGGGCGTTGTCGTACAGCATCTTCTCGAAGTGCGGCACGACCCAGTCGCGGTCGACGGAGTACCGGGCGAAGCCGCCGCCGAGCTGGTCGTACAGACCGCCCCGCGCCATCCGCTCACAGGTGTCCTGGGCCATCTGCAGCGCGCCCTCGGCGCCGGTGCGCGCGTGGTGCCGCAGCAGGAACTCCAGCACCATGGACGGCGGGAACTTGGGCGCGCCGCCGAATCCGCCGCGCTGCGGGTCGTACTCGCGGGTGAGGCCGAGGAGGGCCTGGGCCAGTTCCTGCTCGCCGGGGGCCTCGGCGGCCTGCCGGACGATCTCCCGCTGGGACAGGTCGCGCACGATCTTCCCGGCGACCTCGCTGACCTCGTCGTGCCGGGTGCTCCAGGCCTGCTGCACGCCTTCCAGGACCTGCCGGAAGGAGGGCATGCCATGGCGCGGCGCGGGCGGGAAGTAGGTGCCGAAGTAGAACGGCTCCCCGTCCGCGGTGAGGAACACGGTCATGGGCCAGCCGCCCTGACCGGTGGCCGCCTGGACGGCCTCCATGTAGACGGCGTCCACGTCCGGCCGCTCCTCGCGGTCGACCTTGACGCTGACGAAGTGCTCATTGAGGTAGTCGGCGGTGGCCCGGTCCTCGAAGGACTCGTGGGCCATGACGTGGCACCAGTGGCAGCTGCTGTACCCGACGCTCAGCAGCACGGGTTTGTTCGTCCTGCGGGCCTCGTCGAAGGCCTCGGCCGACCACGGCCACCAGTCGACGGGGTTGTCGGCGTGCTGGAGCAGATACGGGGACGTCTCATGGGCCAGTCGGTTCACCGTTCCACTCTCCCACGGGCTCCGGCACCGCGTAGAAACGCATGAGCACCGGGCGTGCCCCGTCCGGTGCCTCCTCGCGCGGGGTGCCGTAGCGGTCCAGCAGAGCGTGGTACTCCCGCATGAAGGCGGCCAGTTCCTCTCTGGTGAGCCAGGTGCCGTGGCGCTGGACCTGGGCCCAGCCCTCGGGGCCGCGGTACTCGTGGTGGGCGCGGCGGTACAGGGCGGTGTCGAACTCGATCTTCAGCTCGGCCAGCTCGGCCGCTGCCGCGTACTCCTCGGGGGCCATGGTGGCCGGGTCGGGCGTGGTGTGCCGGAAGGGCAGCGCCCGCCACCAGCGCTCCCGGCCGCCGGACTTCTCCGGGATCTCCTCGATGAGCCGCTGCTCGGCGAGTTTGCGCAGGTGGTAGCTGGTCGTTCCGGAGCTCTCGCCGAGTTCGCGGGCGAGGCCGGTGGAGTTCGCCTCACCGTGCCGGCCGAGGTAGTCGAGGATGCGGCGGCGCAGGGGGTTGCCGAGGGACTTGTAGAGGGCGGTGCGCTCCAGGCTGGTCATCTCGGGCAGGCCGTCGGTCATGGGGTCACGGTAACCCCGGGCGATGCCGGGCGGTCCCGGGAGCCCGGAGAGACCCCGAGAGACCCCGAGCCGTCCCTGAGCCGGCCCTGAGGTCTGCCGAATTTCCTTTGCAGAGATTTCTCTGCGGTCTACGGTGGGGGCGTGGGAGCACGGTGCGACTCACGGAGCGGGGACCAGGGGGCCGGGATGAGGAAGTGGACGCTGATTTCGCTCGGGGCGGCGGCGGTCCTGCTGGTGCCCTGGATGGCGGTGCTCGCGGTGACGCTGCCCGGCAGCACACGCGTCCACCACTGGTCACTGGCCTGGATCGGCCTGGACGCCCTCCTTGCCGCGGGCTGCGCCGCGACGGCCCTGCTGGGCCTGCGCGGCGACCCCCGCTCGCGCCTCACGGCCTCGGCGACGGCCAGCGTGGCGGTCCTGGACGCCTGGTTCGACATCACCACCGCCCACACCGGCCCCGCCCTCCTGGAGGCCCTGGCCTGCGCGGTGGCGGAGGGGGCGGTGGCGGGGGTCTGCGTGGGCGTGGCGTTGTCGAAGGGGTGGTGGCCGATGGAGCGCCGGTCCCGGGACACCCACCGGTGACCCGGACGAGGGCACGCCGGGGCTCCCGGCGAGGCGGGGCCGGGCCCCGGACCGGCCGGGACCGACAGCGAACCGCCTCCCCCACACGACGAGGAACCGTGTGCCGCCGCGGGGCCGCACAAGGGCCGGCCGGGTCTTCACCGTTTCCGCCGGCCGTCACCCCCTCGCGCTGCCGCCTCCCGCCAAGGACACTCATGGAAAGGAGAGTTGCCGCCGGAGGGGGACGGGACATGCGGGACGGTCATCGGGCGGAGGCTGAACGGCTGCTGGTGCGGGCCGTGGAGGAGGAGGTACGGCGTTCGGACGGCCGGATCGACGGCGGGCTGCTGCTGTCACGGGCACGCGGTGCGCTGGACGCGATGGCCGGCGCGGCCGGTGAGGAGTACGCGGCGTACACGCGCGCATTGGAGGAGGCGGAGGCCGGCCGGCTGACCTTCGGGCAGCGGTACACGCGCGCCGGTGCGGGAACGGCCCTGCTGGTGGCGGCCGTCGCGGCCGTCGCGGCGGCCGTGGCCGACCTCTCCCTCGGTACGGGCGCG
Source organism: Streptomyces sp. NPDC042638 (assembly GCF_040647235.1). Lineage (NCBI taxonomy): Bacteria > Bacillati > Actinomycetota > Actinomycetes > Kitasatosporales > Streptomycetaceae > Streptomyces > Streptomyces sp. NPDC042638. Next base: position 106,563 of record NZ_JBEZBT010000015.1, read on the forward strand.
GGGCCGGCCGTCGGCGCGGGCGTCACCGCGGCGGTGGTGGGCGCCGCCGCCACGGTGGTGAAGGTGGCCGGTGCTCATCTGCCCGCCGCGCACCACCGCGCGGGCGCGGCCGGCCAGCCGGGCGGCCCGGAACAGCTGCGGCTGCAGTGGCTGACCGCGCTGGAGGTGCGGGGCATCCGCCCGTTCCTCGACCAGCAGCGGGTGCTCACCGCCTCCACCGGCGCCAAGAAGGGCGGCGGGCCTGCGCTGCGCGGCACGGACAAGAGCGCGGCGGCCCGCAGACGTTCGGTGCTGGAGCAGTCGTTCGGTCATCTTCCGGACGCCGACGGCCCGTTCGCGGGGCGCCGGGCGGAGCTGGGGCGGATCAGGCAGTGGGCGCAGGCGGCCCGGGCGGCCACCGAGACCCGGCCGACGGTGGTCGTGCTGCACGGCGAGCCCGGCTCCGGCCGGACCACGCTCGCCGTGCGCGCGGCACACGAACTGCGGGACCACTTCCGGGGCGCCGTGGTGGTGGACCTGCGCGGCGGCAGCCGGGAGGAGGCACCGCTGGCCACCCGGGACGCCCTGCTGCACCTGCTGAACCGGCTGGGCGCACCCCGGGAGCAGCTGCTGTTCCGGGAGCGCTCCTCCCCCGACCAGCAGGTCAAGCGGCTCGGCGAGCTGTACCACCGGCACCTGACCGGCCTGCCGGTGACGATCGTGCTGGACGACGCCTCGGACCCGGAGCAGGTCCGCGCCCTGGTCCCGGAGCGCTCCGACAGCCTGGTGCTGGTGACCAGCCGTACGGCCCTCGAGCTGCCCGCGGACCTCCAGGCGTGGGTGCACGAGCTGCCGGTACGGGCGCTGGACGCGGCGGGCGCCGAGGAGCTGCTGGCCGCGGCGGCCGAGGACACCGCGGGGCCGTACGACGCCGAGTCGGCCGGACTGGTCCATGAGCTGTGCGGGGGGCTGCCGCTGGCGCTGCGGGTCGCGGGCTCGGCGCTCGGCCCGCGCTCGCCCCGGCAGCTGGCCACGGATCTGGGCGCGTACGGCCCGGTGGAGCCGGTGGAGCGGGCGCTGTGGCTGCGCTACACCGACCAGCCGGAGCCCACGCGCCGGCTGCTGCGCAGGCTCGCCCTGGCGGGCCGGGCCTCGCTGGGCGCGGCGGCGGCGGCCGCGCTCCTCGCCACCGACGAGGCGGAGGCCACCCGGCACCTGGTGGCGCTCGCCCGGGCCGGGCTGATCGACCATGTGCGCGGCAGCCGCTACCGGCTGCACGACCTGGTGCGGGCCTTCGCGCACGCCCGGCTGCTGGACGAGGAGGACCCGGCGGAGCGCGCGGCGGCGCAGGAACGGCTGATCGTGAACTACGGGGAGCTGGCCGACTCGGTGCTGCGCCTGGTCGACGGGAACATGTCGACGCGGTCGAACCAGTTCGGCTCGCACGGCTTCCCCTCGCTCGACGAGGCGCTGCGCTGGCTGGACGACGAGTCCAGCTTCATCACGGCGGCCCTGCGGCAGGCGGAGGGTGTGAACCAGGCGGCGGTGCTGAACCTGCTCGGCGCGCTGTGCGACTACTGCCTGCTGCGCGGCGACCTGTACCGGCTCGGCGAGATCAGTGAGCTGGCGCAGTCGGTGGACCAGGGACTGCTGGTGCGTTCGGTGCAGTGGCGTACCGGTATCGCGGCCCGGCAGCTGGGCGAGCTGGACAAGGCGCGCACCACGCTGGCCTCGGTCGTGGACCTGTACCGGGAGGCCCATCACGACGCGGGGGCGGCCCGCGCGCTGTGCTCCCTGGGGATCACGCTGCACCACCAGGGCAACCTGACGGAGGCGGCGGCCAAGCTCCAGGAGGCGCTGGATCTCCAGGCGGCCCCGGAGCTGGCGACGGACCGGGCGTGGACGATGCACGCGCTGGCGGCGGTCCAGCGGGACCGGGCCCGGCTGGCGCAGGCGCAGGACCTGCTCGACGGCTCCCTGGTGCTGCACCGCGAGGGCGGCTCGGTGCACGGGGAGGCCTGGGCGCACTTCCACCTTGGCCAGCTGGCGCTGCGGCTGGGGGATGTACCCCGCGCGGAGACGGACCTGCGGGCCGCCCTGGAGCGGTACGGACGGACGCGGGACGCCCGCGGGGAGGCGTGGGCGCTGACGCAGCTGGCCCGGGCCCGGCTGGTGGCCGGCGATCCGTCCGCCGCCGTGGACGGCCTGCGCCGGGCGGTCGTCCGGCACCGGGACAACGAGGACGCGCGCGGTGAGGCGTGGACGCTGTACCACCTGGGGCAGGCGCTGGAGGAGACCGGCGAGCTGGACCAGGCGGTGCGCGACCTGGAGCGGTCCCGGACGATGTTCTCCCGGATGCGGGACGTGTACGGCCTGGCCTGCGCCCGGCACCACTCGGCGCGGGTCACCCGGGACCAGCGGGCCGCGCAGACCGGCTCGCTGCGCAACTCGGGGTTCGCCCGTCAGCTGCTGGCGGACGCGCGCGCCGACTTCCAGCGGATCGGCGTCGCCCACGGCGAGGCCTGGACCTGTCTGGAGCTGGCGGTGGTGGACGCGGGCAACGCCCGGACCCAGCAGGCGCTGGCGCTGTGCGACGAGGCGCTGACCCTGTTCGCGTCCTACGGCGACCGGCGGGGCGAGGACTGGGCCCGGTTCCTGCGCTGCACCCTGCTGCCGTACGCGGCGCCGGGCGGGGTGGAGGTGGGCACGGCTGTCGCCCAGGAGGAGCTGGCCCAGCTGGCCCGCGCCACGCATCCGCTGCGGGACGAGAAGCTGGGCGACTGCACCTCGGCGTACGCCCTGCTGCTGGAGCGGGGCGTCCGGCTGGAGGACGGCTGGCAGGCCTGGCGGCTGCGCATGACTCCGGACCGCCACGCCCGTGAGGTGATGGGAGTGGCGGTGCCGGCGGGGCGGTGACCTCCGGGTCAGCCCCGCTGTGCCGGGGAGTCGGCCTGCTGCCCGGCCGGCTCCGCCTCGGGGTCCGGGGCCTCCTTGAAGTCGACCTTCCGCATGTGCTTGCTCATCGACTTCATCAGGCCCCACACGGCCAGGGCCATCACCGCGAAGACGATGAAGCCGAGGACGCCGGGGGTGACCTTGTTCTGGTCGACCTCCTTGGCGAGGGGGACGAGATGCGTCACTGCCAGGCTCACGCTTGCGCTCATGTCAGGCATTGTCCCGGATGCCCGCGAAGAGGTCGTCCTCGGGGATGGAGGTATCGACGAGAGACTTCGCCAGCTCGTACTCCTCGGTCGGCCAGACCTCCTTCTGGAGCTCCATCGGCACCTTGAACCAGCCGCCGTCCGGGTCGATCTGCGTGGCGTGGGCGATCAGCGCCTTGTCGCGGATCTCGTAGAAGTCCGCGCACGGGACGTGCGTGGTCAGGGTGCGCTCGGTGCGCTCCATCTCGCTCCACCGCTTGAGCCAGTCCCCGTACGGCGACTCCAGGCCGCGGTCCAGCATCGCCTGGTGCAGCGCCTCGGTGCGGGGACGGTTGAAGCCCTGGTTGTAGTAGAGCTTCAGCGGCTGGTAGGCGGGCCCGAACTCGGACTCCGGGTACTTCTCGGTGTCCGCGGCGCCCTCGAACGCCACCATCGAGATCTTGTGGGTCATGATGTGGTCGGGGTGCGGGTAGCCGCCGTTCTCGTCGTAGGTGGTGATCACCTGCGGGCGGAAGGAACGGATCTTCCGCACCAGCTCACCGGCCGCCTTGTCGACGTCCTCCAGGGCGAAGCAGCCCTCGGGCAGCGGCGGCAGCGGGTCGCCCTCCGGCAGGCCGGAGTCGACGAAGCCGAGCCACTCCTGCCCCACACCGAGGATCTCGCGGGCCTCGTCCATCTCCTTCTTGCGCACCTCGTGGATGTGCTCCTCGATGTACGCGTCACCCTGCAGCTTGGGATTGAGGATGGATCCGCGCTCTCCGCCGGTGCAGGTCACCACCAGCACGTCCACCCCCTCGGACACGTACTTCGCCATGGTGGCCGCACCCTTGCTCGACTCGTCGTCGGGGTGCGCGTGAACGGCCATCAGTCGCAACTGGTCAGTCAAGACTCAATCCTCGGTAAGTCGGCGCCCCGGTGTTTTCGGGTGCGATCGGCGGCTTCTATAGTGACCGAATCGGGGGGCGAATAATTCCGCGGAGAGGACGATCATGAGTACCGCGAGCACGCGGCTGCCCGAGGGCCGCTACGGTCGCCCCTCGGACGAGCGCGCCGACCGCAAGCTCAAGATCGCCGGATCCGTGCTGGGTGTGGCACTGCTCGCACTGATCGGCTACTTCGCCTACCACTATGTCGCGCAGAACGAGATCAGCGGCCAGGTCATCGCCTTCAAGGCGTCGGACGACGCGGTCAAGGTCCATCTGGAGGTCCGCAAGGACGCCGGCGCCTCCGGGTACTGCACCCTGCGGTCCCAGTCGGCCGACGGCGCCGAGGTGGGCCGGGCCGACTTCCGCTTCTCCGGCCCGGACACGCGGATCGACAGGGTCGTCACGCTGCGTACGACCGCGGAGGGGACGACGGCGGAGCTGGTGGGCTGTCACACCGGCTGACGACCGGCGGACACCCGTCGGCATCACCCGGAATGCGTAGGCTCCGACCTGCGTTGATGTGATTCTGATGGCTTATGTCCTCCCCCTTCCGCTCGTGAATTGTTAGGCTCGTGGTTTCGCCCATCCAAGAGGGAACATGCTTCTGGGTAGGGCGATGCTTTGTATCCCCAGTACCGACGAGGAGCACCCTGTGACCCAGACCAGCGAGAACGTCACCTGGCTGACCCAGGAGGCGTACAACAAGCTCAAGGACGAGCTTGAGTACCTTACTGGTCCTGCGCGCACGGAGATCGCCGCCAAGATCGCGGCCGCGCGCGAGGAGGGCGACCTGCGCGAGAACGGCGGGTACCACGCGGCGAAGGAAGAGCAGGGCAAGCAGGAGCTGCGTGTGCGCCAGCTGACCCAGCTCCTCGAGAACGCCAAGGTCGGCGAGGCGCCGGCCGCGGACGGTGTCGTCGCGCCGGGCATGGTCGTCACGATCGCCTTCGACGGTGACGAGGACGACACGCTGACATTCCTGCTCGCCTCGCGCGAGTACGCGAGCGCCGACATCGAGACGTACTCGCCGCAGTCCCCGCTCGGCACCGGTGTCATCGGCCACAAGGTCGGTGACGACGCGGAGTACGAGCTGCCGAACGGCAAGAAGGCTTCCGTGCGGATCCTGAAGGCCGAGCCCTACAGGGACTGACCCCTTCCCGGTCCGCTTCCCGCCCCCGGCTGTCCCTGAGGACGCCGGGGGCTTCTTCATGCGGACCTTTGCCGCTCGGGCGTCAGTCGATGACCGTGTAGCCGGCGTCCCGCAGCGCCTGGCCGACCTCGACGCAGTGCGCCGGGCCCTTCGTCTCCAGCTGCAGCTCCACCTCGACCTCCGTCAGCCCGAGCCGGGGATCGGTACGGACATGACTCACGTCGAGGACGTTGGCGTCGGCCTCCGACAGCGCCCCGAGGAGCGTGGCGAGCGCACCCGGCCGGTCCGTCAGCCGCAGCCGTACGGCGAGGTAGCGGCCCTGCGCGGCCATGCCGTGCCGCAGCACGCGCTGCATCAGCACCGGGTCGACGTTGCCACCGGAGAGCACCGCGACGACCGGGCCGTCGAAGGCGTCCGGCGCGGCCAGCAGCGCGGCGACCGGGCTCGCCCCGGCCGGCTCCACCACCAGCTTGGCCCGCTCCAGGCAGAGCAGCAGCGCCGCCGACAGCCGGTCCTCGCTGACCGTACGGACCTCGTCGACCAGCTCGCCGACGATCCCGAACGGCACGACGCCCGGCCGGCCCACCTTGATGCCGTCCGCCATCGTCGCCGGGTTCCGCAGCGACACCGGGCGCCCGGCGGCCAGCGAGGGCGGGTAACAGGCGGCACCCTCCGCCTGCACGCCGACGATCCGGACCTCCGGGCGGATCGCCTTCACCGCCACCGCGATCCCGGCCGCGAGCCCGCCGCCGCCCATGCCGACGACGATGGTGCGCACCTCCGGGCACTGCTCCAGGATCTCCAGACCGACCGTGCCCTGGCCGGCGATCACGTCCGGGTGGTCGAAGGGGTGGATGAACACGGCGCCGGTCTCGGCCGCGTACTCCTGGGCGGCGGCCAGCGTCTCGTCGACCACCTGGCCGTGCAGGCGCACGTCGGCGCCGTACTCCTGGGTCGCGCTGATCTTCGGCAGCGGCGCGCCCCTGGGCATGAACACCGTCGAGTGGACGCCCAGCAGCGAGGAGGCCAGCGCCACGCCCTGCGCGTGGTTGCCGGCGCTCGCAGCCACCACACCGGCCGCCCGCTCCTCCGGCAGCAGCCCGGCGATCCGCACATAGGCGCCGCGCAGCTTGAACGAGCCGGTCCGCTGGAGGTTCTCGCACTTCAGCTGCACCGGCGCGCCGATCAGCTGGGACAGGTGCCGGCTGCCCTCCATCGCCGTCACCCGGGCGACGCCCGAGAGCATCTTCTGGGCACCGCGCACGTCGTCGAGAGTGACGGAACGCGGGGAGGCGGCCGTGCGGTAGCTCATCTCTCCAGCATCGCAGTTCACGTCCGCGCACGACGGGTGTGCCCAAGCAGCGAGACCGGTTTGCGCAGCGCCGGTACGGTCCGGCGCCGGGCCGCGTACCCTGTCCCCCAACCCAGCAGCCCTTCATGAAGCGAGCCTCCGGCCATGCCCACAACACCTGAAATGTCGATGGACATGACGACCGTCGGTGACACCGGTCTTCTCGACACCCTCCAGCACGAGGTGGCGGTGTTCGCCCGCCGTGCCGAACAGACGCGGCTCGGCGGCGTCGGCCAGGTGCGCAACTCCATGGACCGCGCCGCGTATCTGCTGCTCAACCGCCTCGACAACGAAGGCCCGATGGGCGTCAAGGCACTCGCCGCGAGCATGGGCATCGACTCCTCCACGGTCACCCGGCAGGTGGCGCCCCTGGTCGACACCGGGCTCGTGAAGCGCACCTCGCACCCGGAGGACGGGCGCGCGGTGGTGCTCCAGCTGTCGCCGCGCGGCGCCGCCCGGCTGGAGGAGGTGCGCTCGTCCCGGCGTCAGCTCATGGCCGAGCTGACACACGACTGGGCGTCGGAGGAGCGCGAGCAGTTCTGCACGCTCCTCACCCGCTTCAATCACGCGCTGTCGGCGCGGATGACGGTGCAGGGTGTTCCGGCGGCGGAGCAGCCGCCGGCCTCCTGAGCCGGGCCCCCGCACGGGAGGGCCCGCAGTCTTGACCCCGGGCCGCCGCTGGCCTCATATGAGAGCGGGTCCGTCAGGGCCCCGTCACGGGGAGGCGTGGTGCGTGATCGGCAGCTGGCCCGCGGTGCCCGCCGGGTCCGGGAGTTCGAGGCGTTCGTCGCGGGCGCGGCGGGGCGCCTGCTGCACACGGCCACCCTGCTCACCGCGGAGGCGCCGGACGCCAACCCCCGCGCGCGGCGCCTGCTGACGCTCGCCCTCGCCCACACCTACGCCCGGTGGGACCGGCTGCGCGGTGAAGACCCGTACGACTGCGCCCGCCAGTACCTCGCCACCCGCTTCGCGCGCAGCGCCTGGCACCGGCACGGCGCCTTCGGCCGCGCCCGGCCGGATCCGCGCGGTCCGCTCGCCGCGCTCACACCGCGGGAGCGGCTGGTCCTCGTCCTGCGGCTGTACGACGGTGTGGCCGAGGAGCAGACGGCGGCCCTGCTCGGCCTGCCCGCGGAAGCCGTCCACGCCATCTGCGACCGCGCGACGGCGACCGTACTGCATCCCGCCCGGCAGACGTCCCCGCCGCCGGTGCGCGGAAGGGTGGCGCCGTCGTGAGGCGCGCCGCCGCGTCGGCCCCGCCGCGCCGCCACCCCGCGCGCGAGGACGGCACCGCCGGCAGGCTCGCCGGTGGGCCCTCGCCGCTGCCCCGCCCCGCGCACGGCCGGCGAGAGCGTGGCACGGGCGCCGTCGTCCGGCCGTGCGAGGGCCGGACCCGGAGGCCGTGGTGAAGCGGGGTGAGCGGGAGGACGCCGTGCGCCGGATCATGGGGCGGGCCGTGGCGCCGGTGCCTGTGGAGCTGTGCGCCGAGGCGGTGCGCCGCGGGGACCGTCTGCTGCGCCGGCGGCGGCTCGCCCGCCGGACGCTGTGGCTGCTCGTGTGCGCGGCGGCCGTCGTGTTCGCCGTGTGGGCGGCCGACGCCCGGCCGTGGGTGGAGCCGCCCTCGCGGACGACTCCACCGGTCACCGGCTGGTGACCCGGGCCGGTGATCCGGGCCGGCTGCTAGCCGAGGGCCTGCTTGAGGTCCTCCAGCAGGTCGTCGACGTTCTCGATGCCGACCGACAGACGCACCAGGTCGGCCGGGACCTCCAGCAGGGAGCCGGCCACGGAGGCGTGCGTCATCCGGCCGGGGTGCTCGATGAGGGACTCGACGCCGCCGAGGGACTCGCCGAGGGTGAAGATCTTGGCGCGGTTGCACACCTCGATCGCCGCCTCCTCGCCGCCCTCGACCCGGAACGACACCATGCCGCCGAACGCCCTCATCTGCTTGACGGCGACGTCGTGACCGGGGTGGTCGGGCAGCCCGGGGTAGCAGACGCCGGTCACGCGCGCGTGCCGGGTCAGCATGTCGGCGATCTTCGTGGCGTTCTCGCTGTGCCGGTCCATGCGCACCGCGAGGGTCTTGGTGCCGCGCAGCACCAGCCAGGAGTCGAAGGGGCCGGCGACGGCGCCCATCGCGTTCTGGTGGTAGGCCAGCTCCTCGCCGAGTGCCTGGTCGTTGACGATCAGCGCGCCGCCGACCACGTCCGAGTGACCGCCCATGTACTTGGTCAGGGAGTGGACGACGACGTCCGCGCCGAGCGACAGCGGCTGCTGAAGGTAGGGCGTGGCGAAGGTGTTGTCGACGACGAGCCTCGCGCCCGCGTCATGGGTGACCTGGGCCACGGCGGCGATGTCGGTGATGCCGAGCAGCGGGTTGGAAGGGGTCTCCACCCAGACGGCCTTGGTCTTCGGGGTGATCGCGGCCCGGACGGCGGCCGGGTCGCTGGTGTCGGCGACCGACCACTCCACCCCCCAGCGGGTGGCGACCTTGGCGAAGAGCCGGAAGGTACCGCCGTAGGCGTCGTTCGGGATCACCACGTGGTCGCCGGGGCTGAGCAGCGTACGCAGCAGTGTGTCCTCGGCCGCCAGGCCGGACGCGAAGGCGAGGCCGCGGCGACCGCCCTCCAGCGCGGCGAGGTTCTCCTCCAGGGCGGTACGGGTCGGGTTGGCGCTGCGGCTGTACTCGTAGCCGCCGCGGAGCCCGCCGACGCCGTCCTGCTTGTAGGTCGAGACCTGGTAGATCGGCGGGACGACCGCGCCGGTGAGGGGATCCGCGGTGTTGCCCGCGTGGATCGCGAGGGTCTCGAAGTGTTCGCTGATATGCCTGTCGCTCATGTGCACCGAGCGTAATGCGCCCGGCGGCTTCCCGACGTCCGCCATGGGCCTCTCGACATGTTCCGCACGTCCGGAACCCCGGCCGCCGTGTCCCCCGGTCCCGTCGCGTTCCCCCGTCCCGCTCGTCATGCCGGGCGGTCCCGTCCGCGCCCTCCGTCATGCCCGGATCGGGAGTTGTCCACAGGCCGGCGGCGGGGTTCGCCAATTGTCGGCGGCGTCTGGTTCGCTTGACGCATGGCGATTCTCTGGCTGCTGATGGCGCTGCTCATGCTGAGCCTCGTCCTGCTCCCCGTCCTGCGGCGCGGGCGCGGCGGGATCGAGCAGGTTCCCCCCGGACACCCGGACGCCGCCGACCCGGCGGCCTACGGCTTCGTGCGCCAGGAACAGCTCGACGTGCGCCTGCCCGGCCCGGACCAGGACCTGGTGGAGGTCCTGGAACTGGTGCAGCGCACCCAGGACTACCGGGCCGCCGCCCAGCTGCTGGCCGGCACCGAGTCCGCGGGCGAACTGCGCTGGCAGCGGGTGCAGGCCTTCGCCGGCGCCGCCGCGCTGGAGCTCCAGCAGCGGCCCGGCGGGGTGCACGAGACGCCGGGCGGCCAGTGGCTGCGGGTGTGGCGGGCCGAGCAGCCCAAGGACGCGGGCGGCGCCGCTGTCCACGCGGAGTTCCTGGTGCAGCAGGCCTGGCGGACGGCCACGCCGGGCACCGACGACTTCCGGATCATCATGGAGGAGGCCAGGGCGGCCTGCGGGCAGGCGGCCCTGCTGGCTCCCGGTGACCCGGTGCCCTGTGTCATAGAACTGTCCGTCGCGCGCGGACTGGCCTACACGCAGGCCGAGTTCGAGCAGCTGTGGCTGAAGATCCTCGACCGCGCCCCGCACCACATGGGCGCGCATCTGGCCGCGCTGCACCACTGGTGCGAGAAGTGGCACGGCTCGCGGGAGCAGGCGTACTCCTTCGCCGAGGCCGCCGCGGCCCGCGCCCCGCGGGGCTCGCTGCTCGCCGCGCTGCCCCTGTTCGCAGTGTTCGAGCACCTCCCTGAGGTGAACCTGGTCGCGGGCTTCTACCGGAGCGAGGTCGTCACCAGGGCGATCCACGGCGCGCTGCACGCGGTGCACGCCGCGGACCGCGACGACCCGACGCTGCCGCACGTCCGGCATCTGCTGACCTTCTTCCTGGTCTGCGCGGAGCGCTGGGCGGAAGCCATGGACCAGCTGATCCACATCGACGGGCACGTCGGTGCGCTGCCGTGGACCCTGTCCGCCGACCCGGCCGCCGCCTTCGCCCTCCACCGCGCGCTGGCGGTGGCCGGTTACGAGGCCAACGGCGGCAGCCCGGCCCCCCTGCCCGGCTGACCCGGCAACGGGCCGGACCACTCCCCCGGCCCGCCCTGGCACGACACTCACATTGCCCTGACGGGTGCCGGGGACGTCGTGAGGCCTGCCGCCCGCGAGGCGGCAGGCCCCCACCCAGGCGGACAGGGAGACGTCGGTCAGATCGTGCTGGTGTCGATCACGAAGCGGTAGCGGACGTCACTGGCCTGCACCCGCTCGTACGCGTCGTTGATCTGGTCGGCGCGGATCAGCTCGATCTCCGCGCCCAGCCCGTGCTCGGCGCAGAAGTCCAGCATCTCCTGGGTCTCGGCGATGCCGCCGATGCCGGAGCTGCTGATGCTGCGGCGGTGGCCGAACAGCGACTGGAGCACGATCTGCACCGGCTCCTCGGGCAGGCCGACGTTCACCATGGTGCCGTCCGTGCGCAGCAGGCCGAGGTACGCGGAGAAGTCCAGCGGCGCCGAGACGGTGTTCAGGATGAGGTCGAACGTGCCCGCCAGCTCCTCGAAGGTGGCCGGGTCGCCGGTGGCGTAGTAGTGGTCGGCGCCCAGCCGCAGGCCGTCGTCCTTCTTGCGCAGGGACTGCGACAGGACGGTGACCTCGGCGCCCAGCGCGTGCGCGATCTTGACGCCCATGTGGCCGAGACCGCCGAGGCCGACGACGGCGACCTTCTTGCCGGGGCCGGCGTTCCAGTGCTTCAGGGGCGAGTACGTGGTGATGCCCGCGCACAGCAGCGGCGCGGCGACGTCCAGCGACAGCCCCTCGGGGATGCGCACGACGAAGTTCTCGTCGACGACGACCTTCTCCGAGTAACCGCCGTAGGTGGGCTCGCCGTCCTTGCCGGTGTCGTTGTAGGTCCAGGTGGGGCCGCCCTGGGTGCAGTACTGCTCCAGGCCGGCCCTGCAGTTGTCGCACTCGCGGCAGGAGTCGACCATGCAGCCGACGCCCACCCGGTCACCGACGGCGAACTTCGTCACGCCGGAGCCGACCTCTGAGACGACACCCGCGATCTCGTGGCCCGGGACCATGGGGAAGGTGCCGGGACGCCATCCGTCCTGGACCTGGTGGATGTCGGAGTGGCAGATACCGGCGAACTCGATGTCGATCAGGACGTCGGATTCACCGACCGCGCGCCGCTCGATGGTGGTCCGCTCCAGCGGGGCCTTCGGGGCGGGCGCGGCGTAAGCAGCAACAGTGGTCATGCCGGGGGTTCTCCTAGGGGAAGTCCTCGTGCCCGGTTGCCTTCCGACGGGCACGTGTTCACCCTGCCCCGATCCGCGTGCGCCACCCAGCCCTCCGGTCTGCGTACGACCGCTGTGCCTACCACCAGCGAGGACAGGCTCCTGGGCGTATGACCGGGAATACTGGACGCATGGACAGCAGGGACGAGCGAGCAGGTGCGGCGGCGGCCACCGGCAGGCCCCTGGACCGGCGCGCGGAGCTGAGCGAGTTCCTGCGCAGCCGGCGGGCCCGGCTGAAGCCGGAGGACGTGGGGCTGGCCGCCTTCGGCCGGCACCGCCGGGTGCCGGGGCTGCGCCGCGAGGAGCTGGCGCAGCTGGCCGGGGTGTCGGTGGCCTACTACACCCGGCTCGAGCAGGGCAACGGCCGGAACGTATCGGCGGAGGTGCTGGACTCGATCGCCCGGGCCCTGCGGCTCACGGACGCGGAGCACGCGCACCTCACCCACCTGGCCAAGCCGAAGGCGCACAAGAAGAAGCCGGTGGCACCGCAGCAGCAGGTGCGCCCGGCGCTGCGGCAGCTGCTGGCGACCCTGGACGGCGTACCGGCGTACATCGTGGGCCGGCGTGCGGAGATCCTCGCCTGGAACCGGGCGGCGGCGGCCCTCTTCGGCGACTGGGCGGAGCTGCCGCCCGCCGAGCGGAACTGGGCGCGGCTGGTGTTCCTCCGCCCGGACTACCGCGAGCTGTTCGTCGACTGGGAGCAGAAGGCGATCGACATCGTGTGCGCCCTGCGCATGGACGCGGGCTGCGATCCGGACGACGCGCGCCTGTCGGCTCTGGTGGGTCACCTCTCGGTCAAGAGCGAGGAGTTCCGCCGGCTGTGGGCCACGCACGACGTCAAGGAGAAGAGCCACGGCGTCAAGCGGCTGCGCCATCCCCTGGTGGGCGATCTCGCCCTGCACTTCGAGAGCTTCCGGCTGACGGACGGATCGGACCAGTCACTGGTCACCTACCACGCCGAGCCGGACTCCGCCTCCGCCGAGTCCCTGCGGCTGCTGGCCAGCTGGGGCACGGACGCGACACGCGCCGCGACGCGATGAGGGGCACACCGCGGGCCGGGCCCGCGGTGTGCCCCTCGTCAGGGAGCGCTACGGCCTACTTGCCGAAGTACGCGTTGTAGATCGTGATCTGAGAGGTGTTGCCCCTCTTGTCGGTGATCTTGGCGCGGAACGAGACGGCCTTGTTCTTCGCCGGGTTCTTCACCGTGATCCTGCCGCTCCGCACGTCGACCTTGGTGAAGTTCCTGCCGTCGTAGGAGACGTAGACGGCGAGGGACTTCAGGTTGCGGCCCGCGGCCGAACCCTCCACGGTGACCGGGAAGGTGACCTTCCGGCCGGCCGCGACCCGGCTGTCCAGGCCGGTCGTGGCGCCGAAGTGCAGGGCGGACGCCGGCAGCTGGACGATGTCGTCCGAGGACCTCTTGGACCGGAACGTCCAGGCCGCGTCGATCCGGGTCGACACCTCGGCCACCTTCGAGGACCGCTTGACCGAGGTGGTCAGCCGGTACGCCGCGTCACCGGCCGGGACCTTGAAGGTCTTGCCGCCGAACAGCGGGTCGTCGTTGGAGCCGACCTTGGTGCCGTTGCGGTACAGGGTGGTGTTCGCCGAGGTGACGTCCGAGTACCCGATGTTCCGGGCGGAGTCGGTGAACAGCGGCAGCGAACCGTAGATCTCGTCACCGGCCCGGAAGAGGCCGAAACCCTCGGCGACGTGCGGGCCGAAGACCGCGGTGTTGACGGTCCGGGTGTAGGTCCGGCCGGCCTTGAAGGCGAACTGGCCGAGCGTGTAGCCGGCCTCGGAGACGGGGAAGCCGTCCTGGTCCACCCCGCCGTCCTGGGTGAACTCCAGCTGCCACTGCACGCCGCCCCTGGCGGACAGGTGCAGGGTGCGGGTGCCGGGCAGGTTCTGCTCGATGCCGATGGAGGAGGCGCCGGAGCCGCCGGGCAGCCAGCCCATCGCACCGACGGTGCCCTTCTTGCCGTGCGCCGCCGCGCCCATGCGGACCTTGACCGTGGCCAGGTCGGCCGCCTTGTAGTGCTTGGTGTAGCCGGTGGCGAGCTGCTTGACCGGGCCGCCGGAGGTGACGTCGTACTGCTCGCCCGCGCCCTTGGTCCAGTGGGCGTCCCACTGCTGCGACAGCGTCCCGGCGGGCAGCTGCGGGCCCAGGTGGGCGGTGCGGAAGTTCTTGTACGAGTCGAGGAACCAGCCGTAGCCGTACTCGCCGTCGCCGACCGTGACGTCGAAGCCGGGCGAGGCGAACCGGGCCTTCAGGCCCGAGGCGGGGACGGTGATGTCGACCGGCCTGGCCTTGCGCGCGTCGACGGTGACCGTCTGCTTCTTGCCGATGACCAGCTTCGGCTGCGCGATCCAGTCGATGCCCTTGGTGGCGTCCTCGGGGTCACCGAAGACGGCCGTGTTGAGGATGTACGTGCCCTTGGGCGCGCGTACCTTCACGGTCCCGGACTTGTCGTACGGGCTCAGCTCCACGCCCTCGGCCAGACCGGCCACGCCGGAGAGGTCGGCGCCGTAGTACGGGGCCGGCTTGCCGTCACGGCCGATGAACTTGAGCGTGACGTCGTACGACTCCACCTCCCGCTGCACCGCGGCGGCCGTGCGGACCGTCTGGCCGTCGCCCGTCGCCGTCACGTACGCGGAGTAGGCGCCGTCGACCGTGCCGCCCAGCCTGGTGTCGGTGGTGAGGCCGACCGCGGCCGTGCCGTGCGCCGGGACGGTCACCTTCGTCGCGCCGAGCTTGAAGAAGCCCGACGGGGCCGCCGCGCCCCTGGGGTTGGTGGCGGTGCTCGTCAGGGAGAGCGTGACGTCCTTGTCACCGAGGTTGCGGTACGTCAGCTGCTTGGTGGCCGGCTTGTCGTCGGTGTGCGGCCACTGCTGCACACCGAAGCTGAGGGACACCGGGTCCGCGACGACCGACTGCTTGATGGCCTTGTCGACCTGGATCCGGCCCGAGCCCTGCTCGAACGGCGTGTACTTGCCGCCCTTCGTGGAGGCGGTCAGGGCGCCCTTCAGCTCGGCGTAGCCCCAGTCGGGGTGCTCCTGCTTCAGGATGGCCGCGGCGCCCGCGACGTGCGGGGTGGCCATCGAGGTGCCGGAGATGGTCAGGTAGCCCTCGGGCTTCTCGCCGACCTCCTGGTCGATGACGCTGCCCTTGGCCGCGGCGGCGGTGATGTCCACACCCGGCGCGGTGACGTCCGGCTTGATGGCGCCGTCGCCGACGCGCGGGCCGGTGGAGGAGAAGTCCGCCAGCTTGTCCTTCTTGTCGACGGCGCCGACGGTGAGCGCGGCGTCCGCGCTGCCCGGTGAACCGATCGACTGGGGGCCGTCGTTGCCTGCGGCGATCGCGAACAGGACGCCCTTCTCGGCCGAGAGCTTGTTGACCTCGGCTTCGAGCGGGTCGACCTCGGGGGTGTCGTAGCCGCCGAGGCTCAGGTTGATGACGTCGGCGCCCTGTGCGGCGGCCCACTCCATGCCGGCGAGGATGCCGGAGTCGTCACCGGAGCCGCTGTCGTCCAGGACCTTGCCGTTGAGGAGCTTGGCGTCCGGGGCCACGCCCTTGTACTTGCCGCCCGACTTGGCGCCGGTGCCCGCCACGATGGAGGCGACGTGCGTGCCGTGGCCGAAGTGGTCCTTGGCGTCGGCGGCGGCGGTGAAGTTCTTGGACGCGACCACCTGGTCCTTCAGGTCCGGGTGGCTGGTGTCCACACCGGTGTCCAGGACGGCGACCTTCACGCCCTTGCCGGTGTAGCCGGCCTTCCAGGCGATGGGGGCGCCGATCTGCGGCACGGACGTGTCGAGCGACGCCTTGCGGACGCCGTCGAGCCAGACGTGCGCGATGCCGGAGGCGGTCCGGTCGCCGTTGGTGACGGCGTCCCACAGCTCGGCGGTGTCCTTGACCGGGGTCTGCACGGCGTCCGCGTTGAGCGTCGTCAGGCTGCGGCGCAGGGTGCCGGCGTCCCGTACGTCGGCCTTGGCGGCCGTGGCGGTGCCGCGGTAGCCGACGATGACCTTCAGGCCGTTCTTCTGGGCCTTGCGGGTGGCGGCCTTGTTGAGTTCGGTGACGTCGAACAGGCGCTGGTCCAGCGTGCCGGAGGCGACCAGGCGGGCCGCGTCGGCGGGTATGACCAGCGTGTGCCCGGCGGCCCTGCGGACCTGGAAGGGTATGTGCTCGCGTCCCTCGGCCCGCTGGAGGCCGACGATGCGGCCCTTGGCGTCGAGGGCGACGCGGTCGCCGGTGATCAGGGTGACGTGGTGCTTGGCGGTGAGTGCCGAGGCGGCCGTGCCGGCCGCCGGGACCCTTGCGGGCTTCGCCGACGCCGGGCTGGTCATACCCGCCGCGAGGGCGACCGCTGCGGCGGTGGCCACGCCGGCCGCAGCTGC
Organism: Streptomyces sp. NPDC042638; assembly: GCF_040647235.1. NCBI lineage: Bacteria > Bacillati > Actinomycetota > Actinomycetes > Kitasatosporales > Streptomycetaceae > Streptomyces > Streptomyces sp. NPDC042638. Next base: position 122,930 of record NZ_JBEZBT010000015.1, read on the forward strand.
TCTTTTCACTTGTCTGCGCAAGTTCTCCCCCTGGAGATGAAGTACCGGGCGAACTGCCCATTCACCCGGCGGGGGATGGACTCGCACAGATGCAACGCCGACCCCCCGGGCCACGAAGTATGCCGGGGGTGATCACACGGCTCAATAGATGAGGGGACGGCGGGAGAACGCGGCCGAAAACCGTTACGCGTTCTCCTTCACCGTGATCCGGCCCTTGCGCAGCATGAGAAGGCCGCGGCCCGGTCCCCGGCATCCTGTGCGCGGCCCTTGAAACGCCGGTGCCGCCCCTCGGAAGGGGCGGCACGGGTACGGAGGGTGAGGAGGCGTCAGACGGCCGAGCCGGCCTTCCACTGCGCCCAGTCCATGTTCCAGCCGTTGAGGCCGTTGTCCGGGGAGACGGTCTTGTCGCCGGTGTGCTGGACGACCACGACGTCACCGACCAGGGAGTGGTCGAAGAACCACGCGGCCGGCATGTTCGAGTCGCCGGCGCCCTTCTTGTCCTGGAGGCCGACGCAGCCGTGGCTGGTGTTGGCGCTGCCGAACACGGACGGGGCACCCCAGTAGTTGCCGTGGATGAAGGTGCCGGAGCCCGTCAGGCGCATGGCGTGCGGCACGTCCTTGATGTCGTACTCGCCCTTGCCGTCGTCGTCGGTGAAGCCGACCGTCGCGCCGTTCATGCGGGTCTGCTTGAACTTCTCGGAGATCACCATCTGGCCCTCGTACGTGGTGTGCTCGGGGGCGCCGGCGGAGATCGGGATGGTCTTGACGACCTTTCCGTCCTGCGTGACCTTCATCTGCTTGGTCTTCGCGTCGACGTACGAGACCTGGTTGCGGCCGATATGGAAGGTGACCGTCTTCTGCTGGACGCCGTAGACGCCGTTCGCGCCCTGGACGCCGTCCAGCGCCAGCTTCAGCGTGACGGTGGAGCCTTCCTTCCAGTACTCCTGCGGGCGGCAGTCCATGCGGTTGGCGTTGAACCAGTGGCAGGCGACCTCCTGGCCGCTGCTGGTGCTGACCGTGATGCCCTTCTGCACCGCGGCCTTGTTAGTGATCGCCTTGTCGAAGTTGACCGACACCGGCATGCCGACGCCGACCGTGGCGCCGTCGTCCGGGGTGAAGGTGCCGATGAAGCTGTTGGCCGGGGAGACCGTGGTGAAGGAGGCGTTCTCGTGGGCTATGCGGCCCTCGGAGTCCTTGGCCTCCGCGGCGACCTTGTAGGTGGTCGAGCGCTCCAGCTGGGCGGTGGGCTTCCAGCTCTTGCGGTCGGCGGACACCTGGCCGGTGACGGACTTGCCGTCCTGGGTGGTCATGGTGACGCCCGTCAGGGTGCCCTTGCTCACCGTGACGGCGGCGGAGTTGTTGATCGAGGCGTTGTCGGAGCCGTCCTTGGGCGTGATGGTGATCTGCGCCTCGGACGACTTCTTCGCCGCCGCCTCATCGGTCTGGGCCTGCGAGGAGTCGCCGCTGCCGCCGCTCGCGGGGGCGTCGCCGCCGCCGGAACACGCCGTGAGCACCAGCACACCGCCGAGCAGTGCGGACGCAGCCATCAGACGCCTGCGCCGCTTACTGTCCGTCATCACAAGCTTCTCCATCATTGCCGAGTCGCGTTAACCCCGAAAGTCCCCCGTAACGAACCTTCAACGCTACGGTCGGTTCGTCCCGTTCCCCACCCCGTGCGCCTGTGGGGCATCCCACGTTCGCGGACTCGGTCCGCGCGCGATGCCCGTGGCGCGTGTGGTGCGGGAGGTTCGTCCGTGCGCCCCCCTGGAACGACGAAACCCCGGACGGCGGTTGCCGTCCGGGGTCATGAGTGCCCCAGGACGCTCAGCCGATGCCGTCCTCTTCCTCGTCGTCCGCCCCATCTTCCTCGTCCAGGTCCCAGTCGGGCGAATCGGGGTCGTAGTCGATCCGCTCGCTGGACCAGGACGCCTGCTGGAGCTCCACCCCGGGCACCTCGCTGACCAGGTCGAACGGGTCGACGAGATAGGCCAGGGCCTCCGCGGTGTCTTCCGTCACAGCCCCCTCGGCCTGGGACCGTTCGTCCGCCGGCAGGTCCGGATCGGCGGCGAGCCGGCGCAGCGCGGCCTTGGTCACCTCCTCCTCGTCCTGCACTTCCAGCACCAGCTCCACCCGAAGCCGTACAAAACGTGATGTCTCTTCTGTGCTCATGGCGGGAGCGTACGGCCGAAACCTCCCGTGACTTTCCTGTGACCCGCGCCTTTCACTAACATCGCCCCACACGGCCAATTCACCAGCGTCACAAGGGGATCGATATTCCGTGTCATCCGCTCGCCGCCCGCTGCTGACCGCCACCGCCGCGGGCACCCTGCTCTGCGCGCTGTGGTTCGTCCCGTCCGCGAACGCCTCGCAGGACGCCCCGGCGAGAGAGCCGGCAGCCATGTCCCAGCCGGAGCGGGTCGCACAGGCCGCACAGGTCACACAGCCCAGGGCGGTGACGGCGGCGGCCTCCGGGACCGCGGACCGGTCCGCCGAGGACACCGGACTGGCCGACACGGGCAGCTTCGACACCACGCCGTACGTCGTGGGCGGCAGCCTCTTCCTCGCGGTCGGCGCCGGGTTCGTCGTGTATTCGGTGCGTCGCGAACGCCTGGGTTTTTAATCCTCCTTGACGGAACTTTGACAGCCCGCTCATAGTTCGCCCATGAAGAGATCATCGGGCGTGCGGCTGTGCGCCACCGCGGCCGCGGGCGCACTGTCGCTCGTCCTCGTCACCGGCTGTGGCGGCGACGGGTCCAAGAACGCCGGGGAGGCTCCGGGCAAGGGCGCGGGCGAGCCGGCCGCGCAGGCGCTGGGCGCCACCGAGCTGACGAAGCGGATCATCGCCGAGGGCGAGGTGCCCGGGTACAAGGTGGGGCCCGTCACGGGCGGCCTCGCCGCCAAGGGCGGGGCCAGGGCGGACGACGCCAGGTGCGACCCGCTGCTGCATGCACTGACCGGCATCGCGCCGGGTACCCCGGCCGCGAAGACCAGCCGGATGGCCACCGAGGTCAAGAAGCGCCCCATGGGCGGCGCGACGTCCCCGGACGGCATGGCCGGCGGCGGCTTCGAGGACGCGATCAAGAGGTCCATGAACCTGGACGTCACCGTGGTCACCCTGGCCTCCTACGACGGCGACGGCGCCGAGCGCGCCCTGAAGTCCGTGTCGGACGCGGTCACGGCCTGCGCGGACGGCTTCTCCGGCGAACAGGACGGCGAGAAGGGCACGTTCACGAAGGTCACCGAGGAGAGGTCCGCGGGCACGGGGGACGCGTCGGTGGCCTTCACCGCGACCGACGACGCGGGCGAGGACGGCGCGATGCCGCTGCACGCGCAGGTCGTGCGGCACGGCAACACCCTCGCGACGTACACCACGGTCAACATCGGTGCGGGGATGGCCGAGAAGCCCTACACGGTGCCCGCCCCGGTCGTACGGGCGCAGGCCGCCAAGCTGAAGTGAGCCGCTGACCTGACGTCCCGGGGCCCCGGCAACTCACGCCGCCGGGGCCCCGGTCCGTTCACCGCAGCGGGCCGGTGACCTTCTCCACGGCCGCCACCAGCCCGCCGCCGCGCACGAAGGCGTCGGCGGCGGCCAGGTCGGGTGCCAGGAACCGGTCCGGGCCCGGGCCCCGCACACCCGCGGCGCGCGCGGCCTCGATCACGGCCCGCGAGGCGGGCGCCGGGGTGAGGCCCTCGCGCAGTTCGACGGCGCGGGTGGCCGCGTACAGCTCGATGGCGATGACCCGGGTGAGGTTGTCCACGGCGGTGCGCAGCTTGCGTGCGGCGGACCAGCCCATGGAGACGTGGTCCTCCTGCATGGCGGAGGACGGGATGGAGTCCGCCGACGCCGGTACGGCGAGCCGCTTCAGCTCGCTGACCAGGGCGGCCTGCGTGTACTGGGCGATCATGAGCCCGGAGTCGACCCCCGCGTCGTCGGCGAGGAACGGCGGCAGCCCGTGGCTGCGGTTCTTGTCCAGCAGCCGGTCGGTGCGGCGCTCGGCGATGGAGCCGAGGTCGGCGGCGGCGATGGCGAGGAAGTCCAGGACGTAGGCCACGGGCGCCCCGTGGAAGTTGCCGTTGGACTCGACCCGCCCGTCGGGTAGCACGACCGGGTTGTCGACGGCGGCGGCCAGCTCGCGCTCGGCGACCAGCCGGGCGTGCGCGAGGGTGTCCCGCCCGGCCCCGGCGACCTGCGGGGCGCAGCGCACGGAGTAGGCGTCCTGGACGCGCGGTGCGTCGTCCTGGTGGTGCCCGGTGAGTTCCGAGCCCGCCAGCACGGCCAGCATGTTGGCGGCACTGGCACCCTGGCCCGGGTGCGGCCGGATGGCGTGCAGCTCGGGCGCGAGGACCTTGTCGGTGCCGAGCAGCGCCTCCAGGCTGAGGGCGGCGGTGATGTCGGCGGACTTGTACAGGGAGTCCAGGTCGGCGAGGGCCATGAGCAGCATGCCGAGCATGCCGTCGGTGCCGTTGAGAAGGGCGAGACCCTCCTTCTCCCGCAGCTCCACGGGGGCGATCCCGTGCTCGGCGAGCAGCTCACCGGCGGGGCGCACATGCCCGTCCGGGCCCTCCGCCTCCCCTTCTCCCATGAGGGTGAGCGCGCAGTGGGACAGCGGGGCCAGGTCGCCGGAGCAGCCGAGGGAGCCGTACTCGTGCACGACCGGGGTGATCCCGGCGTTGAGCACGTCGGCCATGGTCTGCGCGACTTCGGGCCGCACACCGGTGTGCCCCGAGCAGACGGTCTTGAGCCGCAGGAACATCAGGGCCCGTACGACCTCGCGCTCCACCCGCGGGCCCATGCCGGCGGCGTGCGAGCGGACGATGTTGCGCTGCAGCTGGGCGCGCAGCTCCTGGCTGATGTGCCGGGTCGCCAGGGCGCCGAAGCCGGTCGAGACGCCGTAGACGGGATCCGGCTTGGCGGCCAGCGCGTCCACGATCTCCCGGGCCGCCGCGAGGGCCGCCACCGCCTGTTCCGACAGCTCGATGCGGGCACCGCCGCGCGCCACGGCGAGAACGTCGGACGCCGTGACACCGGACGTCCCCACCACCACAGTGTGCATATCCATATTCAGGAGCGTACGCATTGAATGCGGGACTGTCACTAGTGGGGACCGGGGGTGCCCCTTACCGCGGGGTGTGGGCTTCGCCTCACGGCCGGCGCCCGCGGAACCGGCGCCGTTCGGCGCGCGAGGGCGGCGGCTCGTCGGCCAACCGTACGACGGGGTCGTCCGGCCCCTCACGGCCGGCCACCACCGGCCGGTCCAGCCGCATGGCCTTGGCCCGGTACTGGGCGGCGTCCGCGAGCCGGAACAGCCGCCGGGCGTCCCGCACCTCCCCGATCGGCTCCCCGGTCGAGGCGACCCCGCACGCCACCCCCTCGCCCAGTTCCAGCTCCGACGCCCTGCGGCACAGTTCGTCCGCCGCCTTCACCACGGCACCGGCGGGCTGCCCGACCGCGAGCAGACAGAACTCGTCCCCGCCGAGCCGTGCGGCCAGCGCGCCCGGCACCATCGCGCCGCACAGCGACAGCACCGAGCCGAAGCGTTCGAGGAGCCGGTCGCCGACGGAGTGCCCGAGGGTGTCGTTGACCCGCTTGAGCCCGTTGAGGTCACAGACGACGAGACTGACGACGACACCCTCCGCGCGGTGCTGCTCGACGGCCTCCTCCAGGCGTACGTCCACGGCACGGCGGTTGGCGAGCCCCGTGAGGGCGTCGGTGAACGCGAGCCGGCGGGCCTCCTCCAGGCGCTCGGTCTGCGCGATGCCCGCGGCGACGACGGCGGCGAGCACGGTGGCGAAGTCGGCGTCGGCCCGCGCGAACAGGGTCCGGCCGGCCGGGCGCGCCACATACAGCTCACCCCAGGCGCGGCCGTGCAGTACGACGGGGGCGACGACGCAGCAGCCGCGGCCCCGGCGGCGCAGGGCGGCGACCCGCTGGTGGAAGTAACCGGGGGTGCCGGCGGCCGCCCCCTCGGCGGTCTCCACCCAGGCGTTGGGCCCCCCGCCGCCGGCCCACCGCTCGTGCAGGAACTCGGTGATCTCCGGGAACTGGTGCACCGGGTACGTCTCGGCCTCCGGGAACTCCTCCTCGTCCGGGGCGCGGTCCCCCACGTTCACGAGGACACGCAGCCGGCCCAGCCCCCGTTCCCACATCGACAGCGCGGCGAAGCTGCCGTCCAGCGCGTGGCAGGCGCCGAGAGCGGCGGCCTGCCAGCACTCCCGTGGGGTGTGCGCCGCCGCCATTCCCTGCGCCAGCGCCACGACCGCGGCCAGCCGCTTGTCCTCACCCATTACTCCAGATTAGGGAGGAGTACGGCGATTCGTGACGTTGGTGCGGCGATCAGGTGGAATATCCGGCTACGACCCCGGACCACGCACCACCCCTCACTCCCCCGGCCACTCCGGCTTCCGCTTCTCGTTGAACGCGGCCACTCCCTCCGCGCGGTCTCCCGAGAACGCCACCGAGCGCCATGCCGCGTCCTCGACCTCCAGGCCGGCCCGCAGATCCAGGCCGTGCCCCAGCCGCAGCGCCCGCTTGGCGGCCCGCAGCCCCACGGGCGAGTTCGCGGCGATCCGGGCGCCGAGGGCCAGCGCCTCCTCGCGATCGCGCCCCACCTCCACCACCAGGTCCACGAGCCCCAGCCCGGCCGCCTCCGCCGCCTCGACCCGCCGCGCGGAGAAGATCAGCTCGGCCGCCCGCGCCGCACCGACCCGCCGCGGCAGCAGCTGCGTACCGCCGCCGCCCGGGATCACGCCCACGGACACCTCCGGCAACCCCACCACCGCCGTACCGTCGGCCACGATCAGATCGCAGGACAGCGCCAGCTCGAACCCGCCGCCCAGCGCGAAGCCGTGCACCGCCGCGATGGTCGGCATCGGCAGCTCCAGCACCCCGGTGTACGCCGCCCGCGCCACCGGCCGCTGCCGTACGAGGTCGGCGTCGGAGAAGGAGTTCCGCTCCTTCAGGTCCGCCCCCACACAGAACGCCCGTTCGTGCGACGAGGTCAGGACGACCACGCGGGCCTCCCGGTCACCGGCCAGGGCGGCACACGCGCCCGCGAGGGAGCACGCCATCTCCGTGGAGACGGCGTTCATCGCCTTGGGCCGGTCCAGCACCAGTTCCGCGACCCACCCGTGCCGCCGCACCAGCACGAACTCCCCGAACCGCTCCTCGCTCATGGCACCTCCGGTTAACGCGGGTTAACTCACTGTCGGCCCGATCATCGCAGCCGCACCCGGCGCCGGGAAAGCCCGGAGGGCTACGCCCGTTCGAGTGACATCCCGGCCGTCTCCCCGCACACCGCCCACGGGAGCGCATAGCGTGCGCTCCGCCATGGCGCGCGGCGGGGAGGGAACCCATGACACCGATACCTGCACACTCCGGTACGGCGCCGCCGGACGTACGGCGCGGGCGGCACCGCAAGCCCCGGCCCCGCAAGGTGCTGTTCGCGGCGGGCGGTCTCGTCCTGGCGGCGGGCGTGCTCAGCCTGGTCCGCAGCACGCCGGAGCCTGGTGTCGGCGCGCCCGGCACGGCGGAGGCCGAGCCCTGGCACCACCCGGACGCCGTGGCCACCAGCAGCTCGGCGAACACCTCGGCCACCACCGCACTGCCCTCGGCCACCTCCGCCATGGGCGGCAGAAGCCCGGCCCCGACACCCACCGCGCCACCGGCGCCTGGGTCACCGGCCCCCGGGACGCCGACCCCGGCACCCACCGCCGGCACCCCCGAACCGACCACCGCCCCGGCCGGCACGCCCACGCCGACGGCCTCCGTCCCACGCCCGGCCCCGACGCCGCCGGCCTCGACCCCCACCCCGGCCCCCACCCCGGCACCGAGCCGCACGCCGGCGCCGGACGACGGCACCCCGGAGCCCCGCCCGGGCGGGCTGTGCGTACCGGTGATCGGGCTGTGCGTCGACGTACTCGGCTAGACCTGGCCCTCGCGCCGGGTGAGCAGCCAGGGCTCGACCACACCGAGCCCGCGCACGGGGCGCTGCCACATCGGCTGGAGCGCGAAACGGTACGTCGGCGGCTCCTCGCCCTCCTTCTCGGCCGCAGCGGCGGCCTCCGCGGCCTCGGCCTCCGAGACGGGCGCCTCACCAGTGCGGGTCAGCTCCTCGGCGAAGGCGCTGTCCACCAGGACGGCGTCCCGGGGCGCTATCGACGTCAGCCGGGAGGCCAGGTTGACCGTCGTACCGAACACATCGCCCATACGCGTGGTGACCGTGCCGAACGCCATGCCGACCCGCAGTTCGGGCATGGTCTCGTCATTGGCCAGCGTCTCCACCAGCCGCAGCGCGATGTCCGCGGCGACACCGGCGTCGTCCGCCGCGAAGAGCACCTCGTCACCGAGGGTCTTGATCAGCCGGCCGCCGCGCGCGGCCACCAGGTCGGCGGCGGTCGTCTCGAAGGCCTCGACGAGTTCGCCGAGTTCCTCCTCCTCCATCCGGCGGGTCAGCCGCGTGAACCCGACGAGGTCGGCGAAGCCGACGGCGAGCCGCCGGTCGACCATCTCCTCGTCGTCGGCCGACTGCACGACCCGGCCGGCCGAGGCGGCCAGCTGGCGGCGCCAGACGTACACCAGGAACTCCTCCAGCTCGGGCAGGAGCAGTTCGACGATCGGGTACGTCACCTCGGTCCGGGTCATCCCCGGCTCGGGCGGCTCGGTCAGGCCCTCCAGGAAGGAATCCATCTGCCATTCCGCCAACCGGGCGGTGGTCTGCCCCGTGGACCGGGCCACCTGCACCGCCATGGCCTCGCTCAGCAGCCCCGCCTCCACCAGACCCGCCAGGCGGCGCAGGGCGAGCACGTCGGCCTCGGTGAGGGCCTTGGCCTGCCCGATGTCCGCGAAGCCCATGGCCCGCCAGAACCGGGACGCCAGCTCCATGGATACGCCGGCGCTGCGGGCGGCCTGGAACGGGGTGTAGCGGCGCTCGGCGCCCAGGATGAGCTGTTCGAGCCGCAGGGCCAGCGGGTCCTCGCCGGTGTCGGGGGCGTCGGGATCCACCCGGCCGTCCCCGCCCGCGCCGGAGCCCGTGTCGTCGACGGTCACGCCTGCTGCCCTTCCGATCTGCCGCGGTCAGGTATCGACCGGCCTCAACTCTACGGCAGGTGTGCGCCAGCTCACTCCGGCGGCCCGGACCGCAAAAGGCGTGGCCGTACGGGCCGCCGCAGTCGCGCACGGCGGGAAGGGGACGGGCCGGGGGGTGTCCGCCCGCAGCGGTTGGCGCGTCAACGCCGGGCCCCGGACGGCCGACCGATTCCGCGCCGTTCCGAGGACGGACACCCCCCGGCGCGGCCCCGACTCCCCCACCACACAAGGCGCTACACGCACCCCCACCGCCCCGCACAGGCGCCGCAGGCACCAGCACAAGCCCGCCAGGCACCCGCACAGACACCGCAGGCACCAG
>NZ_JBEZBT010000015.1:132433-136480 GCF_040647235.1 Streptomyces sp. NPDC042638
CACCAGCACAAGCCCGCCAGGCACCCGCACAGACACCGCAGGCACCAGCACAAGCCCGCCAGGCACCCGCACAGGCGCCGCAGGCACCCGCACCCCCACCCACCCGCGCAAGCGCCGCAGGCACCGGCCGCCCGCTCAGGCAGGCCGCAGATGCATGATGTCCCCCGCCCCCACAGGCTGCTGCACGCCGTCCTCCGTCGCGATGATCAGGCGGCCGTCACCGTCCAGGGCCACGGCCTCCCCCACCACGGCCCGGTCGCCCGGCAGCTCGGCGCGGACCACGCGGCCGAGGGTCGCGCAGCCCGCGGTGTACATCTCCTGCAGACCGCTCGCGGCGGGGTCACCCCCCGCCGCCCGCCACCGCCCGTACCACTCCTCCAGCGACCGCAGCACGGCCCGCAGCAGCGGGTCCCGGTCCGTGCCCCCCGCCCCGGCCAGCGCCAGCGACCCCGCCTGCGGTACCGGCAGCTCGTCCGCCCGGAGGGTGACGTTGATGCCGACGCCGACGACGACACCGTCGTCCCCGGCCCGCTCGGCGAGGATGCCCCCGGCCTTGCGCTCCTCTCCGCCCACGGTCACCAGCAGGTCGTTCGGCCATTTGAGGGCCGTGTCGACGCCGGCCGCCCGGGCGAGTCCGGTGGCCACCGCAACCCCGGTCAGCAGCGGCAGCCAGCCCCAGCGCGCCACCGGCACCTCGGCGGGCTTCAGCAGAACGGAGAAGAAGAGACCGGAACGCGGCGGCGCCGACCAGCGGCGGTCCAGCCGGCCCCGGCCGGCCGTCTGCTCCTCCGCCACCAGCACCGCCCCCTCGTCGGCGCCCCCCGCTGCGGCCAGCGCGGCGAGGTCGGAGTTGGTGGAACCGGTCCGCCGCACCACCTCGATGTCGCGGTACAGCCCTCCCTCCCGCACCAGCCCACGCCGCAGCGCCGCGGCGTTCAGGGGCGGGCGGTCCAGATCGGACCAGCGGCTGTCGTCTGATGGATTCTGCGGCGTCATGCAAGCCACCCTAGGTGTGGCAAACGACGCAGTGCTGATCGGTAGCGCCCGCCACTACCCTACGAATGAGTAACCGTCCCCCCTTTTGAGCAGGCAGGGAGCCGCATCCCGATGTCCGAGCCGGAAGAGCGTCACGAGATCCACGAGATCGACATCCACACGACCGCGGGGAAGCTCGCGGATCTCCAGCGCCGTATCCACGAGGCCACGCACGCCGGCTCCGAGCGCGCCGTCGAAAAGCAGCATTCCAAGGGCAAGCTGACAGCCCGTGAGCGGATCGAGCTGCTGCTCGACGAGGGCTCCTTCGTCGAGCTGGACGAGTTCGCCCGGCACCGGTCGACCAACTTCGGGCTGGAGAACAACCGCCCCTACGGCGACGGGGTCGTCACCGGGTACGGCACCGTGGACGGCCGTCCGGTCGCCGTGTTCTCGCAGGATTTCACCGTCTTCGGCGGCGCCCTCGGCGAGGTCTACGGCCAGAAGATCGTCAAGGTCATGGACTTCGCGCTGAAGACCGGCTGCCCGGTCATCGGCATCAACGACTCCGGCGGCGCGCGCATCCAGGAGGGCGTCGCGTCCCTCGGGGCGTACGGCGAGATCTTCCGCCGCAACACCCACGCCTCCGGCGTGATCCCGCAGATCAGCCTGGTCGTCGGCCCGTGCGCCGGCGGCGCGGTCTACTCCCCGGCCATCACCGACTTCACGGTCATGGTCGACCAGACCTCGCACATGTTCATCACCGGCCCCGACGTCATCAAGACGGTCACCGGCGAGGACGTCGGCTTCGAGGAGCTGGGCGGCGCCCGTACCCACAACACCGCCTCCGGCGTGGCCCACCACATGTCCGGTGACGAGAAGGACGCCATCGAGTACGTCAAGCAGCTGCTGTCGTACCTGCCGTCGAACAACCTCTCCGAGCCCCCGGTCTTCCCGGAGGAGGCGGACCTCGCCGTGGGCGACGAGGACCGCGAGCTGGACACCGTCGTACCGGACAGCGCGAACCAGCCGTACGACATGCACACGGTGATCGAACACGTCCTGGACGACGCCGAGTTCTTCGAGACGCAGGCCCTGTTCGCGCCGAACATCCTCACCGGCTTCGGGCGGGTCGAGGGCCACCCGGTCGGCGTGGTCGCCAACCAGCCGATGCAGTTCGCCGGCTGCCTCGACATCGACGCCTCCGAGAAGGCCGCCCGCTTCGTCCGTACCTGCGACGCCTTCAACATCCCGGTACTGACCTTCGTGGACGTGCCCGGCTTCCTGCCCGGCGTCGGCCAGGAGCACGAGGGCATCATCCGGCGCGGCGCCAAGCTGATCTTCGCGTACGCGGAGGCCACCGTCCCGCTGATCACGGTCATCACCCGCAAGGCCTTCGGCGGCGCCTACGACGTGATGGGCTCCAAGCACCTGGGCGCCGACCTCAACCTGGCGTGGCCCACCGCCCAGATCGCCGTCATGGGCGCCCAGGGCGCGGTCAACATCCTGCACCGCCGCACGATCGCCGAGGCGGAGGCGGGCGGCGAGGACGCGGAGGCGGTGCGGGCGCGGCTCATCCGGGAGTACGAGGACACGCTCCTCAACCCCTACGTCGCGGCCGAGCGCGGGTACATCGACGCGGTGATCATGCCGTCCGACACCCGCGCGCACATCGTCCGCGGGCTGCGTCAGCTGCGCACCAAGCGGGAATCCCTGCCCCCGAAGAAGCACGGCAACATCCCCCTCTGAGCCCCGAGGACCCTGGGAGCGGTCATGAACATCAAGGTCGTACGAGGCAACCCGACCCCTGAGGAGCTGGCCGCCGCTCTGGCGGTGGTCCGCGTCCGCGCCGCGGCGGCGGCGAGCACGCCGTCCGGCGCGGAGGGCCCGAGGGACGCGTGGTCCGACCCGTCGCGGATCGCGGCGGCCCGCGTCCCCAGCCCCGGCCCCGCGTCCTGGACGCGTACGTTCTGGCCGAGCTAGCCACATCCATCCCCACCCCCGCCCGCTCCCCCCTCCCCCCCGGAGGGGGGAGCGCGTGGTCCCGGCACCCGGCGTCGATGGTCCCGGCACCCGGCGCCGAATTGAGTAGCGGTACTCAGGCGTCCGCCCCGGCCGGAGCCCCACGCTGGTGGCATGCTGTGGTCAGATCCCGAGAACGAACCGCCGAAGGAGCTGCGCGACGCGCAGGACATGCTGCGGCGGCTCGGTCTCCTCCTGGCTCTGGCCAGCGTGCTGATCATGATCGTCATCGGCCTGAGGTGAGCCGCACGGCCCACCCTGACTAACCTGACCGCATGACTGCAACGCGCCGCAGGCGACTCGTGCTCGCTTCTCAGTCCCCCGCCCGGCTGGGCCTGCTCCGGCAGGCCGGTCTCGCCCCCGAGGTGATCGTGAGCGGCGTCGACGAGGACGCCGTGACCGCGCCGACCCCGGCCGACCTGGCGCTCGCCCTGGCCGAGGCGAAGGCGTCGGTCGTGGCGGCGAAGCCGGAGGTGCAGGGCGCCCTGGTGATCGGCTGCGACTCGGTGCTGGAGCTGGACGGGCGGGCGCTCGGCAAGCCGGCCGACGCCGAGGAGGCCACCGCGCGCTGGAAGAGCATGCGCGGCCGGGCCGGAGTACTCCAGACGGGGCACTGTGTGTGGGACACGGAGGCCAAGCGGTACGTGTCGGCCACCGCCTCCACCGTTGTCCGGTTCGGTGAACCGAGCGACGCGGAGATCGCCGCCTACGTGGCCTCCGGCGAGCCCCTCCACGTCGCCGGCGCCTTCACCCTGGACGGCCGTTCGGCGCCGTTCATCGAGGGCATCGACGGCGACCACGGCAACGTGATCGGCATCAGCCTGCCCCTGGTCCGCCGGCTCCTGGCCGAACTGGGCATCGGCATCACGGAGTTGTGGGCGCCGGAGCGCTGACCTGGGCGGGGACGGTGTCCCGCGGCCCATCGCCCTCCCCGTCCCGAGGCTCGCCCTCCCCGTCCCGCGGCTCGTCCGCACGACTGACCGGCGCACCCGCCCCGACGGGAACCGCACCCGGCTCCGCCCGCGACCACGGGCCCTCGCCCGGCCCGGACGC
>NZ_JBEZBT010000015.1:136580-145544 GCF_040647235.1 Streptomyces sp. NPDC042638
CGGCTCCGCCCGCGCCCACGGGCCCTCGCCCGGCCCGGACGCACCGTCCAGGGGCGCGGCCTCCCCGTCCTGGGGCTCGTCCTCCCCGTCCCGCGGCTCGTCCGCACGACTGACCGGCGCACCCGCCCCGGCGGGGGCCGCACCGGCGGGAACCGCACCCGGCTCCGCCCGCGCCCACGGGCCCTCGCCCGGCCCGGGCGCACCGCCCGGGGGCGCGGCCTCCGGACCGCCGGCACGGTCGTACGTCATCAGCAGCAGGACGATCAGCCCGAGGACGACGACCATGAACAGGAACGCCGTCCAGCCGACCAGCCCCCAGGCGAACGCGCCGAGCAGGCCGTGCACCACCGCCGCGCTGATCAGCAGGACACGCCCGAAGCCGGCCGGGGAGCGGTCGCGGACGGCGACGAGCAGGGCCACCAGCGCGCAGAGCGCGAAGTAGAGGCCGAAGACGACGCCGCCGGCCTTCGAGGACGTCGCCATGACGTCCGGGTCGAGGCCGGCCAGGGACATCTTCTGCCGGTCGACGACCATCCCGAGGAACCAGTTCAGCGCGGCGATGGCGACGGCCTCGCCCAGGAGGACGACCGCCACGACCCCTGCCACCGGTCTGCGCACCACCGGCCCCCACCACCTTCACACCAGCAGCCTGTTACCACAGGTACGTTCGAGACAGCGCGAACGCTACTAACGGGTAAACCCGGGGACAAGGGTTCGGGCAGCAGCAAAGAATCATTGGGCCATTCGTAGGGACTCGACAAAGAATCAGGGTGGGCCGCAGCACGCCCTCACAGAGACCTTGGACACATGGCAGGGCTAGGGTTTTCCGAGGGAGTCCTGCGTACCGAGGTGTGGCATGGGCTTTCGCGGTTCGAGCGAGCCTCGTTTCACGCTCCGTGTGGGCAAGCTCACCATTGGGGACGGGTCGAAGTGCCGTGTCGGCAGTCCCTAAACTCGGCTTGTTTCAAGGAGGGAGCCTCAATCGTGCGCAAGGTGCTCATCGCCAACCGTGGCGAAATCGCTGTCCGCGTGGCCCGGGCCTGCCGGGACGCCGGGATCGCGAGCGTGGCCGTCTACGCGGACCCGGACCGGGACGCTCTGCATGTCCGCGCCGCGGATGAGGCGTTCGCCCTGGGCGGTGACACCCCGGCCACCAGCTATCTCGTCATCGACAAGATCCTGAACGCGGCCCGGGAGTCCGGCGCGGACGCCGTCCACCCCGGGTACGGCTTCCTGTCGGAGAACGCCGAGTTCGCGCAGGCCGTGCTGGACGCGGGCCTGATCTGGATCGGGCCGCCGCCGCAGGCCATCCGCGACCTGGGTGACAAGGTCGCCGCCCGGCACATCGCCCAGCGTGCCGGTGCCCCGCTGGTGGCGGGCACGCCCGACCCGGTGAGCGGTGCCGACGAGGTCGTGGCGTTCGCCGAGCAGCACGGCCTGCCGATCGCCATCAAGGCCGCCTTCGGCGGTGGCGGCCGGGGCCTGAAGGTCGCCCGCACCCTCGAAGAGGTCCCGGAGCTGTACGACTCCGCCGTCCGTGAGGCGGTGGCCGCCTTCGGTCGCGGCGAGTGCTTCGTCGAGCGCTACCTGGACCGTCCCCGGCACGTGGAGACGCAGTGCCTGGCCGACAAGCACGGCAACGTGGTCGTGGTCTCCACCCGTGACTGCTCGCTGCAGCGCCGCCACCAGAAGCTGGTGGAGGAGGCCCCGGCGCCGTTCCTCTCCGAGGAGCAGGTCGCCGAGCTGTACCGCGCGTCGAAG
Organism: Streptomyces sp. NPDC042638; assembly: GCF_040647235.1. Taxonomy (NCBI): domain Bacteria; kingdom Bacillati; phylum Actinomycetota; class Actinomycetes; order Kitasatosporales; family Streptomycetaceae; genus Streptomyces; species Streptomyces sp. NPDC042638. The sequence continues at coordinate 138,342 of NZ_JBEZBT010000015.1, forward strand.
GCCATCCTGAAGGAGGCCCGCTACGAGGGCGCCGGCACCTGCGAGTTCCTGGTCGGCCAGGACGGCACGATCTCCTTCCTGGAGGTCAACACCCGTCTGCAGGTCGAGCACCCGGTGACCGAGGAGGTCGCCGGCATCGACCTGGTCCGCGAGATGTTCCGCATCGCCGACGGCGAGGAACTCGGCTACGGCGACCCGGAGCTGCGCGGACACTCGTTCGAGTTCCGCATCAACGGCGAGGACCCGGGCCGCAACTTCCTCCCGGCTCCCGGCACGGTCACCCGGTTCGACGCGCCCTCCGGTCCCGGCGTCCGCCTGGACGCGGGCGTGGAGTCCGGCAGCGTGATCGGCCCGGCCTGGGACTCGCTGCTGGCCAAGCTGATCGTGACCGGCCGTACCCGCAAGGAGGCCCTGGAGCGCGCCGCGCGGGCGCTGGACGAGTTCCAGGTCGAGGGCATGGCCACCGCGATCCCGTTCCACCGCACGGTCGTCCGGGACCCGGCGTTCGGCCCGGAGCTGACCGGCTCCGCCGACCCGTTCACGGTCCACACCCGCTGGATCGAGACCGAGTTCGTCAACGAGATCAAGCCGTTCGCCGCCCCCGCCGACGCCGAGGCGGAGGAGGAACTGGGCCGTGAGACGGTCGTCGTCGAGGTCGGCGGCAAGCGCCTCGAGGTCTCCCTGCCCTCGTCCCTGGGCATGAGCCTGGCCCGCACCGGTCTCGCGGCCGGCGCCAAGCCCAAGCGCCGCGCGGCGAAGAAGTCCGGGCCGGTCGCCTCCGGCGACACCCTTGCCTCGCCCATGCAGGGCACGATCGTCAAGATCGCAGTCGAGGAGGGCCAGGAGGTCAAGGAGGGCGACCTCGTCGTCGTCCTGGAGGCCATGAAGATGGAGCAGCCCCTGAACGCCCACAAGGCGGGCACCGTCAAGGGCCTGACCGCCGAGGTCGGCGCATCCGTCACCTCGGGCGCGGCGATCTGCGAGATCAAGGACTGAGCCGTCGTCGTACGGCAGGTCGTCGTACGACAGGTCGTACGGCAGTGAGTGGGCCCCCGGTGCTTCGGTTCCGGGGGCCGGCCGCGTTCCGGGATGCCGGGCCGGCCTCGGCACGGTCGGCGGTGCGGACAGCGGAGACGGGGGTGGCGCTGCCGCCGGGACGGGGTCGCGCGGTCTTCGTGCGCACCCTCACCGGTACGGGCACGGTCGTCACCGTCACCGGTACGGGCACGGACGCGGACGCCGGAGGACACCGCCGACGTCACCGGCCGTGGCCCCGCCGGCCCCGGTCGGCCGGGCCGCCCCCGCTCCGCGCGGGGCCGCCCGCCCGGCGCCGGCGCTCACCGGCGACGCAGATCGGCGACGCGCCCCCGTTCGGTGCCTGTCGGGTCGCCCAGGCCCGTGGCGGACCGCAGGGCGGTGGTGCCCGGTACGTGCCCCCTTCGTGGTCCCGGCAGTGGGGCGCGGCGGCCCGCCGGGACCTGTTCACCCCCCGGGTTCCCACTCGCCCCCGCAACGGCGATCTGCACACCCTGGTCGGCGAGCGCCTGCAACTCCGTGGCGGCGCGGTCGTCGTGGGCGGGCGGCTCGTCGGTGACCAGCCGGGTGATGAGGTCCGTCGGCACGGTCTGGAACATCGTGTCGGTGCCGAGCTTGGTGTGGTCGGCGAGGACCACGACCTCCGCGGCGGCCTGGACGAGGGCCCGGTCGACGGATGCCGAGAGCATGTTGGAGGTGGACAGGCCCCGTTCGGCGGTCAGACCGCTCCCGGAGAGGAAGGCCCTGGACACCCGCAGCCCCTGGAGGGACTGTTCGGCGCCGGAGCCGACGAGGGCGTAGTTGGAGCCGCGCAGGGTGCCCCCGGTCATCACGACCTCCACCCGGTTGGCGTGGGCCAACGCCTGGGCCACCAGGAGGGAGTTGGTGACGACCGTCAGGCCCGGCACGCGCGCGAGGCGGCGGGCCAGCTCCTGGGTGGTCGTACCCGCCCCGACCACGATGGCCTCGCCTTCTTCTACGAGGCCCGCGGCGAGGTCGGCGATGGCCGTCTTCTCGGCGGTGGCGAGGTGCGACTTCTGCGGGAAGCCGGATTCTCGCGTGAACCCGCCCGGCAGTACCGCACCGCCGTGGCGGCGGTCGAGGAGTCCTTCTGCCTCCAGTGCCCGCACGTCCCGCCGTACGGTCACTTCGGAGGTCTGGACGACGCGGGCGAGCTCACGGAGCGACACGGCACCGTTCGCTCGCACCATTTCGAGGATCAATTGGCGACGTTCAGCAGCGAACACGAAACTGACAGTAACCCCAGCGACCGTCTGCTTTCAGCAGTTTGCGCCGAATAACAGAAGTTGTTCGCATGGTGGGGCGGGAAGTGATATAAAGCCCGGCCGCCCCGACTATGCCGTCCGCATGCGCCGCAACTCCCCGTGACCAGCGGAGAACCGGCCCGGCCGTCAGGCCTCCGCGCTCGTCTTGCGGGTGTGCAGCTGCCGGGCGACCTCCGCGATCGACCCCGAAAGGGAGGGGTACACCGTGAACGCGTTCGCGATCTGTTCGACCGTCAGATTGTTGTCGACGGCGATCGAGATGGGGTGGATCAGTTCCGAGGCGCGGGGGGCCACGACCACACCGCCGACGACGATGCCCGTGCCCGGCCGACAGAAGATCTTCACGAAGCCGTCCCGGATGCCCTGCATCTTGGCGCGCGGGTTGCGCAGGAGCGGGAGTTTGACGACCTTCGCGTCGATCTTGCCCGCGTCCACGTCCGCCTGCGTGTAGCCGACCGTCGCGATCTCGGGGTCGGTGAAGACGTTGGAGGAGACCGTCTTCAGGTTCAGCGGGGCCACCGCGTCGCCGAGGAAGTGGTACATCGCGATGCGTCCCTGCATCGCGGCGACGGACGCGAGCGCGAAGACACCGGTCACGTCACCGGCCGCGTACACGCCCGGAGCGGTGGTCCGGGAGACCTTGTCGGTCCAGATGTGGCCCGAGTCGCGCAGCTTGACGCCGGCGTCCTCCAGGCCGAGGCCCGCGCTGTTGGGGATGGCGCCGACGGCCATCAGACAGTGGGAGCCGGCGATGACGCGGCCGTCGGCCAGCGTCACCTCGACCTGGTCGCCGACGCGCTTGGCGGACTGCGCGCGGGAGCGGGCCATGACGTTCATGCCGCGCCGCCGGAAGACGTCCTCCAGGACGGCGGCGGCGTCCGGGTCCTCGCCGGGCAGCACCCGGTCGCGCGAGGAGACCAGGGTGACCTTGGAGCCGAGCGCCTGGTAGGCGCCGGCGAACTCGGCACCGGTCACACCGGAGCCGACCACGATCAGCTCTTCGGGCAGCTCGTCGAGGTCGTAGACCTGGGTCCAGTTCAGGATCCGCTCGCCGTCGGGCTGGGCGTCGGGCAGCTCGCGCGGGTGGCCGCCGGTGGCGATGAGGACGGCGTCGGCGGTGAGGGTCTCCTCGGTGCCGTCGGCGGCGGTGACGACGACCTTGCGGGATCCGTCCAGGGCCTGCATGCCGTCCAGCCGGCCGCGTCCGCGCAGGACCCGGGCGCCGGCGCGGGTCACGGACGCGGTGATGTCGTGCGACTGGGCGAGCGCGAGGCGCTTCACCCGGCGGTTGACCTTGCCGAGGTCCACGCCGACCACGCGCGCCGCCCGCTCCAGCGGCGGGGTGTCGTCGGCCACGATGATCCCCAGCTCCTCGTAGGAGGAGTCGAAGGTGGTCATCACCTCGGCCGTGGCGATAAGGGTCTTCGACGGCACGCAGTCGGTCAGCACCGACGCTCCGCCCAGACCGTCGCAGTCGACGACGGTCACCTCCGCGCCGAGCTGGGCGGCCACCAGGGCCGCCTCGTATCCGCCGGGTCCGCCACCGATGATCACGATCCGAGTCACGTACCCCATTGTCCCGCACCCTTCAAGGTGCTACTGCCCGGGGGGCGCCCCCGGGGCGCCTGGGGCGCACGGTGCGGCTGTCGTACCCTCTCCCCATGTCGCTCTATGCCGCGTACGCCGGCAATCTCGACGCGCGCCTGATGTCCCACCGCGCCCCGCACTCCCCGCTGCGCGCCACCGGCTGGATGAACGGCTGGCGGCTGACCTTCGGCGGCGAGCAGCTGGGCTGGGAGGGTGCGCTGGCGACGATCGTCGAGGACCCGCTGTCCGCGGTCTTCGTCGGCCTGTACGACCTCGCGCCCCTGGACGAGGAGTCGCTCGACCGGTGGGAGGGCGTGGGCCTCGGCCTCTACCGGCGGGCACGCGTGCGCGTGCACACCCTGGACGGCGAGGAGCCGGCCTGGACGTACGTCCTCAACGGCTACGAGGGCGGTCTGCCGTCGGCGCGCTACCTGGGCGAGATCGCGGACGCCGCGGAGTCCGCCGGGGCGCCGCACGACTACGTGATGGAACTCCGCAAGCGCCCCTGCTGAGCCGGCCCCGCCCGCCTGCCCGCGGGTCCGCGGCTTTCCTCCGCTTTCGGCCGCCGTTTGTGGAATGCGACAAGACAACGAACGCAATCCCGTGGGCTCTGTCATCTACGCGCGTAGGCGAAGACCGGTTACCCTCATCGGCGTGAACGCATCTCTTCTTCCGGACGACATCCAGGGCGACCCGTACGCCGCCGCCGACGCCGCCGCCGCGCGCCTGCGCGAACTCACCGGCGCCGAGACCCACGACGTCGCCCTCGTGATGGGCTCCGGCTGGGCTCCGGCCGTCGACGCCCTGGGCGCACCCGACGCGGAGTTCCAGGTCACCGAGCTGCCCGGCTTCCCGCCGCCGGCCGTCGAGGGACACGGCGGCAAGATCCGCTCGTACGCCTCCGGGGACAAGCGCGCCCTGGTCTTCCTGGGCCGCACCCACTACTACGAGGGCCGTGGCGTCGCCGCCGTGGCGCACGGCGTGCGCACCGCCGTCGCCGCCGGCTGCAAGACCATCGTGCTCACCAACGGCTGCGGCGGTCTGCGCGAGGGCATGCGCCCCGGCCAGCCGGTCCTCATCAGCGACCACATCAACCTGACGGCGACCTCCCCGATCGTCGGCGCGAACTTCGTCGACCTCACCGACCTGTACTCCCCGCGCCTGCGCGCCCTGTGCAAGGACATCGACCCCTCCCTGGAGGAGGGCGTCTACGCGCAGTTCCCCGGCCCGCACTACGAGACCCCGGCCGAGATCCGCATGGCCCGTGTCATCGGCGCGGACCTGGTCGGCATGTCCACGGTCCTCGAGGCCATCGCCGCGCGTGAGGCGGGTGCCGAGGTGCTGGGCATCTCCCTGGTCACCAACCTGGCCGCCGGCATGACCGGTGAGCCCCTCAACCACGAGGAGGTGCTCCAGGCGGGCCGCGACTCGGCGGCACGCATGGGGCAGCTGCTGGCGCAGGTGCTGGGCAAGCTGTAAGGCGCCCGGACCCCGTCCGCCCGTTCCCCGGCCGACCGGGGCGTGCGGGCGGGCGGACACATACACAGGAGAGGTTGATCCCAAGGTGCACGACGATCTCATCGCCCGGGCCAAGGCCTGGCTCGCCGAGGACCCGGACCAGGAGACCCGCGAGGAGCTGGCCGGCCTGATCGACGCCGGTGACGTCACCGAGCTGGCGGACCGCTTCAGCGGCACCCTCCAGTTCGGCACCGCCGGCCTGCGCGGCGAGCTGGGCGCCGGTCCCATGCGCATGAACCGCAGCGTCGTGATCCGCGCCGCCGCGGGCCTCGCCGCGTACCTGAAGAAGAACGGCACCCCCCACGGGGACGACGCCGCCGGACTCGTCGTCATCGGCTACGACGCCCGCCACAAGTCCGCCGACTTCGCCCGGGACACCGCCGCCGTGATGACCGGCGCCGGTCTGCGCGCCGCCGTGCTGCCGCGCCCGCTGCCCACGCCCGTCCTGGCCTTCGCCATACGGCACCTCGGCGCGGTCGCGGGCGTGGAGGTCACCGCCAGCCACAACCCGCCCCGGGACAACGGCTACAAGGTCTACCTCGGCGACGGCTCGCAGATCGTCCCGCCCGCCGACGCGGACATCGCCGCCGAGATCGACGCGATCGTCTCCCTGGACGACGTGCCCCGCCCGGACGCCGGCTGGGAGATCCTCGACGACACGGTCCTGGACGCCTATCTGACCCGTACGGACGCCGTCCTGGACGCCGGCTCCCCGCGCACCGCCCTGACGGTCTACACGGCCATGCACGGCGTCGGCAAGGACGTCCTGCTCGCCGCGTTCGCCCGGGCCGGCTTCCCCGAGCCGGTGCTGGTCGCCGAGCAGGCCGAGCCGGACCCGGACTTCCCCACGGTCGCCTTCCCCAACCCGGAGGAGCCGGGCGCGATGGACCTGGCGTTCGCCGCGGCCCGCGCCACCGGTCCGGACCTGGTCATCGCCAACGACCCCGATGCCGACCGCTGCGCGGTGGCCGTGCGGGACGGCGGCGACTGGCGGATGCTGCGCGGCGACGAGGTCGGCGCCCTGCTCGCCGCCCACCTGGTCCGGCGCGGCGCCCGGGGCACCTTCGCCGAGTCGATCGTCTCCTCCTCCCTGCTCGGCCGGATCGCCGAGAAGGCGGGCCTGCCGTACGAGGAGACGCTGACCGGCTTCAAGTGGATCGCCCGCGTCGACGGCCTGCGCTACGGCTACGAGGAGGCCCTCGGCTACTGCGTGGACCCGCAGGGCGTGCGCGACAAGGACGGCATCACCGCCGCGCTGCTGATCACCGAGCTGGCGTCGGTGCTGAAGGAGGAGGGCCGCACCCTTCTCGACCTGCTCGACGACCTGGCCGTGGAGCACGGCCTGCACGCCACCGACCAGCTGTCGGTGCGCGTGGAGGACCTCTCGCTGATCGCGGACGCGATGCGCCGGCTGCGCGAGCAGCCGCCGACCGAGCTGGCCGGCCTGGCGATCACCCGGGCCGAGGACCTCACCCGGGGCACGGACAGGCTGCCGCCCACGGACGGCCTGCGCTACACCCTCGACGGCGCCCGGGTCATCGTCCGCCCGAGCGGCACCGAGCCGAAGCTGAAGTGCTACCTGGAGGTCGTCGTGCCGGTGTCCGCGCACACCGGGCTGCCGGCCGCGCGGGCCCGTGCGGCCGAGCTGCTGGCGGCCGTCAAGCGCGACCTGTCGGCGGCTGCCGGCATCTGAGTCCCGGGGGAAGACCCCGCCCCCTCTGGGCGCCCCGCCGTCCCGAACTCCAAGCCGTCCTGCACGCCGCGGGCGGTCGGCGCC
>NZ_JBEZBT010000016.1:0-142179 GCF_040647235.1 Streptomyces sp. NPDC042638
CGCAGCGTGAGCTGGGCGTCGAGGCGGCTCAGCTGGGCGCGGAGCACGGACGCGGCTCCCTCAGGCCAGCACCTTCTCCAGGGCCGCCAGCGCCGACCGCAGCTCCTCCGCCGTGACGGTCAGCGGCGGCGCCAGCCGGATCGTGGAGCCGTGGGTGTCCTTGACCAGGACCCCCTCGCGCATGAGGCGCTCGCTGATCTCGCGGCCGGTGCCGAGGGCCGGGTCGACGTCCACACCGGCCCACAGCCCGCGCGCGCGGAAACCGGTCACGCCCCTGCCGACCAGCTCGGTCAGCCCGTCCCGCAGGATCACCCCCAGCTCGGCCGCCCGGCGCTGGAACTCACCGGTCTCCAGCAGCTCGACCACGGCCGTGCCGACCGCCGCGGCGAGCGGGTTGCCGCCGAACGTCGAGCCGTGCTCGCCCGGATGCAGCACCCCCAGCACCTCGCGCCGGGCCACCACCGCCGACACCGGCACGATGCCGCCGCCCAGCGCCTTGCCGAGCAGCAGCACGTCCGGGACGACCTCCTCGTGCTCGACGGCGAGGGTACGGCCCGTGCGGCCGAGGCCCGACTGGATCTCGTCCGCGATGAACAGGCACCCCTTGCGGCGGGTCAGCTCGCGCACACCCGGCAGATAGCCGTCGTCGGGGATCAGCACCCCGGCCTCGCCCTGGATGGGCTCGATCAGCACCGCCGCCGTCGTGTCGTCGACCGCCGCCTCCAGCGCGGCCAGGTCGTTGTACGGCACGATCCGGAAACCGGGCGTGAAGGGGCCGAAACCGGCCCGGGCCGTCTCGTCCGTGGAGAAGCTGACGATGGTCGTCGTACGGCCGTGGAAGTTGTCCGCCGCGACCACGATGGTCGCCTGTCCGGCCGGGACGCCCTTCACGTCGTAGGCCCACTTGCGGGCCACCTTGATGCCGCTCTCCACCGCCTCGGCGCCGGTGTTCATCGGCAGCACCATGTCCAGGCCGGTCAGCTCCGTGAGCCGCTCGGCGAACTCCGCGAGCCGGTCGTTGTGGAAGGCGCGGGAGGTGAGCGTCAGCCGGTCGAGCTGACGGTGGGCGGCCTCGATCAGCGCCGGGTGCCGGTGGCCGAAGTTGAGGGCCGAGTAGCCGGCCAGCATGTCGAGGTAGCGGTTGCCCTCGACGTCCTCCACCCAGGTGCCCTCGGCCCGGGCCACCACCACGGGCAACGGGTGGTAGTTGTGCGCGAGAACCGGCTCCTCCGCGCGGATCAGGTCGCCGGACGTACGGGTGCGCGTGGGTGCGGTCATCAGCGGATCTCCTGGGTGCAGCACTTGATGCCGCCGCCGGCCTTGTGGAACTCGGACAGGTCGACGGGGACGGGGACGTAACCGTGGTCGGCGAGGCGTTCGGCCAGCGCCTCGGCCCTGGGCGCGATGAAGACGTTGCGGCCGTCGGAGACGGAGTTCAGGCCGAACGCCAGCGCGTCCTCGCGGGTGGCGAGGACCGCGTCCGGGTACAGGCGCCGGAGGACCTCCCGGCTGCCCGCCGAGAACGCCTGCGGGAAGTAGCAGATGTTGTCGTCGTCGAGGACGAACAGCGCCGTGTCCAGGTGGTAGAAGTACGGGTCCACCAGGGTCAGGCCGATCACCGGATGGCCGAGGAACTCCTGCGCCTCGCGGTGCGCCTCGCGGGTGGTGCGGAACCCGGTGCCGGCGAGCACGTAACGGCCCGTCCACACCAGGTCGCCCTCGCCCTCGGTCACCGACTCGGGGCGATGGACGTCGTAGCCCGCCGCCTTGAACCAGGTGTCGTAGTGCTCCGACTCCGGGCGCCGCTCCGGAGCGTGGAACAGGGAGCCGAAGACCCGGCCGCCGACGACGAACGCCGCGTTGGCGGCGAACACCATGTCCGGCAGGCCGGGGACCGGCTCGAGGGTGTCGACCGTGTGGCCGTGGGCCCGGTAGGCGCGGATCAGCGCCTGCCACTGGTCCTGGGCCAGGTCCACGTCGACGGGCCGGTCGGGATGCATCCACGGATTGATCGCGTACTGGACGGCGAAGTGTCTGGGTTCGCAGACGAGAAAGCGCCGGGAACGCGGCACACGACGTTCGGACACAGAGGGTTTCCTCCGGTTTCCTGTGTGTCACTGAGGGATGACACCACGGTAGGAAGGGAGACCGACGGGCGACAAGCGAGAAGAGCTGCGCGGATGCGCAGCATCCCTGCGTCTTTCCCAGGCCAGGCGCATGACTCCTGCGTGACCCGGGTCATTGCGGCGCCGCGTGGACGGCTCCCGCTTCCGGGCTTTCCGGGAGCAGGTGGGACAGCACCATCACGCTGATCGTCTTCCGGATGAACGGCTCGGCGCGGATCCGCTCCAGCACCTCCTCGAAGTGCTCCACGTCCCGGGCCCGCACGTGCAGCAGCGCGTCGGCACCCCCGGTCACCGTCATGGCCGCCGCGATCTCCGGATGGTTGCGGACGACCTCTGCCAGGCGCCGGGGCGGCGCCGCACCCTCGCAGTACACCTCGACGTACGCCTCGGTGCGCCAGCCGAGCGCCGCGGGCTTCACCGTCGCGGTGAACCCCGTGATCACCCCGGTCTCCCGCAGCCGGTCCACGCGCCGCTTGACCGCGGTGGCGGACAGCCCGATCGCCGCCCCGATCTCGGCGAAGCTGGTCCGGGCGTTCCCCATCAGCGCGGTGATGATCTGGCGGTCCAGCTCGTCGAACGAGGGCGTCCTGCTGTTCATGCGGGCACTGTAAGCCAGCCCCGTCCGCGCGCCGGGGACGCCCGGGTGACGACGTCCGCGCCGGGCTCACGCCTGGGTGACGACCAGCCCGAGTGTCAGCAGCCCCAGCACCACCCAGCCGAACCACAGCCAGCCGTTGCTGCCGAGCGCGACCGTGTAGGCGGTCACGACGACCAGGCCGCCGACCGTGAGAGCCCCCATCGCCTTCATGGAACCGTTCGTGGAACCGGGCATCGCGACACCCTCCTCATGGTCCGTCCAGGACCATGGTGCCCCGGATCCGGCCCGGACGGGACAGTGCTGCGGGCCGGAGCCGATACGGCTTCCGGCCCGCGGGACGGGGCGGCTCAGCCCTCGCGCGTGTTCAGCGAGGCCAGATAGGCGTTGTAGGCCGCCAGCTCCTTGTCACCGTCCCGGTCGGCGGCCCGGTCCTTGCGCCTGGCCTGCCGCTGCTCGGAACCGTGCCACTGGAAGAGCAGCGCGATCAGCACCAGCACGGAGGGGATCTCGCTGAACGCCCAGGCGATGCCGCCGGCCGCGTTCTGGTCCGACAGCGCGTCGATGCCGAGCGAGGCGGCCGGGTTCTCGAACGTCTTCACCATGGGCGTCGACGCCATCATCAGCGCGATCCCGAAGAACGCGTGGAACGGCATGCCCGCGAACAGCTCCAGCATCCGCATCAGATAACCCGGCCGGTGCGGTCCCGGGTCGACCCCGATGATCGGCCAGAAGAACACCACACCGACGGCCAGGAAGTGCACCATCATCGCGATGTGCCCGGCCCTGGAGCCCATCAGGAAGTCGAACAGCGGCGTGAAGTACAGGGCGTACAGGCTCGCGATGAACAGCGGGATGGTGAACGCCGGGTGGGTGACGATCCGCATGTACCGGCTGTGCAGCAGCATCAGCAGCAGTTCACGGGGACCCCGGCGGCCCTTGCCCGCCGTCGGCAGCGCGCGCAGCGCCAGCGTGACCGGGGCGCCGAGCAGGATCAGGATCGGCGACAGCATGCTGATCACCATGTGCTGCACCATGTGCACACTGAACATGACCATGCCGTAGTCGTTCAGTTTCGTGCACATCACCAGCGCGATGGTGAGCACGCCGACGACGTACACCACGGTACGGCTCACCGGCCAGGTGTCACCGCGGCGCCGCAGCCGTACGACACCCCAGCCGTACAGGGCGAGCCCGGCGAGGCAGGCCACGAGGAAGAACGGATCCGCCGACCACTGGAGACCCCGCCCCAGCGTGAACGGCGGCAGATCCATCATCATGCCGTGCCCGCTGTGATCCATCCGACGGCTCCTGTTTCGTGGGGGTTGTGCGAGTTGTCCGCCCCCAAGAGTAGAACCGCCCCCGGTCACAGCCGTGACCGGGGGCGGGTTGTTCCCGGGTGAACTACAGAACGCACTCCGCCTCGTCGTACCGCTCCACGGGCACCGTCTTCAGCGTCTCCACCGCCTCCGCCAGCGACACCATCACGATGTCCGTCCCGCGCAGGGCCGTCATCATGCCGAACTCACCCCGGTGCACGGCCTCCACCGCGTGCCACCCGAAGCGGGTCGCCAGCACCCGGTCGTACGCCGTCGGCGTGCCGCCCCGCTGCACATGCCCGAGGATCACCGGCCGGGCCTCCTTGCCGAGCCGCTGCTCCAGCTCGATGGACAGCTGCCGGGCGATGCCCGCGAAGCGCTCGTGGCCGTAGACGTCCTTGCCGCCCTCGTCGAACTCCATGGAGCCGGGGCGCGGCTTGGCCCCCTCCGCGGCGACCACGATCGCGAACCGCTTGCCCGCCTCGAACCGCTCGCCGACCTTCCTCGCCAACTCCTCGATGTCGAAGGGCCGCTCGGGCACGACGACGGCGTGGGCGCCGGCCGCCATGCCGGAGTGCAGCGCGATCCAGCCGGTGTGCCGGCCCATGACCTCCACGATCAGCACGCGCTGGTGCGACTCGGCGGTGGTCTTCAGCCGGTCCAGGGCCTCGGTCGCCACGGTCACGGCGGTGTCGAAGCCGAAGGTGACGTCCGTGACGGCGATGTCGTTGTCGATCGTCTTGGGCACGCCCACGATGGGCAGCCCGTTGTCCGACAGCAGCCGGGCCGCCTTCAGCGTGCCCTCACCGCCGATCGGGATGATCGCGTCGAGGCCCAGCTCCGCGACATGGCCCCTGGCCCGCTCCACGCCGTCCCGCAGATGCTCCGGGCGGACCCGTGAGGAGCCGAGGATGGTGCCGCCGCGGGCCAGGATGCCGCCCACGGCGTCGAGGTCGAGCTTCAGATAGTCGCACTCCAGCAGGCCCTTCCAGCCGTCCCGGAACCCGATGACCTCGTCGCCGTGGTCGGCGACGGCACGGTGCACGACGGACCGGATGACGGCGTTCAGGCCGGGGCAGTCGCCACCGGACGTGAGGACACCAATGCGCATAGCCCGAAATACCTTCTCAACGTGGGCCGGGTAGACCGGACCACGCTGTCCGGCGGATTCCCGGCCACCCTACCGGCGTCAGGGGGTGGCTCCGTAGCGGGCGTCCGCCTGCTGGACGCGTCCGCACATGTGAGCGGACGGTCCGTCAGGCGGGCCCGCCGGAATCCAGCCGAAGCGCCGGTTACGCAGGCTGCTGCGCAACTGTGCTCACGCAGGCTGCTGCGCAGCCGCGATGCGCTCGTTGCGGAGTGCCTCGTACCAGCGGTCGTCGATCGGCGGCAGCGCGTTGACGTCGAGCGCCAGCTTCAGCAGCAGGTCGGCGATCAGCGGGTTGCGGGCGAGGACGGGCCCGTGCATGTACGTACCGAAGACGGTGCCGTTGTACGCGCCCTCCGTGCCGTCCCCGGTGCCGTTGCCCTTGCCGATCTGCGTCCGGGCGAACGGGCGGGCGGTGGGGCCGAGGTGGGTGACGCCCTGGTGGTTCTCGAAACCGGTCAGCTGCGGCAGGCCGAGCTGCGGGTCGATGTCACCGAGGACGTCACCGACGCACCGCTCGCCCTCGCCGCGCACCGAGACCACGTCCAGCAGGCCGAGACCCGGCTCGCGCTGGCCCAGGTCGTTGATGAACTCGTGGCCGAGGATCTGGTAACCGGCGCAGACGGAGAAGACGATCGCGCCGTTCTCCACCGCCCGCTGCAGATGCCCGTCACGGCGCAGCCGCTCGGCCGCGAGCCGCTGCGGACGGTCCTCGCCGCCGCCGATCAGGTAGATGTCGCCGGACGTCGGGATCGGCTGGTCGCTGCGCACGTCGAGCCGGGCCACGTCCAGGCCCCGCTGCCGGGCCCGCCGCTCCACGACGAGGGCGTTGCCCTGGTCGCCGTAGGTGCTCAGCAGGTCCGGGTAGATCCACACCAGCCGCAGTTGGTTGTCGCTCATGAGGTGATCGCCCTTCGAAGATCAGTTGCCGACGCGGCGGCGCAGGTCCTGGAACGCGGTGTAGTTCGCGATGACCTCGATCCGGCCCGGCGGGCACATCTGCACGGCCTGGTCGAGGTTCTCGCAGACCTGGAAGTGCTGGTTCGCGACCTCCAGACGGACGGCCAGGTCCAGCTTGCGGTCACCGATGACGAAGATCGGGTGGCCGGTGAGCCGCGTGTAGTCGACGTCCCACAGCCAGGAGGTGTCGGTGCCGTCGGCTCCGCGCGCGTTCACGGACAGCACGACCGGGGTGGGCGGCGGGTCGATCAGGGAGAACGTCTCCAGCCAGCCGGCCGGGTTCTTGGCCAGCAGCAGCCTGAGGTCGCGGTTCTGGAACTGGACGACGTCGTACCGCCCGGCCACCGCCTGCACCTGGTACATCCGCTCCAGGGCGACCTGCGGCGGCACCCCGAAGACGGCGGCGACGGCCGCCGAGCTGGCCGCGTTCGCCTTGTTGGCGCGGCCGGGCAGCTGGAGGTGGATGGGCCAGGCCGACCCGTGCGGGTCGAGCACGTGGTCGCCGGACAGCGCCCAGGTCGGCGTGGGCCGGCGGAAGCCGCACTCACCGCAGAACCAGTCGTCGCCGGGGCGCTGCATGACGCCGCCGCACGACGGGCAGGACCAGGCGTCGTCCTTCCACATCTGGCCGGCCGCGACCCAGATCACATTCGGGGAGGAGGAAGCGGCCCAGACCACCAGCGGGTCGTCGCAGTTGGCGACGATGACGGCCTTGGTGCCGGCCAGACCCTCGCGCCAGTTCTCGGCGAGCATCCGGGTCTCGGCGGCGCGGTCCAGCTGGTCGCGGGAGAGGTTCAGCAGGGCGATGCACTTGGGGTCGGTGTCCCGGGCCACTCCGGCCAGGTACTTCTCGTCGACCTCGATGACGCCGAACTTCGCCTCCGAGCTGCCCGCGAGCGCCGACGTGATGCCGGCCGGCATGTTGGCGCCGAGCGCGTTGGACACGACCGGACCCGCGGCGCGCAGCGCCTCCGCGATGAGCCGGGTGGTCGTGGTCTTGCCGTTGGTCGCGGAGACCAGCGTGACGTCCAGGTTCTGGGCGAGCCGCCCGAGCAGGTCGGGGTCGAGCCTCAGTGCGACCCGGCCACCGATCACCGACCCGCTGCCGCGTCCCGCGGCGCGCGATGCCGCAGCGACCGCCTTGCCCGCGGTCACGGCCAGCTTGGCCCGCGGCGAGAGCGGGTCCGAGTTGCCTGCCATCAGTTCTCGATCCTCCTTGCGTACGCGCCGCGCCTGGGGGCCATCCGGCAGCGTGGTGTGAACCTCAGCCTATCGAGATCCATTCGCACACCCGAATCCCGGCCCACGCCTTGAGCGGTGGGCATGGCCTGAACGAACCGTACCCTTGCCGCCATGCGACACGGTTCCATTCCGGGCGCCCGCGGGCGCGTTCGGCCTCTCACCCTGCTCGGCGACGCGGTACTGCGCGAGCCGTGCCGGGACGTCACCGACTTCGGCCCCGACCTGGCGGCCCTCGTGGAGGACTTGTTCGCCACGATGTACGCGGCACAGGGGGTGGGCCTGGCCGCGAACCAGATCGGGGTCGGTTTGCGGGTGTTCGTCTACGACTGTCCCGACGACGACGAGGTGCGCCACCTCGGGCACGTGGTGAACCCGCGACTGGTGGCGGCGGACGGCGTGGTGGTCCGGGGTCCGGAGGGCTGCCTGTCCCTGCCGGGCCTGGAGGCGGGCACCGAGCGCTACGACCATGCGGTCGTCGAGGGCCGCACGGTGACGGGGGAGCCGGTCACCGTGCACGGCACGGGGTTCTTCGCCAGATGCCTGCAGCACGAGTGCGACCACCTGGAGGGCCGGGTGTACGCGGACCGTGTGACGGGCCTGCGCGGGCGCAGACTGCTCCGGCAGGTCGAGCGGGCGCCGTGGCACCGGGCGAGTGGTCCGGCCCCGGAACGCGGCTGACCGTGCGGCCGGCCGGCACCCGCCCGCGGCGCGAACGCGGCCGTCAGAACCCCGGACCGCCGACCCGGTCGCCCGCGGCCGCCAGCCGGCCCCACAGCAGATCGGCGAGAGACCGCACCAACTCGGCGCGGGAGCAGGGGCGTTCGCCGAGCCACCAGTCGCCGGCGGCGTGCATCATCCCGACGATCCCGTGCCCCCACACCCGGGCGAGCCGCTGACTGCCCGGGCCGAGGTCCACCCGCTCCTCGATGACCTGGGCCAGCTCCTCGCCCATCCGGCGCAGCAGCGGGGCGCTGTGCTTGCCGACGTCGAAGCCCTGGTCGCCGCCCTGGCTCCCCTCCGCCGGGTGCATGAGGAACCGGTACACCTGGGGCCGGGCCTCGATCGCGGCGAGATAGGTGTCCAGGGTGGACTCGACCCGCTCCCGCCGGCCGGCCGGAGCGTCCAGCGCGGCCCGCAGCGAGGCCAGCAGGGCATCGGTGTGCCGTGTGGCCAAGGCCGCGTAAAGGCCGCCCTTGTCGCCGAAGTGCCGGTACAGGATCGGCTTCGTGATGCCCGCCTCCGCCGCGATCGCGTTCATCGACGCCTGCGGGCCGTCGCGCAGCACCACCCGGTCGGCGGCCTCCAGCAGCTCGCGCCGTCGGCGGTCGGCGGACCGCTGCTGATCGGTCCGCTGTGTGGTGTCCATGTGCTCTCCCCACCCGTGCTGATTCGGTGACGCCTGCGCAAAGTAACACTGACCGGGCCCCGGACATCGAACGGGATGCCGAGGCGTCATCAGCGGTTGACTTTTCCTACCGGTGAGTAACACACTTCCGTTACCGCTAGTAACACCGTACCGCCGCTGGAGGGGACATGGCCGAGTTCACCATGGAGCTGAACGACGAACAGAAGGAAGTCCGGGACTGGCTCCATGGCTTCGCCCAAGACGTGATCCGCCCCGCGGCGGCCGAGTGGGACGAACGCGAGGAGACCCCCTGGCCGGTCATCCAGGAAGCCGCGAAGGTCGGCATCTACTCCCTGGACTTCTACGCGCAGCAGTACTTCGACCCCACCGGCCTCGGCATCCCGATGGCCATGGAGGAGCTGTTCTGGGGTGACGCGGGCATCGCCCTGTCCATCGTGGGCACCGGTCTCGCGGCCGTGGGCGTCCTCGCCAACGGGACCGAGGAGCAGATCGGCACCTGGATCCCGCAGATGTACGGCGACCAGCACGACGTCAAGGTCGCCGCGTTCTGCTCCTCCGAGCCCGACGCCGGCTCCGACGTCGCCTCCATGCGCACGCGTGCCGTGTACGACGAGGCCAAGGACGAGTGGGTGATCAACGGCACGAAGACCTGGGCGACCAACGGCGGCATAGCCAATGTCCACGTCGTCGTCGCCGTCGTCGACCCGGAGCTGGGCTCCAAGGGCCACGCCTCCTTCATCGTGCCGGCGGGTACGCCCGGTCTGGCCCAGGGCCAGAAGTTCAAGAAGCACGGCATCCGCGCCTCGCACACCGCCGAGGTCGTCCTCGACGACGTCCGGGTGCCCGGCTCCTGCCTGCTCGGCGGCAAGGAGAAGCTGGACGAGCGCCTCGCCCGGGCCAGGGAGAGGGCGAAGGCGTCCGGCGGAGAGAGGGTGAAGAACGCCGCGATGGCCACCTTCGAGGCGAGCCGGCCCGCCGTCGGAGCCATGGCGGTCGGCACCGCCCGGGCCGCCTACGAGGTCGCCCTCGACTACGCCATGACCCGCGAGCAGTTCGGGCGGCCCATCATCGACAACCAGGGTGTGGCCTTCCAGCTCGCGGACATGCGCACCCAGATCGACGCCGCCCGGCTCCTCGTCTGGCGTGCGTCGTGGATGGCGGTCAACGGCAAGCCGTTCACCGCGGCCGAGGGGTCGATGTCGAAGCTCTTCGCGAGTGAGACCGCGAAGAAGGTGACCGCGCAGGCGATCCAGATCCTGGGCGGCAACGGCTACACGCGGGAGTACCCGGTCGAGCGGATGCACCGGGACAGCGCGATCTACACGATCTTCGAGGGCACGAGCGAGATCCAGCGGCTGGTCATCGCACGCACGCTGGCCGGCATGCCGATCCGGTAGCACCGTGGGGGCGCGGGTGCGGGACACGGCCCCGCGCCCCCGCGGCCGGGACACTCACCGGTGTCTCAGCGGCGTGAGTTGCTCGATGTCGTACTTGGCCCGCAGCGCCTCGATCGCCTCCTGGTCCGGCGGGCCCCCGGAGCCCAGGATCGCCAGCAGCTCCTCGAAGTACAGCTCGTGGTCCGGCGGCGGACTCGCCTGGAAGAACATCTTCGCCGGGGTGTCCGTGGGGTTCGAGAAGGCGTGGGGGCAGCCCGGTGGTACGACGATGACCGTGCCCGGTGTCGCCCGGACCACCCGGCTGCCCGAACTCGACTCCCACCGCTGCCAGTTGTCAGGCGTGCGGATGCGCGGCTCGAAGGCGAGCACGTCCAGCTCGCCGTCGAGGACGTAGAACAGCTCCTCGCTGCGCGTGTGCACATGGGCGCCCACGTCGAAGCCCGGCGGGACCTCCACCTCGAAGGTCGAGGCCATCCGCGAGTGGGTGCCGGTGACCTTGAACGTCACCCGCTGGGCCGGCGTCTCGACCACACGGCCGTGGCCCGGCGGCACATAAAGTCCCTCGGTCGTCATCGCCCGCTCACCACGTCACCGGAAGGGCCTCGGGGCCCCGGATCAAGGCGCCCTTCCTGAAGAAGACCTGATCCGGAGGTACGGCGAGTCGCATACCCGGCACCCGGTCCAGCAGGGCGTCCGCGAGGAGTTCCTCCTCCAGCCGGGCCAGTATGCCGCCGGGGCAGTAGTGCGGACCGAAGCCGAACGCCACGTGCGGGTTCGGGCTGCGGGAGACGTCGATGGTGTCCGGGTCGGGGAAGACGTCCGGGTCCCGGTTGGCGGCCAGGTAGGAGATGTAGACCGCGTCGCCCGCGCGGATGCGGACCCCGCCGATCTCGACGTCCTCCAGGGCGATGCGGGACAGCCCGACCGCGTTGCGGTGCGGGATGTAGCGCAGGAGTTCGTCGATCGCCCGGGGCCGGATCTCCGGCTCCGCGCGCAGCCGCTCCGCCAGACCGGGGCGGGTCAGCAGCAGGTAGAACAGCTGCCCGCTGTTGGCGGTGACCGCCTCGCCGCCGATCTGGAGGAGCACGGCCAGGCCGACGGCCTGCTCCTTCGTGAGCTCGCCCCGGCCCAGCGCCGCCCCGAGCAGCGAGGTGACGTCCTCACCGGTGCTGTTCTCGCGCAGCCCGATGAGGTCGGAGAAGTAGGCGGCCATCTCCCGCTTCGCCCGCTCGCTGACCTCCTTGCCGTGCGCGGAGGACAGGATCAGCTGGGTCCACAGGTGCATGCTGTGCCGGTCACCGGACGGGACGCCCATCACCTCGCAGATCACCGCGATCGGGAACGGGGTGAGCACCGCACTGGTGAGATCCGCGGGCGGGCCGCCCCGCAGCAGGTCGTCGACCAGCTCGTCCAGCATGGCGCGCGCCTTCTGCCGGACCCGCTCGACCCCTTTCGCGGTGAACGCGGGGGCCACCGAGCGGCGTAGCCGGGTGTGGTCGGGCGGATCGAGGAAACCGACCGCGCCCCGGTCCGGGATGAAGTGCGGGGCCAGCCGGGTGACCTGCTTCTCCATGACCGCCTCACGGCTGAAGCGGGGGTCGTTGGCCACCCTGCGCACGTCGTCGTACCGGGTGACCAGCCAGGCCCAGCCCTCGCCGTTGGGCAGCTGGATGCGGGTCACCGGGCCCTCGGCCATCAGCTCGGCCAGCACCGGGTCGAACTGCGACCCGGGCAGGTCGAGCGCCGGCCAGTGCCGCACCGGGGGCCGCACCTCGGTGAGCGTCGACTCGCCGGTCATCCAGCGGCTCCGTCCCCGTTGACCCAGCGTCCCACCGTCATCTCGGCGGTGATGCCGGGGCCGAACCCGGCGAGCAGCCCGCGCGCCCGTTCCTCGGCACCGCCCTCGTCGAACAGCCGGCGCAGCGCGTCCAGGACGACGGCGCTGGCGATGTTGCCGTACTCGGTCAGCGTGGCCCGGCTGAACCGGAACGCGTGCGGGTCCACCTGCAGGAACTTGCTGAGGTCGTCGAGTATTCGGGGACCGCCCGCGTGGATGATGTAGAAGTCCAGGTCGGAGGCGTCCCAGCCGTGCGTGCCCGCCAGGTCCTTCAGCGCCGGGGCGAGCGGCTCCATGGTCGCGGGCACCCGCTTGTCCAGCAGGAAGTGGAAGCCGGTCGCCCGCACGTCGTACGCGATCCAGTCCTCGGTCTTCGGGATGAGGTACGAGCCGTTGCGCTCCAGGCGGACGCCCCTGCCGCCCTGCCCGCGCACCACGGCGGCGGCGATGCCGTCGCCGAAGAGACCGTTGGAGAGCAGCGAGCCGACGCCGAGGTCGGTGGGCTGGTAGCACAGCGAGCAGAACTCGCAGGCCACGATCAGGGCGTTGGCGTTCGGGTAGGCCGAGCAGAAGTCGTGCGCCCGGTTGATCGCCGCACCGCCGGCCGCGCAGCCCAGCTGCGCGATGGGGAGCTGGCGGGTGGTGCTGTCGAAGTCCATCTCGTTGATCAGCCAGGCCGTGAGCGAGGGCATCATGAAGCCCGTGCACGACACGTAGATGATCACGTCGATGTCGCTGGTGAGCAGCTCCGCGTCGTCCAGCGCGCACTGGATCACCGCGGGTACCCGGGCCTTGGCCTCGGCCTCGTAGAGCTTGTTGCGCTCCTGGAAGCCCGGGTGCTTGAGGGTTTCCTCGATGGGCTGGACGATGTGTCTCGTCCTGACGCCGGTGTTCTCGATCAGCCTGAGCGCGAGTGGCAGCTGGGGGTGGTCCGCGTGGTGGGAGCGCGCAAGCTCCAGCGTCTCCTCCATGGTGATCACGTACTCCGGGACCGACACCGTGGGCCTGCACAAAGTCGCCATGAACCGTCCCTGCTTTCCGTGTTCCGGAAGACCTCCGCCCACCGGTCAGAAGGTGGGTCCACCTCTGTGGGTGCTCCACCTACCGTCACCCGGGAGGGCGATGATCTCGCGTTGGGTTACTCCGAACCGGGGACCCCGTGCCAGGCTCGGATGCGGATTTCCGCCGCCGGACGAGGGAAAACGCCATGACCGCTGTTAGGGCCGAAGACCTGCTGGGGAACGCCGTCCGGGCACTCGCCCCGGACCCCGCGGCCAACCCCCTGGTACCGCTGATCGAGCGCGGGGAGGCGCCTGCGGAGACCCTGGCCGCGCTGGCCCTGGAGCAGCGGTGGGTGATCCCGGCCGACCGCACGGCCTTCCAGCACCTGGCCGCCCGCGCCGATCCCGCGTCCGCCGCCTTTTTCGCCGCCCTGGCGGCAGGCGAGGAGCTGGCGCAGGGCCGTCTGAGCGCGTTCGCCCAGGCGTGCGGTGTCCACGGGGAGCGGTCCGGGACGTACGTCCCCCGGCCGGGCTGCCAGGCCTACCCGGCGTACGTGGCCTGGCTCTCCCTCAACGCGTCCCCGCCGGACGCCGTCGTGGCCCTCACGGCCAACTTCTCGGCGTGGGGCGGCTATTGCGCCCGCATCGCCACCGGTCTGCGCACGCACTACGGCTTCGGCGACGACTCCTGCGCCTTCTTCGACCTCTTCGCGGAGCCGGCACCGGAGCTGGACGCCCTGGCGACGGCGGCGGTGCAAGGGGCCCTGGACGCCGGTGCGCTGGACATGGACCTGGCCCGCACGTACGGAAGCCTGCTCCAGACCTACGAGGCGATGTTCTGGGACGCGCTGCGCTGCACGGTCGAGGGCACCAGCCGCAGCGGACCGGCGATCCGTGCGGGGGCACAGAACACCTAGGGCGCCCCGCTGCTGTGCGCGATGCACGCCACGTCGATGCGGTCCGCCAGCTTCGCCAGCTCGATGGTCAGGGCGGCGACCGTGTCCTCGTCCAGCCCCTGCTCCCCGGCCTCGACAAGATGCAGCCACCGCGCGCCCACGGTCCGCAACAACTTACTCACGTCGGCCGCCGCCACCTGCAAGGCACCGCGGTCGTCGACGATCAGAGGCAGAGTCACTTCGCGGTTCACAAAACGGGATGGTAGCCGCGCGGCGCTCACGCACCCTGCCAAACCGTGGTGATGTTGCAGAACTCCCGGATTCCGTGCCCGGACAGCTCACGCCCGTATCCCGACCGCTTCACCCCGCCGAACGGGAACGCCGGATGCGAGGCGGTCATGCCGTTGACGTACACCGCACCGGCCTCCAGATCCCGGGCGAAGCGCTCCACCTCGTTCTCGTCCCGCGTCCACACGTTCGAACTCAGCCCGAAGGGCGAGTCGTTGGCGATCAGCACCGCTTCGTCCAGGTCGTCCGCCCGGTACAGCGTGGCGACCGGACCGAACGCCTCCTCGCGGTGGATGCGCATCTCCCGGGTGATGCCGGCGAGGACGGTCGGCGGGTAGTACCAGCCGGGACCGTCCGGCCGCCGGCCGCCGCACAGCACCTGGGCCCCGCCGCGCCTGGCGTCGTCGACCAGCTCCTCCAGGTCCTGCCTGCCCTGCTCGCTGGCGAGCGGCCCGACCTGGGTGTCCTCGGCCAGCGGGTCGCCGACCTTCAGGGCCTCCATGCCCGCGACGAACTTCTCGGCGAAGGCGTCGTACACGTCCGTGTGCACGATGAACCGCTTGGCGGCGATGCAGGACTGGCCGTTGTTCTGCACGCGAGCGGTCACCGCGACCTCGGCCGCGCGGTCCAGGTCGGCGGAGGGCATGACCACGTAGGGGTCGCTGCCGCCCAGCTCCAGGACCGTCTTCTTGATCATCTCCCCGGCGGTGGCGGCGACCGCCCGGCCCGCGGGCTCGCTGCCGGTCAGGGTGGCGGCCTTCACGCGTTCGTCGCGCAGGATGTCGTCCACCGCGCCGGAGCCGATCAGCAGCGTCTGGAAGCAGCCCTCCGGGAAGCCCGCCCGGTGGAAGAGATCCTCCAGGTAGAGGGCGGTCTGGGGGACGTTGGACGCGTGCTTGAGCAGGCCGACGTTGCCGGCCATCAGGGCGGGCGCGGCGAACCGGATCACCTGCCAGAGGGGGAAGTTCCAGGGCATCACCGCGAGGACCGGGCCGAGGGGGCGGTAGCGCACCCGCACCCGGGAGGCGCCGGAGTCCCGTACGTCCGACTCGGCGGGTTCCTCGTCGGCCAGCAGCCGCTCGGCGTTCTCGGCGTACCAGCGCATCGCCTTGGCGCACTTGGCGGCCTCCGCGCGGGCCTGCTCGACCGGCTTGCCCATCTCGGTGGTCATGACCCGGCCGATCTCCCCCTGGTCCTCCTCCAGCAGGTCTGCGGCCCTGTTCAGCAGCTGGGCGCGGTCGGCGAGCGAGGTCGTCCGGTACGTGCGGAACGTGGCCTCGGCGAGCTGGAGCCGGCGTTCCAGCTCCTCCTCATCCATGGGCTCGTACGTCTTGAGCGTCTCGCCGTTCGCCGGGTTCACCGTCGCGATGGGCATGGCTGACCTCCCTGGGAGCGGGCTTGTCTCGACCTTCGCGCGCGAGCGTGCCCGTCGCAACGCGAAAGGTCCCTGTTCAGCCCGAGTGCTCCGCCAGCCGGTCGAGAAACGCGGCCTGCGCCGTGATGATCACCGCACGGGCCCGGTCCAGACCGAACCACGCCACCCGGTCCAGCTCCGGGAACTCCTGCGTCCGGCCGGACCGCGGCGGCCACTCCATGGTGAAGGTGCCCGGGTCGATCGACTCCGGATCGAGGTCCGCCCGCACCGCCCAGGCCGTGACGATCTTGCCGTTGGTCTGCGTGACCTCGCCGAGCGGTACGGCCTCCCCGTCGGGCGGCGCCAGCCCCAGCTCCTCCCGGAACTCCCGCCGGGCCGCCTCCCAGGCCGGCTCGCCGTCCTCGTACTCGCCCTTCGGGAGGGTCCAGGCCCCCGCGTCCTTCTTCGCGAAGAACGGGCCGCCCATATGGCCGAGCAATACCTCCAGCCCCTCATCGGTGTGCCGGAACAACAACAGTCCCGCGCTGCGCCTCGTCGTCCGCGCCGTCACGGCCTGACCTCCGGATGGGCTGCCAGCAGAGCCTCCACGGTATCGGCCTCCTCGGGCCGCTTGTCCTCGCGGTAGCGGACCACGCGGGCGAAGCGGAGGGTGACGCCGGCCGGGTAGCGCGAGGAGCGCTGGAGTCCGTCGTAGGCGATCTCGACGACGAGTCCGGGGCGCACCCGGACGCCCCAGCCGTGGTCCTCGGCCGCCAGCTCCCGCAGCCTCTCGGTCTGCCAGGCGAGCATCGCGTCCGTCATGCCCTTGAAGGTCTTGCCGAGCATGGCGAAGGTGCCGTCCGGGTTGCGGGCGCCGAGGTGGAGGTTGGACAGCTTGCCGGCGCGCCGGCCGTGGCCCCACTCGGCGGCCAGCACCACCAGGTCGAGGGTGTGGACGGGCTTCACCTTCAGCCAGGAGGCGCCCCGCCGCCCGGCGCTGTAGGCCGCGTCCAGCGCCTTGACCACCACGCCCTCGTGGCCGCGGGCCAGGGTGTCGGCGAGGAACCGTTCCGCCTCCGGGACGTCCTCCGGCCCCGAGGCCACCGTGCGCCGCACCCGCATCGGCTCGGGCACCAGCCGGGCCAGCTCCGCGTGCCGCTCGGCGAACGGCAGGTCGAGCAGGTCACGGCCGTCGACCGAGAGGGCGTCGAAGAAGACGGGGGAGACCGGGGTGCCCTCGGCGGCCTTCGCCACGTCCGTGCGCGAGCCGACCCGGCCCGCCGTCTCCTGGAAGGACCGGGGCCGGCCGTCCGCGTCGAAGGAGATCACCTCGCCGTCCAGGATGAACCGCTCGCCCGGCAACTCCAGCGCGGCCGCGGTCACTTCGGGCAGCCGGTCGGTGATGTCGTCCAGGGTGCGGGTGTGCACCCGGACCGTGTCGCCCTCCCGGTGCACCTGGACCCGGATGCCGTCCAGCTTCTCCTCCACCACGCAGGCGCCCAGCTTCTCCACCGCCTCGGCGACCGAGGACGCGCTGTGCGCCAGCATCGGCAGCACCGGCCGGCCCACGGTGAGCCGGAACCGCTCCAGCGCCGCGGGCCCCTCGCCGAGCAGGGCCTGAGCCACCGTCTGGAGCGACCCGGCGAGCATCACGGCCCGCCGCACGTCCGCCGGGTCCGCACCGGTCGCCCGGGCGAGGCCCTCCACCGCGACCGCGTCCAGGGCGCCCTGGCGCACCTCCCCGGTGAGCAGGCCGAGCAGGAAGCGCTGCTCGTCCTCGGTGGCCGCGCCCATCAGCTCGCCGACGATCCGGGTGCGCTCCGCCTGGGAGCCGGGCCCGGACACCTTGCCCAGCTCGGTGAGCCGGGCGTCGACCTCCCGGACCGTGAGAGCGGGCTCGGCGGCGGGCGGCACCCGGCGGCCGAGCACCTTCCAGCCGACCCCGAGCCGGCCCTGCGGCAGCCGGCCGGCCAGGTAGGGGATGACGATCGGGACGTCCTCCGCCTCGGCCTCCCGGAACAGGTCCGCGAGCAGCGCGGTCTTGCGGGACCGGGCCGCCGTCGCGGCGACCTCCCGGGACACCTCGGCCAACCGGGTCAGCAGCATGCAGTCATGGTGCCTCAGCGCTCCGCCGGGTGCGCGGGATCCTCCCCGGGTGCCATGCGGCCCGCGGGTACGCCGGGCTGGTCGCGCGGTTCCCCGCGCCCCCCGGGGGCGCTCTCGTCCAGGTCCGCCATGACAAGCTCTCCGTTGATCGCCGCGGCGGCCCGGTGGCCCCGGGCGGCCGCGTCGACCACCTGTTCCGCGAAGCCGGTCACGTTGCCCGCCGCCCACAGGCCCGGCACGGTCGTCAGGCCCCGCTCGTCGATCACCGGGTAGGCGCCGAACGGCGTCTCGCGCAGCTCGGCGCCCAGTCGCACGAGCAGGTCGTTGTTCGGCAGGGCGCGCGGCGCGACGTACAGCACCTCGCGGTCGTGGACCGTGCCGCCCTCGGCGGAGGCACCCCCGGCGAGCCGGAGGCCGGTGAGCCGGTCGTCGGTGACGACGAGCCCGGCGACCCGGCCGGGCACGATCCCGACCCCGGCGGCGGCCAGCCGGCGCAGGTCCTGACCGGTCAGCTCCGACTCGCTCACCTCGTGCAGGAAGAGGCGTACGTCCTTCGACCACTGGGTGACCATGAGCGCCTGGTGCACGCTGAGCGCGGAGGTGGCGAGGACGCCGGTCGGCAGGTCGCGCATCTCCCAGCCGTGGCAGTACGGGCAGTGGACCACGTCCCGGCCGAACCGCTCGGCGAGCCCCGGGACCGGCGGCAGCTCGTCCCGCAGACCGGTGGCGATCACCAGCTGCCGGGCCCGTACGGTCCGGCCGCCGGCGAGGACGACGGTGAAGTCCGCGCCCCGGGTGGCGTCCACCACCCGGTCCCGGAGGAGTTCCACCCCGTACCGGGCGATCTCCTCGCGACCCGCGGCAAGGAACTCGGCCGGGGACATGCCGTCCCGGGACAGGTAGCCCTGCATGTGCGCGGACCGCGCGTTGCGCGGCTCGCCCGCGTCGACGACCAGGGTGCGGCGCCGGGCCCGGCCCAGCACCAGCGCGGCGGACAGGCCGGCGGCTCCGCCGCCGACGACGACTGCTTCGTACCTGTTGTTGTCGGTCATGACCCGACGGTCGCTCGCGGGTCGCGGTATTGACAAACTCGTTTGCCGTTCCTGCAATGGGGACGTGAGCACAGACGACGTACTGAACGAAGTCGGTCCCAGGCTGCGCCGCATCCGCAAGGAGCGGGAGGTGACCCTGGCCGCGCTGTCCGAGGCCACCGGTATCTCCGTGAGCACGCTCTCCCGGCTGGAGTCCGGCCTGCGCAGGCCCAGCCTCGAACTGCTGCTGCCGATCGCCCAGGCCCACCAGGTGCCGCTGGACGAGCTGGTCGGAGCGCCCCCGGTGGGGGATCCGCGGGTGCGGTCCGAGCCGATCGTGCGCGGCGGGCGCACCCACTGGCCGCTGACCCGTCAGCCCGGCGGCCTCCAGGCGTACAAGGTCCTCGAACCGCAGCGCCGGCAGGACCCCGATCCGCGTACCCACGAGGGCTACGAGTGGCTCTACGTCCTCGCGGGCCGGCTGCGCCTGGTCCTCGGCGAGCACGACGTGGTGCTGTCGGCGGGGGAGGCCGCCGAGTTCGACACGCGGGTGCCGCACTGGTTCGGGTCGACGGGGGAGGGGCCGGTGGAGTTCCTCAGCCTGTTCGGGCCGCAGGGGGAGCGGATGCACGTACGGGCACGGCCGACGGCCCGCAAGTGACCCACGCGACGCGCACCGATGCGGCGCCGACTGTTCCCTGATCGGCAAGCGACCGCTTAGTATGCGGTCGGACCCGGTCAGACGAAGCAGTCCCGTGGAGGCCCGCATGCAGGCATGGCAAGTGCACGAGAACGGCGAGCCGAGCGAGGTGATGCGCCTGGCCGAGGTGGAGCGTCCCGCCCCCGGTGACGGCCAGGTGCTGCTGCGGGTGCGCGCCGCCAACGTCAACTTCCCGGACGCCCTGCTGTGCCGGGGGCAGTACCAGGTGCGCCCGCCGCTGCCCTTCACACCCGGCGTGGAGATCTGCGGCGAGACCGGGGACGGCCGCCGGGTGATCGCCAACCCCGCACTGCCGTACGGCGGTTTCGCCGACTACGTCCTCGCCGACGCCCGCGCGCTGCTCCCCGCTCCCGACTCGCTGGACGACGCCGAGGCCGCCGCACTGCACATCGGCTACCAGACCGGCTGGTTCGGCCTGCACCGCCGCGCCCGCCTGGAGGCGGGGGAGACCCTGCTCGTGCACGCCGCCGCGGGCGGCGTGGGCAGCGCCGCCGTACAGCTCGGCAAGGCCGCCGGCGCCACCGTGATCGGTGTCGTGGGCGGTGCGGACAAGGCCGCCGTCGCCCGGCGGCTGGGCTGTGACGTGGTCGTCGACCGGCGTGCCGAGGACGTCGTCGCCGCCGTGAAGGAGGCCACCGGCGGCCGGGGCGCGGACGTGATCTACGACCCGGTCGGCGGCGAGGCCTACACGCAGTCGGCCAAACTGGCCGCCTTCGAGGGACGGATCGTGGTCGTCGGCTTCGCCGGCGGCACCGTTCCGAGCCCCGCCCTCAACCACGCCCTGGTGAAGAACTACTCGATCCTCGGCCTGCACTGGGGCCTGTACAACACCAAGAACCCGAAGCTGGTCCAGCACTGCCACGAGCAGCTCACCGAGCTGGCCGCCCGGGGAGCCATCAAGCCGCTGATCAGCGAGCGGGTCCCGCTGAGCGAGGCCGCGCGGGCCGTGCAGCGGGTCGCGGACGGCCGGTCCACCGGCCGGATCGTCGTGGTGGGGAAGGAGTCGGCATGACCGATGCAGCGGAACTGACCGGCCGCGTCAGGGAGTTGCTGGCCGCACACCCGCCGGCGAGCACCGGCCGCCTGGACTTCCTGCGCGCCCGCTTCGACGCCGGCCTCGCCTGGGTGCACTACCCGCAGGGCCTCGGCGGACTGGACGCCCCGCGCTCCCTCCAGGGTGTCGTGGACGCCGAACTGGAGGCCGCCGGCGCCCCCGGCAACGACCCCCGGCGCATCGGCATCGGCCTCGGCATGGCCGCGCCGACGATCCTCACCTACGGCACCGAGGAACAGAAGCGGCGCTTCCTGCGGCCCCTGTGGACCGGTGAGGAGGTCTGGTGCCAGCTCTTCAGCGAGCCCGGCGCCGGCTCCGACCTGGCCGCGCTCGGCACCCGGGCCGTCCGCGAGGGTACGGACTGGGTCGTGAACGGGCAGAAGGTGTGGACCTCCAGCGCCCACCTCGCCCGCTGGGCCATCCTCATCGCCCGCACCGACCCCGGCGTGCCCAAGCACCAGGGCATCACCTACTTCGTCTGCGACATGACCGATCCGGGCGTCGAGGTCCGGCCGCTGCGCCAGATCACCGGCGAGGCCGAGTTCAACGAGGTCTTCCTCACCGACGTCCGCATCCCCGACAGCCACCGCCTCGGCGAGGTCGGCGACGGCTGGCGGGTCGCCCAGACCACCCTCATGAACGAGCGCGTCTCCATCGGCGGCATGGCGCTGCCCCGCGAGGGCGGCATGATCGGCCCGGTCGCGAAGACCTGGCGCGAACGCCCCGAACTGCGCACCCACGAACTGCACCAGCGGCTGCTGAAGCTGTGGGTCGAGGCGGAGGTGGCCCGGTTCACCGGCGAGCGGCTGCGCCAGCAGCTCGTCGCCGGACAGCCCGGCCCCGAGGGCTCCGGCATGAAGCTCGCCTTCGCCCGCCTCAACCAGGAGATCAGCGGCCTGGAGGTGGAACTCCGCGGCGAGGAGGGCCTTTCGTACGACGACTGGACCATGCGCCGCCCCGAACTCGTCGACTTCACCGGCCGCGACGCGGGTTACCGCTACCTGCGGTCCAAGGGCAACAGCATCGAGGGCGGTACCAGCGAGGTGCTGCTGAACATCGTCGCCGAGCGCGTACTGGGCCTGCCCGCCGAGCCGCGCACCGACAAGGACGTCGCCTGGAAGGACCTCGCCCGATGACCGATCTCCTGTACTCCGAGGAGGAAGAGGCGCTGCGGGCCGCCGTCCGTGACCTGCTCATGGACCACTGCGCCCCGGCCGACGTCATCGTCCGCACCGAGTCGGACGCGCCGCACGACGTGCCGCTGTGGAAGTCGCTCGCCGGCGGCATGGGCCTGGCCGGTCTGCTGGTGCCCGAGGACCTGGGCGGCCAGGGCGCCACGCACCGGGAGGCCGCCGTCGTCCTGGAGGAGCTGGGCCGCGCGGTGGCGCCCGTGCCCTACCTGTCGAGCGCCGTCGTCGCCACCGAGGCCCTGCTGGAGTGCGCGGCGGACGACCTGCTCGCCGAACTGGCGTCGGCGACGGTGATCGGTGTCCTCGCCGTCGGACTGCACACCGCCCCCGGGGCCGGCTGTGCGGCCGTACGCGTCGAGAACGGCGCGCTGTACGGCGAGCTGACCGGCGTCGCCGACGCGGCCGTCGCCGACGTGCTGCTGGTGCCCGCCGACGACGGCGGTCTGTACGCCGTAGCGGCCTCCGCGGCGACGGTCACCCCGCAGGTGTCCCTGGACCTGACCCGGCCGCTGGCCCGCGTCACCCTCGACGGAGTGCGCGGCGCCCGCCGGCTGGGCGACGCCGGTCCCGCCGTACGCCGCGCCCTGCGTGCCGCCGCGGGTCTGCTCGCCTCCGAGCAGCTCGGCGTGGCCGACTGGGCGCTGACCGAGACGGTCCGGTACCTGAAGGAACGCAAGCAGTTCAACCGGCCCGTCGGCGGCTTCCAGGCGCTCAAGCACCGGCTCGCCCAGCTGTGGCTGGAGGTCGTCCACCTCCGTGCCGCCGCCCGTGCCGCCGCCGACGCGCTGGCCTCCGGCCAGGACACCGACATCTCGGTCGCCGTCGCCCAGGCCTATGCGGCTCCCGTCGCCGTCCACGTCACCGAGGAGGCGCTGCAGCTGCACGGCGGTCTCGGCATGACCTGGGAGCACCCGGTCCACCTGTATCTGAAGCGGGCCAAGGCCGACTCGATCGCCTACGGCACGGCGGGCGCGCACCGCTCGGCGCTGGCCGAACTGGCCGATCTCCAGGGACCGTGATCACCAGCGGCACTGACGACGGACGCCGGTGCGGCCTCCGCGCGGGCGGGGTCGACCACCTCGACACCGACGACCGCGCCGGCCTGGAGACCTTCCTCGACGGCCGTCCCTCCGCGTAAGACCACACGATCGGAGGACATGTCAGCCGCCCGGACGAAGCCTCCGCTACGCCACACTTGCGGCCGAACGCCGCACATGGGGCGTGGCGGAGGAGGTTCCCGATGGCGATTTCCATCTCTGTGGTGCTGTTGCTTCTGATCCTGGCCGTGATCTTCATTCGCAACTGCTCGCTGAAGATCTCCCATGCCCTGGTCTGTCTGTTGCTCGGCTTCTACCTGGCCAGCACGAGCATGGCGCCCACCATCCACAGCGGGCTCAGCGAGACCGCCGACCTGGTGAGCGGTCTGCGGCCCTGACCCGCGGGGCGGCCGCCCGGCGTCCGTCCGGCGTCCGTCCGGCGTCGTTCCGGCGCGGATCCGGCGCTCACCCGGCCGAGAAGACGCCGATGCCGTTGGGCACGGGACGCTCGGCGCCGCCGCTGGGGTGGTTGCGCACGCTCACGCCGGTGGCGTCCGTGTCGCGGGTGACCATCTCCGACGAGCCGCCGCCGTCGAGGTTGAAGGCGTCGGAGGCGCCCAGCGACCGCATGGTGTCCGCCTCCTCCGCGACGGTCAGGCCGGTGCGGTAGGCCGGAGCGCCGTCCAGCGCCAGGAGCAGCAGCTTGCGGCCGTCGTCCTTGGCGCCCACGACCGTGCGCACGGCCGAGGTCACGTCGTCCAGGCCGGACAGCGGGGTGCCGCCGCGCAGCACCGGGAAGCCGCCGATCGCGAAGGTGTACGGCACCCCGGACGAGGCCGCCACCAGCGAGTGCGTGACGTCCACCGGGTCGCCGACCGACAGCTCGCGCAGCTGCCGCGCGCCGTCCTCGCGGCCCAGGAGGACCGTGGTGTCGGCGGGGATCGTGCCGCTGCCCGGTGCGTCGGAGGCGGAGACCACCCGGCCGCCGCGCACCTTCACCTCGTAGGTGTCGTCGCTGCACGGCGCCGACCGCTGGGTGTCGGTGCCGCAGACGGCACGCACCCGCGAGGCGCTGCCCCAGCGCGCCGTGAAGGCGCCGACCGAGTTCACCGGCAGGGCGTACTGGTTGAGGCCCTTGAGGGGCAGCCGCCCCTCCGGCGTGCCCACCGCGCCGGAGAGGGAGAGGCGGTCCAGGCGGGCCCGCCGGTCGGTGCCGACGCCGAACACGTCCAGGGTGTTCGTGCCCGGGGGCAGCGCGGGTCCGAACCGCTGGCCCTTCGGCACCGCCGCCTTCAGCGCCTGCCCGGCCGCCACGGCCGGTCCGACGGCCGCGCCGGTGGCCTCCACGCCCGGGTGCTGCGTCTCGGTGATGTCGAAGAAGTCACCGTTCACCCCCGCGAGCGCCCCGGCCGCGTCCGCCAGCCGGGAGACCGTCGCCCGGGCCGCCACCACGCCCGGGTGGAGGAGGTCGACGCGGACGTGCGGGTCGGCCAGGTCCACCGTGAGCAGGTGGGCCCGGGCCGTCCCGGCCGCCGTGTCGATGTCGAACTGCCGGTAGGTGACGCCCGGCGCGATCCGCTTGCCCGCCGGTGCGGCGCCGCGCGCGGCGGCCGGTGCCGCACCGGCCAGGGCCGCACCGGACAGCACACCGAACGCCGTGACAACCGTGAGTACCGCTCTGCCCGTCGTCGAACGTCTGCCGCGTCTGGTCACTGTGTCCCCTGACGTCTCGTCAACCGTCCCTGTCGTCAGGGGCAGTGCAGCAGACTCAGGGGTCCGGAACGCCGACTAGGCGTCGACGACGCGAGAACGGGTGAGAAAACGCACCCCGTCGGGTGCCTCCAGAGAGAAGCCGCTGCCCCGTCCCGGCACGACGTCGACGATCAGCCGGGTGTGGCTCCACGCCCGGTACTGGCTCCGCGACATCCAGAACGTGACGGGCTCCGGCACGCCCTCCACCGCCAGCTCCGCCAGCAGCACGTCCGAGCCGCCGGTGCGGAACTCGCCGTCGGGGTAGCACATGGGGGCGCTGCCGTCGCAGCAGCCGCCGGACTGGTGGAACATCAGCGGGCCGTGTTCGGTGCGCAGGCGGCGCACCAGATCCGCGGCCCGTGGGGTGAGTTCGACGCGCGGGATCTCCTGGTCCATGTCACCCTCCTGGACGGCCGGGGGCTTCGGTCCGCCCCAGTCTCACCGTTGGTCGGGAGCGCGTCCAGAAGGCGTGTTTCACAGCGTCGTTCAGCGGTGGCCGAGCACGTTGACGACCCGGCCGTCCGGGTCGCGGACGAAGAACCGCCGTACGCCCCACTCCTCGTCGGTCAGCGGGTGCACGATCTCGGCGCCGCGCGCCCGCATCGCCGCGTACGCCGCGTCGACGTCCTCGACCTCGATGCTCAGGTCCGGGGCCACCGGGGCGGTCGGATCCTCGCCCATGAGGCTCAGTTGGACGGCCGGGTTCCCGGGGGCGGCGAGCGTCCTGATCCAGCCGTGGTCCATGACCTCCTCCAGGCCCAGCACGCCGTAGAACTCCGCGTTCTCGGGCACGGCTGTCGACCGGATGTTGGGCACGACACGGCGTACGGGCATGAGACGGCTCCGCTGGTAGTCGGCTGTGACGAGCGAGGAGCCAGGGTAGCCCGGTGTACGCCGTACGCGAGAGTGCGGCAGCGCGTCCTCGCCGAGGCCACCACCAGCCCGGCCGACAGAAGGGGCCGGCGAGGGGGGGGCACCGGCGGCGCGCCGTGGCGGGCGGCGGGCGTGAAGAGGCCACCCACGCCGTCGGCGACGCGGCCGTGCGCCACGTGCTGGACTCGGTGGAGAAGGTGCAGGCGGAGACGGGCCGGGCGGACGGCCCGGGCGTCGTACGGCACCGGGTCCCGGGCGCGACGGCTCGGCGAGGAACGGGCGGGGACGGGTGGGGCGGGCGTTTCGCCGCTGCGATCTGTGGGAGGCCGGGGCGCGGGCCGTCCCCGGCTCCGGCCGGCCCATCGCGCCGTACCCGCCGCCGCGGTCATGGCCGTGGCCCGGCACCGCAGGCCCGCCGGCCTCTCCCTGCCCCCGCACGGCCCCGGCCAGGCGCTCACCCCGCTCCAGGCGCTCACCCCGCTCCAGGCGCGCCAGGGCATGACCGTCGCCGCCGCCCGGGTCGCGGGGGAGGAGGACCGGGCCGGACGGCTCGCCCCCGGCCACCGCGCCGACCTCACGGCGCCGGCCGACGAGCCGCTGCGGCTGCCCGACACCGGACTGGCCGGGCTGCCGGTGGTGCGGTGCCGGCGGGGGGAGCACGCACCGGGCGGCGCGGCTGTAGCGCCCGTCGAGGGGGTCACTCCGAGGAGTCACGCCGCTCCCGGCGGGCGCGGCGGGCCTCCGGCAGCAGCGGCAGCAGCGACAGGACGACGACCACGGCCACCAGCGGCAGCAGATAGTCGTCGATGTGCGGGACGGAGGCGCCCAGGGTGTACCCGGCGAGGACCAGCGTCTGCGACCACAGCACACCGCCGACGGCCTGCCAGAGCGTGAAGGCCCGCGCGGGCACGCCCAGGGCCCCGGCCACCGGGTGCAGGACCGACCGCAGCAGCGGCACGAACCGGCCGATCACCAGTGCCTTGCCGTGGCCGTAGCGGGCCAGCAGCCCCTCCGCGCGCCGCGCCGCGTCCTTCACCCGCCGGCTGGACGTACGCGCCAGCAGCGCCCGTCCGCCGTGCCGTCCGATCAGGTACCCCAGCTGAGCGCCCGCCACCGCCCCGACGGCTGCGCACAGCAGCACCTCCCACAGCGCCATCCGCGCCGGTTGCTGGGCGCTGCCCGCGCACAGCACCCCGGCCGGGAACAGCAGCGTGTCACCGGGCAGGAAGAAGCCGACGACCAGCAGGCCCGACTCGGCGAAGGTCACCACCAGGACACCCAGCGCGCCGAAGGCGGCCAGCACCGAGGCGCTGTCCATCGGATTGACGGCTATCACCGGCCGAGCCTCCTGGCCCCCTCGCGGACCTGTCCGCTCCCCAGCATGGCCCGACCGGCGCCGCCGTGCGCGCCGGTCGGGAACGTACTGGAACCGATGCCCGTGCCGGACCGGCCGAGCTGGTCGGCCGGGATGCAGCGGGGCATGCTGTGCACCGGCCTGGAGGCCGAGGGCACGATGACCCTCGCGGGGATGCCGGCCCTGTCCGGTGCGGCCTGCGGACCGGGGACGCCCCTCACGTCGAACAGCTGCACGGAGACCATGCCGCCCGGCTTGGACCCGTACGGCGTAGTCGGCGTCGACGATGCAGGCCGGTGCCCGGGCTCCGGTGGGCTGTCGGGGCGGTCCCCTCGTGATCAATACACCTAGGAGGCGGATGTGGCTTGTGGGCGGGTTCTCGCCCGCGGGGCCGCGCCTTAGACTGCGACGGCTCCGAAGCCTGGCGATCTTTTGGAGGGTGTGCAGGATGAACCGAGCTCTCATGACCGCATTGACGGCAGCAGCGTTGGTCGTGTCCGGGGGTAGCACCACCGCCTCCGCTTCCGCTGCCCCGCCGCGAACGACGCACGGTCCTTGCCAGTACACCCAGACCCCGGACGAGCCGGCGGCGCGGCGGGTTCCCCTGCCGCCCGACCCGCGGCACACCCCCAGCCACGGCACGGTCGGTATGGCTGTCCGGACCAGCCAGGGCCCGCTCCCGCTGCGTCTGGACCGGGTGAAGGCGCCGTGCACGGTCCAGAGCTTCGTGCACCTGGCGCGGCACCGGTTCTACGACCGTACGGTGTGCCATCGGCTGACGGCGTATCCGACGCTGAAGGTCCTGCAGTGTGGCGACCCGACCGGCACTGGTGAGGGTGGGCCGGGGTACGAGTACAAGGACGAGCTGCCGGTGGACCTGCCGCCGGCACCGAGCGATCCCACCGGCGTCCGTCGCCTTTACGGGCGCGGTCTGCTGGCGATGGCCAACGCCGGTCCGAACACGAACGGTTCGCAGTTCTTCGTCGTCTACGGCGACTCCGCGCTGCGACCCAACTACACGGTGTTCGGCACTGTCGGTGCCGCCGGTCTGGAGACGCTCGACAAGATCGCTGCTGGCGGTATCGAGCCAACTGCGCAGGACCCGGCGCCTGTCGACGGCACGCCCGTGCTGCGGACCGAGCTGCTCAGCGTCCGGCCGTCCTGCCGGCCCTGATGAACTTGCGGTGCGGTCACCGTGGGTCCAGCTACCTGCCTGGTCTCACGGTGAGCGTCGCATCAAGGACGGCAAGACCCGGCGTCTAGTCGTCCGTTGCCTCGAACGCTACGCCTGGTCGAGAGCGAGCTGAGCGAAAGGCGCCTGACGGGTGAAGACCCAGGTCAGGCGCCTTTTCGAGGGCGTCTAGAAGAAGCCCAGCCTCTTCGGCGAGTACGACACCAGCAGATTCTTCGTCTGCTGGTAGTGCTCCAGCATCATCTTGTGGGTCTCGCGGCCGATCCCGGACTGCTTGTAACCGCCGAACGCCGCGTGCGCGGGGTAGGCGTGGTAACAGTTGGTCCACACCCGGCCCGCCTGAATCGCGCGGCCCGCGCGGTACGCGGTGTTGATGTCCCGGGTCCACACG
This sequence comes from Streptomyces sp. NPDC042638, assembly GCF_040647235.1. Taxonomy (NCBI): domain Bacteria; kingdom Bacillati; phylum Actinomycetota; class Actinomycetes; order Kitasatosporales; family Streptomycetaceae; genus Streptomyces; species Streptomyces sp. NPDC042638. The sequence continues at coordinate 28,230 of NZ_JBEZBT010000016.1, forward strand.
CCCGCGCCCAGCCCGTACAGCGTGTCGTTGGCGATCTTGATCGCGTCGTCGAAGTCGTCGAAGGAGGCCACCGAGACGACCGGGCCGAAGATCTCCTCCTGGAAGATCCGCATACGGTTGTCGCCCTCGAAGATGGTCGGCTGGACGTAGTACCCGCCCTTCAGCTCCCCCTCATGCTCGATGCGTTCACCACCCGTGAGGATCCTCGCGCCCTCCTGCCGGCCGATGTCCAGGTAGGAGAGGATCTTCTCCAGCTGGTCGTTGGAGGCCTGAGCGCCGATCATGGTGTCGGTGTCCAGCGGGTGACCCGGCTTGATGCGGCGGGTGCGCTCGACGGCCGCCTCCAGGAACTCCCCGTAGTGACCGCGCTGGACCAGCGCGCGGGACGGGCAGGTGCAGACCTCGCCCTGGTTGAGGGCGAACATCGTGAAGCCTTCGAGCGCCTTGTCGCGGAAGTCGTCGTCGTGCGCCCACACGTCGTCGAAGAAGATGTTCGGTGACTTCCCGCCCAGTTCCAGGGTGACCGGCTTGATGTTCTCCGAGGCGTACTGCATGATCAGCCGGCCCGTCGTGGTCTCCCCGGTGAACGCGACCTTCGCCACCCGCGCACTGGACGCCAGCGGCTTGCCCGCCTCCACGCCGAAACCGTTGACGACGTTCAGGACACCCGGCGGCAGCAGGTCGGCGACCAGGCTCAGCCAGTAGTGGATGGAGGCCGGGGTCTGCTCGGCCGGCTTGAGCACGACCGCGTTCCCCGCGGCCAGCGCCGGCGCGAGCTTCCAGGTCGCCATGAGAATGGGGAAGTTCCACGGGATGATCTGCGCGACGACCCCGAGCGGCTCGTGGAAGTGGTACGCCACCGTGTCGTCGTCGATCTCACCCAGCGAACCCTCCTGGGCCCGGATCGCTCCCGCGAAATAGCGGAAGTGGTCGATGGCGAGCGGGATGTCGGCCGCCAGCGTCTCCCGCACCGGCTTGCCGTTCTCCCAGCTCTCGGCCACCGCCAGCCGCTCCAGGTTCGCCTCCATCCGCTCGGCGATCTTCAACAGGATGTCGGAGCGCTCCGCCACCGGCGTACGGCCCCACCCGGGTGCCGCCTCGTGCGCCGCGTCCAGCGCCCGCTCGACGTCCTCCGCGGTACCGCGCGCGACCTCCGTGAAGGGCTGCCCGTTGACCGGCGACGGGTTCTCGAAGTACTGCCCCCGCGTCGGCGGCACATAGGCGCCGCCGATGAAGTGGTCGTAGCGGGGCTGGTAGGAGACGATCGCGCCCTCGGTCCCCGGCGCCGCGTAACGAGTCATCCTGGTCTGCCTCCCGGTCCGGCGCTGCCCGCCGTTGGACAGCTCTCGGCGTGAGGCTAGACAGGCGGACGTTGCAGTTACGTTGCGCAGGACCACGGCCGCTGCCCACCGCGGTGCCGCCACTGTGGCCGGCCCGCCGGCGCCGCCAACTCGGCCTCCAGCGCGGCGAGCCGCGCGCGGACCGGGGCCGTCGGGCGCACCGCGGCGAGCGCCCGCCACACCTCCACGTCGTCCTCCCCCCACGGCGCGTGCGCCCAGTCCGCCAGCAGGTCGGGGTCGCCGTGCGCGACCAACGCCGCACGCAGTCCGCCGGAGAGCCGCTCCCGGAGCCGGACGACGGCCGGGGCCTGCGATCCGGGCAGCAGCGGGCCGGTGTACGCCTCCGCCGCCGCGATGAGCGAACCCGTCTCCAGACGCCGCTCCACCACGGTGGCGTCCGACTCGACCGCGGCCGTCAGCCGGTACGGCCGTGAAGCGAGCAGTCCCGGGCCCAACAGCCTTCGCAGCCGCGCCAGTTCGGCCCGGAGCGTCACCGGGGGCACCGACTCGTCCGCGTACAGCGCGCACAGCAGCTGGTCACCGCTCAGACCCTCGGGATGCCGGGACAGCAGCACGAGGATCTCGCTGTGCCGACGGCTGAGTCTCATCCGTCGTCCGTCAAGGGTCAGCTCGGCCTCGTCCCGGCCGAGTGCGCTCAGCGAGGGAGCCGTCTCGGGGTGCGGCGGGACGAGCAGGGCGAGCTGTGCCTCCGCGGCGCGCGCGACCGCCTGCACGAAGCCGAGGCTGTGGGGGTGGGCGAGCCCGTCCCCGCCGGTGATGTCCACGGCTCCCAGGACACGTCCGGTGCGTGGATCGTGCACGGGAGCGGCGGCGCACGTCCATGGCTGCACCCGCCGTATGAAGTGCTCCGCGGCGAACACCTGCACCGGCCGGTCCAGGGCGACCGCGGTGCCCGGCGCGTTGGTGCCGACCGCGCTCTCCGACCAGCGGGCCCCGGGGACGAAGTTCATCCGGTCCGCGCGGCGCCGGGTCGCCGTGTGCCCTTCCACCCACAACAGCCTGCCGTGTGCGTCACACACCGCCAGCAGATGCTCCCCGTCGGCCGCGAACGTCCCCATCAGCTCGCGGAACAGGGGCATCACCCGGGCCAGCGGGTGCTCCGCGCGGTAGGTGCCGAGGTCGCCGTCGGTCAACTCCACGCTGGCGGTGCCGTCCGGCCCGACACCGGCCCGCGCGCTGCGCCGCCACGACTCCGCCACCACCGACCGCACCGGACGTGGCACCGTGCCCACCGCGGTGAACGTCTCGTGCGCCCGGCGCAGCGCCCGGACACGCTCGGCGGGGTCGGCCCCTGGCTCCAGGGCAACCCACGGATCGGTCAACTCGGCCTCCCTGGACGGTGAATCGTCGGCGTCTGCGGTGCGGTACACGAAGGGTGGTGATGTCGGGTCCGGCGGACCGGGCGGCGACGCGGGCGGCTCGGTGGTGCCACGACGACCGGGACCATCGTCACCCCGGGGATGCGTCCGGACAACCGCGGCGTCGGCTGACCGCCTGCGGCTAGGAGAAGTTGACCATTCTGATGTAGCGCACCCAGTCCCAGTACGGACCGGGGTCGGTGTGATCGGTGCCCGGCACCTGGTAGTGGCCGATGATGTGCTCCCTGTCCCGGGGAAGGCCGTACGTGGCGCAGATGGCCGCTGTGAGTCTCGCCGACTGCTCGTAGAGCGCGTCGGTGAAGTAGGCGGGCTGATCCACCCAGCCCTCGTGCTCGATGCCGATGCTGCGGGTGTTGTAGGTCCAGTTGCCCGCGTGCCAGGCGATGTCTGCCTCGCGCACGCACTGGGCGACGTGCCCGTCCACCGAACGGACCAGGTAGTGCGCGGAGACCTTCTTCTGCGGATTGGCGAAGATCGCCAGCGCGTTGGTGTACGTCTCCTGGGTGACGTGGATGATCACACGGTCGATGGCGTAGTCGCCGGGGCGGTCGGACACCGTGTAGTTGGAAGCGCTCGCCGGATGCCACTCCGCGGGCGGGTAGTCGACGGCTCCGCTCTGTGCTCCGGCACGCGGGTCGGGAAGCAGAGCGTAGGGGGCGGCGGCGAGTGCCGCGCCCTTCAGCAGCAGTCGCCGTCGGCTGAGCCGCGGCTTGGCTCGGTCCATGTCCATGACGGGATGCCTTTCGGGAGGCCTCAGGGAGGCCGTTCGGGAGTCAGGGTCGCGGTCAGGGGCGCGGGGGAGAGGTCATCCGCGCAGGGCCCGCGCGGTCTCCCTCAGCCGTGCGTGCACGCCGCGGTACGTCTCCCCGGCGGGCAGCCACTTCTTGCGGAGCTTGGCCACGCACGTGTAGTTCGTGTCGCATACGTTGGCCAACGGTGATTCGACCGCCTGGGTTGCGAATTGGTACGTGTCCAGCTCACTGGACCCGTAGTCGCGCACCAGCCACCAGGTTCCGGGCGCACGGTGAGGATCCGGGGGTCGGTCATCGCGGGCATGGCTCCCTTCGGGTGGTCGGGCGAGGGCGGAAGGGGAATTCGGGGCGGGCGCGCATCGCTGTCACCTGCGTGACGGGTGGTCTACATGAGTCTCCCCGGGGCGTGTTAGTCGGCTGCCACCCGCTGGTGCTCTCGGGGTCGCTCATTTCGCGGGTGAACGCCTGTAGATGACGGCCCGTCGGCCTGTGGTCACGTGAATCACGGTACGGCGCAGCCCCGTTGGGCAGAAGGGCATCACGCGGTTCCGTGGACAGGTCGCGGCTTGTGGACAACTCGCTCACCCGACCGGGCGAGGGGTGGGGAGGGCTGCGGGCCGCAGAGGCGTATGTCCCCGGCCGTGTCCGACGGTCCGGCGAGCGCATCGGCCGTCAAGCTCCGCAGGCGGCCCGGGGTGCTTCAGGGTCGTTCCGCCACCACGGCCGGGTCGTCCAGGACCGCCCTGATCACCGAGCGCGCGGCACCCAGCAGCGGGCCCTGCGAACCCAGCCGGGACACCGTCACCGGGCACGCCGTGTCCGCCGTACGGGCCGCCAGCTCGCTCTCGAGCGCCGGCAGCAGCCACGGCGCCAGGCCGGCCAGGGCTCCACCCAGGACCACCGTCTCGGGATCCAGCAGATTCACCGCTCCGGTCAGCGCGATACCCAGGGCCGTACCGGCATCCCGCAGGGCTCCCCGTACCCTCTCGTCGCCCGCCTCGGCACGCTCCGTGAGCAGGCCGACCGGATCCTCCCGCCGTTCCAGCCCTGCCGCGCGCAGCACCGCCTCCTCGCCCGCGTACTGTTCCAGACATCCCCGGCCGCCGCACGGGCAGGCAGGACCGTCCGGCCACACGGGCACATGGCCCAGCTCCCCCGCGTAGCCGCGGGTGCCGCGCAGCAGCCGGCCGTCCACGACCACGGCGGCACCGATGCCGATCTCGGCCGACACGTGCAGGAAGTCACCGAGGGCGCCGGCGCCGAGCCACAGCTCGGCCACGGCGCCGAAGTTGGCCTCGTTGTCCACGGTCAGGGGCCAGTCGCCGGGCAGCAGCGCGCCGAGGTCGGTGTCGTGCCAGTCGAGGTTCGGGGCCCGTACGACCGTCCGGCCGTCCCTGGCCACCAGCCCGGGCACGGCGACCGCGAGCCCCGCGGGCCAGAGGTCCGCCCGCTCCGCCTCCGCGACGACCCGGCGGACCAGTGCCGTCAGATCCTCGATGACGGCCTGCGGTGCCCGGCCCCGGTTGGCGCCGCGCCGTACGGCCCGCGCCCGGACCTCGCCGCGCAGGTCGACCGCGCAGACCGCGAGGTGGTCGACGCCGATCTCCGCACCGATTCCCGCCGGCCCCCGCCCGCTCACCGCGAGCGCCGACCCCGGCCGGCCGACCCGGCCGGGCCGCTCCGGGCCCAGTTCCTCCAGCAGCCCCCAGCGGATCAGCTCGTCCACCAGCGTCGACACCGCCGCACGGGTCAGACCGATCCGCGTGGCGACCGCCGCCCGCGACAGCGGACCCTCCGCGCTCACGGCGTGCAGCACTCGGGCGAGGTTGCGTCGGCGCATGCCCTGCTGGGTGTCCGGCAGGACGCGTCCGGTGCCCGGCGGGCGCGCGTCGTGCAGCGGTGCGGTCATGCCTCCGTCAATCCTCGGTCTCTGCCGCCCGGCTGTGCGTGGGCGGTTTGCTCACTGGGCCCCGGCCCGCCGCTCCAGCAGCGGGGCCGCGTCGGAGAGTACCCCGGTGATCCGGTCCAGCGTCGCCCCGTCCCGCTCCACGGCCTCCAGCACCGGCCCCGCGGCCGTGTTCCAGCGACGGGCCACCGCCGCGGGGTCCTCGCCGGTCAGGAGCCCGGCCGCTTGCGCCGCCGCCCCCAGAGCGACCAGTTCCCCCGCCTCCGGGATCCGGACGGGCCGCCCGGAGAGCCGGCGCACGGTCTGCTGCCAGGCCGTCCCGCGGGCTCCGCCGCCGATCAGGAGCAGCGGGGCGCCGCGGTCCGCGTCCTCGTCGAGGACCAGGTCGAGGGCCCCGAGCAGCGCGTGCACCGCCCCGTCGTAGGCGGCCTGCAACAACTGGCCCGCGGTCGTGTCATGGCGCAGCCCGTGCAGCACCCCGGAGGCGTGCGGCAGGTTCGGGGTGCGCTCACCGTCCAGGTACGGCAGCAGTGTCGCGGAGCCGCCGGGTTCCACCGCCTCGCGGTCCAGGCCGAGCAGGGCCGCCACTCGGTCCACCGCGAGGGTGCAGTTCAGGGTGCAGGCCAGGGGCAGCCAGTCCCCGCGCGCGTCGGCGAAGCCCGCCACCGTGCCGGTCGGGTCGGCGGGGCGCCGCTCGGAGACGGCGTAGACCGTGCCGGAGGTGCCGAGGCTCAGCACCGGGGTGCCGGGCCGCAGACCGAGACCCAGTGCCGCCGCCGCGTTGTCGCCGGTGCCGGGGGCCACCAGCGTGCCCTTGGAGAACGGAAGCTCGTGGCTGTCGCGCACGGTGCCCACCACCTCGCCCGGCCGTGCCACCCGGGGCAGCAGCGCGGGGTCGAGACCGATGTGCGCGAGGGTCTCCTCGTCGTACGCCTCCGTGCCGGACGCCCACCAGCCGGTGCCGGAGGCATCACCGCGGTCGGTGGTGCCCTGCCCGGTCAGGCGCTCGGTGAGGTAGTCGTGGGGGAGCCGGACCGCCCTGGTGGCGCGGACCGCGTCGGGCTCGTGCTCGGCGAGCCACGCCCACTTGGCGGCCGTGAAGGACGCGCCGGGCACGCTGCCGGTGCGCTCCGCCCAGGCCTTCGGTCCGCCCAGTTCCTCCACGAGACGGCGGGCCTGGGGCGCGGAGCGGACGTCGTTCCACAGCAGCGCCGGACGCACCGGATCCCCGTTCTCGTCCAGGGTGACCAGGCCGTGCTGCTGGCCGCCGATCGACACGGCCGCCGCCTCGTGCGCCGCATCCCCGCACTGGCGCAGGGCCCCGCACAGCGCGTCCCACCACTGTCGCGGATCACTCTCCCGGCCCACCCCGGTGGTCACCGTGTGCGGGGCCTGGCCGGCGGCCACGACACGCCCGGTGGCCGCGTCCACGACCAGTGCCTTCGTGGACTGGGTGGACGTGTCCACCCCGACGACGAGCGGACCCTCGGCTGCTGACATCGGGCTCTCCCTCTTCCGCGGCTCCGCGGGACGTGCGGTGGGCTGTCGAAGACACCTTGCTGTCGAGGACATCTTGTCTCTTCCCAGCGGTGCGCCCGCATACTAATTTGTAAACGGCCATGACGAAATAGTCGTACGCAGCAAGGAGCCGCGGCATGAACTACCAGCCCACCCCCGAGGACAGGTTCACCTTCGGCCTGTGGACCGTCGGCTGGCAGGGAAGGGACCCGTTCGGCGACGCCACCCGCCGCGCCCTCGACCCGGTCGAGACGGTGCGGCGCCTGTCCGAACTCGGTGCCTACGGAGTGACCTTCCACGACGACGACCTGATCCCCTTCGGCTCCTCGGACACCGAGCGTGAGTCGCACGTCAAGCGGTTCCGCCAGGCCCTGGACGCCACCGGCATGACCGTCCCGATGGCCACCACGAACCTCTTCACGCACCCCGTCTTCAAGGACGGCGCGTTCACCGCGAACGACCGCGACGTGCGCCGTTACGCCCTCCGCAAGACGATCCGCAACATCGACCTGGCGGCGGAACTGGGAGCGCGGACCTACGTCGCCTGGGGTGGGCGTGAGGGCGCCGAGTCCGGGGCCGCGAAGGACGTACGCGCCGCACTGGACCGCATGAAAGAGGCGTTCGACCTCCTCGGCGAGTACGTCACCTCCCAGGGCTACGACCTGCGCTTCGCGATCGAGCCCAAGCCGAACGAGCCCCGCGGCGACATCCTGCTGCCCACGGTCGGCCACGCGCTGGCCTTCATCGAGCGCCTTGAGCGGCCTGAGCTGTACGGCGTCAACCCGGAGGTCGGCCATGAGCAGATGGCCGGCCTGAACTTCCCGCACGGCATCGCGCAGGCCCTGTGGGCGGGCAAGCTCTTCCACATCGACCTCAACGGCCAGTCCGGCATCAAGTACGACCAGGACCTGCGGTTCGGCGCCGGCGACCTGCGGGCCGCCTTCTGGCTGGTCGACCTGCTGGAGAGCGCCGGCTACGAAGGTCCCCGCCACTTCGACTTCAAGCCGCCGCGGACCGAGGATCTCGACGGCGTGTGGGCGTCGGCGGCCGGCTGCATGCGCAACTACCTGATCCTGAAGGAGAGGGCGGCCGCGTTCCGTGCCGACCCGGAGGTGCGGGAGGCGCTGCGCGCGTCGCGACTGGACCAGCTGGCCCGGCCGACCGCGGCCGAGGGCCTGCAGGCCCTGCTCGCCGACCGCACGGCCTTCGAGGACTTCGACGTGGAGGCGGTCGCCGCGCGCGGCATGGCCTTCGAGCACCTTGACCAGCTGGCGATGGACCACCTGCTGGGGGCGCGGGGCTGAACACGCGAGGGCCGGGACGAGCGGCAGCAGCCCACCCCGGCCCTCACGCGGCCTGCCGGCCGGTCACGTCGGGCGATGCCCTGGATCTGCCCGGGCGCCCCGGCGACTCTGCCCAGGTCCACCACGAGCTGCTTGGACAGCACCGGCACACCCGAGGTCGTCGCATCGTCCAGCCGCACCAGTGACGGAGACGTCGTGTCGTCGTCCCATCGACCGCCGAGGTCGGGCCTCCTGGGAACAAGTGCGTCGGCTGCGGACACGATTGGGCCCCACCGGAACGTCGCACGGCCGCGGGGTGAACGGCGGGGGTCCGCCGTTCGTCGGATCGCGCCGATGGCGTGGTGATGGAGCGTCAGAAGGCTGCCCCCGCAACCTCTCCGGGGTCCTCTCCCGGTTCGAGCCGTGCCGAGGCCAGTGCCGTCGCGGGATCGGGGTCCGCGCCGCCTGCCGGAACCCAGCGGCCACCCTCGTCGCGATACGGCCACCAACGGTCCTCCTGTCCGAGCCGCAGCTGAACACCCTCGTCCTGGACGGTCCACCGGTTGCCGCTCCGGTGGAACGCGGGACGCTCGTCCGGCTCCCAGGCCCCTTCCAGGGCCGCACGCGCGCGTGCGAGCGCCACGTCCTCCACCCGCCGCTCCTCGTCGAACACGGCCAGTCCCGCCGCGCCGCCGGCCCGCCAGGCGCGGACAGCCGTCGCCAGCCCGTCACCACCACGCCCGGACGCCACCGCCAGCCGCTCGGCGACGGCGGCGGGAGCCGGCCCGCACGCCAGCCGTACGGCGTCCTGGGCGGCCGTGAGTTCAGCACCGGGCGTGTCGCCGTTCAGGGCCGCCGCCAGGAGTCGGCAGGCCTCCACCGCGGTACGGCCGGCCAGGTGTTCCAGAGCCGTGGCATCGACCTGCGGCGCGGCCGCCGACCCACCGGCGAGGGACGGCGCCACACCGGGTGCCGAGGGAAGTCCCGGCAACTCGGGCAGGGGAGGAAGGATCTTCGCGGCAGCCCACGCCTCGGCCGCGTCCACCCCCCTGTGCAGGGCCGGTGTGGCGGACGGTTCCGTCCGGTGCGCGGTGCCGCGGACGTGCAACTGCGCCAGGAAGGCGTCCCTCTCCCGCCCGCGCAGCAGCAGGAGCAGGAACGGATCCTCGTCCAGCAGGAGCGCCACCTGGTGGCAGAGGGCGGCGGTGTGTCCGCAGTGGTCCCAGGCGCCGCAGTCGCACTCGGGATCGAGGTCGCCGAGGCCCGGCAGGAGGTCGATCCCCGCGGCCGCCGCATCCTCGACCAGATGGGGCGGAAGCTCCCGGTCGAGCAGCGCGGCCATGTGCCCGGCCTGCTCCACGGCGAGATCCTGGAACCGCCCCCACTCCTCGTCGGACAGCACCGGCAGCAGGATGTCGGCCCGGTGCGCCGCGTCCCCCGGGCCGCGTACGACGGCGGTGACCCGGCCCGGCCGCACGGTCACCGCGCCCACACCGCCCGCGCGCGCGAGCCGGCGCCCCGCTTTGACCGCCCCCGCTTCCAGGGCCGCGTCCTCCAGGGCCCGCAACCAGGCGCGCCCCCACCAGCTCTGGGCGAAGCCGCGCCCGCGCGCGGGCGGCAGCGCGGCGAACGTGCGTCCCTCGTCCCGCCCGTGCAGGTCGTCGTAACGGCTCATCGTGGCTCCCCGCGCAGTTCGACCAGTGCGGCCAGTTCCTCGTCCGACAGTTCCGTCAGGGCCGCCTCGCCGGTACCGAGCACGGCGTCGGCCAGCTCCCGCTTGCGGCCCAGCATCTCCGCGATACGGTCCTCCAGCGTCCCCTCGGCGATCAGCCGGTGCACCTGTACGGGACGGGTCTGCCCGATACGGTGGGCGCGGTCGGTGGCCTGCGCCTCCACCGCCGGGTTCCACCAGCGGTCGTAGTGCACGACATGCTCCGCCCGGGTGAGGTTCAGTCCCGTTCCCGCGGCCTTGAGCGACAGCAGGAAGACCGGGGCCTCGCCGGCCTGGAAGCGCTGTACCAGGGCCTCGCGCGCGGTGACCGGCGTCCCGCCGTGCAGGAGCAGCGAAGGTACGCCGCGGGCCGCCAGGTGACGTTCCAGCAGCCGCGCCATCCGCACGTACTGGGTGAAGACGAGGACGCCCGAGCCCTCCGCGAGGATGGTGCCGAGCAGTTCGTCGAGCAGCTCCAGCTTTCCTGAGCGCCCGGCCAGCCGCGGGTCGTCCTCCTTGAGGAACTGCGCGGGGTGGTTGCAGATCTGCTTCAGGCCGGTCAGCAGCCGCATGATCAGGCCCCGGCGGGCCATGTCGTCGGCGGTCGCGATGCGCTGCAGGGTCTCGCGGGTCAACGCCTCGTACAGCCCCGCCTGTTCCGCGGTGAGGGCCACCGGATGATCTGTTTCCGTCTTCGGGGGAAGTTCGGGCGCGACACCGGGGTCGGACTTGCGCCGTCGCAGCAGGAAGGGTCCGACGAGCCGAGCGAGCCGCTGCGCGGCGGCGGGGTCCCGGCCGCCCTCGACGGGCTGTGCGTACCGCGCGCGGAAGGTGCTGAGGCGGCCGAGCAGTCCGGGTGTCGTCCAGTCGAGGATCGCCCACAGCTCCGTGAGGTTGTTCTCCACGGGAGTACCGGTGAGCGCCACGCGCGCGCGTGCGCCGATCGTGCGCAGCGCCCGCGCGGTCGTGGAGTACGGGTTCTTCACGTGCTGGGCCTCATCGGCCACGATCATCCCCCAGGGCACCTCCGCCAGCCGGCCGGCGTCCAGGCGCATCGTGCCGTAGGTGGTCAGGACGAACTCACCGTCCGCCACCGAGTCGAGATCGCGTCCGGGGCCGTGGAAGCGCCGTACCGGCACGCCGGGGGCGAACCGTTCGATCTCGCGCTGCCAGTTGCCCAGCAGCGAGGCCGGGCAGACGACGAGTGCGGGTCCGGCGGCCGAGGGGTCCGTCCGGCGGTGCAGATGCAGGGCGATCAGGGTGACGGTCTTGCCGAGACCCATGTCGTCGGCCAGGCAGCAGCCCAGGCCGAAGGACGTCGTGCGGGCCAGCCAGTCGAGGCCGCGCAGCTGGTAGTCCCGCAGGGTCGCGGCGAGGCCCGGCGGCTGCCCGGTGGTGCGGGGCCGCCCGGTGGCCGTGAGCCGCTCCCGCAGCGCCTCCAGCCATCCTGTGGGCCGCACGTCGACCCGTCGGCCGTCGATCTCGGCCGAACCCGTCAGTGCCGCGGCCAGCGCCTCGACAGGAGCGAGGGAACGGTTCTGCTCGGCCCGGGCCCGCTCCGCCTCCCGCGGATCGACCAGGACCCATCCGTCACGCAGCCGGACCAAGGGACGCCTGGCCTCCGCGAGCCGGTCCAGTTCTTCCCGGGACAACTCCCGTCCGCCCAGGTCGAAGCGCCAGCTGAGCGCGACCCCGGAGTCCGCCGACAGGAACGATGACAGGGCGGAGGCGGCCCCGGGCGGGACGGTGGCGTCCTCCGGCGGGCCGATGGCCGCGTGCGGGGTGAGGCCGCGCGCCGGCTGTTTCGGCCAGTGCACGTCGACTCCCACCGCGGACAGCGCCCGTGCTCCCTCGCCCAGCAACTCGGCGATCTCGTCGTCGGCCAGGTCCACGGCGTCGGGGACGGCTGCGGAGAGCAGCGGCGTCAGCGGCGGCCAGGCGCGGGCCGCGCGGCGCAGTGCCAGCAGGGCGTCCGCACGCGCGCGTGGAGCGGATGCCGCGTGCCGGGTGTCGGCAGTGCTCCACAGGCTCGCGGCATCCAGGACGTCCGCCGAACCGCGGTGGCCGTGCACCTGGAGCACCGCGCGGAAGCGGACCGCGGGGGCGTCCGGTGCTACGTCCGGCGCTACGGCGTCCTCGAGTCCCGACGCCTCCACACGCAGCGACAGCCGCACCCCCGCGTCATGGCCGGCGGCGATGTCGTCGGCCCATGCCCGCAGCCCGGGCAGATGCCGCGGCTCGGGCGCCGTGTAGGCCGGCCCGCCGGTCAGGAGCGGGGCGGCAGGGGAGCGCGGGAGGACGTCGGCGACCGCGTCGAGGAAGGCGTGCAGCAGCCGCTCGGGGTCGGGCAGCAGCAGCGGTCCGTCCGGCGCGAGCGGCACGGCATGCGCCTCCGGAGGCATCGCCGCGGCGAGTTCGCGGACGAGTTCCGTGTCGCGCGCGGACAGCGGGCCCACCCGCCACTCGTCGTGGTCGCCGGGGGACAGCCCCGGCAGGAGCAGACCGCGCGCCAGGAAGCCCAGGGCCAGTTCGTACGCGGTGCGCCAGAAGGCGGCGGCACGGTGTTCGCCCGGCAGCCCACGCGCACGCGTGAGCGATGGAAGGGCGTTGCGGACCGGTAGCAGCAGGACGGGCCTCGGGACACGCGCGACACCGCCGTCCGCCGAGGGTATCGCCAGTTCCAGGTGAGACGGGGAGCCCCCGGCGAGTCCGGGCGGAGCCTCTCCGTCCGGCCGCCAGAACCCGAGCCGGCCGGCGCGGGCGGGATCGGACGGCAGGAACACGACGCAGCAGCAGGCCAGTTCGGACGGGCCGGAGGGTGGTGCCGTGGGGATGGTCTGCACAGCTCTCCCGGGCTCCTCAAATTTGACTACTGGGCTGGAGTCGTCGAGGGTACAGCACGGCGACGGCGGTCCGGGTCATGCCGACGCCATGACCTGGACCGCTTGACGATCTGTCCGACCGTCCGACCGTCCGCACGGCTGCGCAGCCAGTAGGGGGTGGGTTCGGGGATGTCTCAGGGTCGGGACCCGGAACCGCGGGGAGCGGGAGGCCGTTCTCAGATCAGGAAGCGGCAGTGGCCGCGAAGGAGGCGACGCTCATGTCCAAGAAAGCGAAGATCGCCGCAGGGGGCGTGGCGATCGGACTGATCCTGTTGATATGGCTGCCCTGGTGGGTGGCGTTCCTGATCGTGGTGGGGGTGCCGGTGGCCGCGTACCTCGCTCTGGACCCCTCGCAGCGGCGCAGGCTCCGCCGGGTCACCCGCAAAGAGCTCGGCCGCTGAGGCACCCGCGGGCGCCAGGGGCCGCTCGCCGAGAGGCCGGCGCATGCCAGGGGGCGGGGGCTGAGGGGGGGGCGGCGCATGCCGGGCGCCGCTCATGAAAAGCAGGTGCCCGGCAAAGGGTCGGGCGCCGAGGTGGCTGCGGGGGCCGGCCGAGCCGCCAGGAGTCGCGTCGTCGTGCGTAGGCCGCGGCCCCCGGAGGACGCCGGGAGGTGTCGGGCGGCCGCCCCGTTTCACAGGGGGCGTACGGCCATCTTGTCGAGTGCCTCCAGCAGGCCCGGCAGCTCGGGGCCCCGGCCCACCGGCAGGACTTGGCCGGGCTTGTCGTCGAGCAGGACGAACGCGATGTCGTCGGTGCGGGCCACGATCGACCAGCCGGGGCCGTCGGCGCGCAGCGTACGGGCATCCCCAGGGGCGAACGACGAGCGCACCCGACCGAGTGGCGGCGGGCTGTCGACGTAGGCGCGCGCCTCGGCGAGCACCCGGCGGACACTGGAAAGGCCGCCGCTCTCGGTGCCGTCGCGCCCTTCGGGTGCGGACCCCGTGTCCTTCCCCCGCCCCTCGGCGGAGAAGAAGGCGTTGTCGATCTGCTCCCGCCAGGACGCCCACTGCAGCGCGATCTCGTCCGCGCCCAGACGGCGCTGGGCGGGGCCCCAGGAGTCGGTGTCCGGCGGGCTCAGCGCCGGCCGGCCCGCCGTCTCCGCGGGCGGGTCGTGCGGTGCCGGCACGCCCGGTGCGGCGACGGCGACGGCCAGGGGCCACCCGGGCAGGGCGCTCACGACGGCGCGCTCGTCCGGCGAGAGGTCGTACTCCATGCCGCAGTCCCAGGACGCGATCGCCACGGCGACCAACGAGACGTCGTCGATGACGACCGTCCAGCGGGAGCCGTCCCCGTCCTGGCCCAGCACCAGGCCGTACCCGTCGGCGAGCGGCGGGAGATCCAGTGCCGCGCATGCCTGCGGGTAGTCGTCGCCCAGCACGCTCGGAAACTGTGCCGGCGTCAGCAGCACCGCCGTCAGTACGTACAGCGCATCGTCCGCGGCGGCGACGGCCTCATCGTTCGTCCCGGCCATCCCTGCTGCCTCCCCAGTGGTTCGTCCATCGGCGCGCACCCTAGTGCGAGCGGAAGCCGCTTGTCACGACTCCGCGCACCAGGCAGAGCTGCAGGTTTCCACCTGGACGGGGTGAAACGACCACATCTGGAGAGGGAAGTTCCGCTCAGACTGCAGGCAGTCCGAGGAGGTCGCGGGACACGGCGTCAGGCGACTGGTCACGGTCCCTGGCCAGTGCGAGGACCGCCCGGCAGGCCAGCTCGCTCGCCCCGCGCGCCGGAGACGGGCAGGAGTCGCTCCGGAGCCGAAGGGTCAAGAGGTTTCCGAACGGCTGACTCGGCGGCCGGCCCCCTCCAGTGACGCCAGGGTGTCGCGCAGCCAGGCCAGCTCGGCCCGGCTCGTGGCCCGCGCGATGGTGAGGACGCCGCGCCGGAACGGGTCGTCCAGTTCCTCGGCGCGCAGGGGCCGCTCGCCGTCGTAGAAGAAGCTCGTCGGCTCCTCCAGGAAGGCCAGCCGACGCCGCAGCACGGCCGCTTGGGCGGTGGGGTCCGCCAAGTGCCGCATGAACGCGAGCAGCGTGAACCAGTGGTTCTCGTCGGTGATCTCCCGCTGGGCCGGCTCCGCGAGCCGGCGCTTCAGCTCGCGGCCGCCCTCCTCGGTCAGCCTCAGCACATGGCGCGGTGCGGCCACCGCGCCCGGCTCGGTGGCCCGTACCAGCAGGCCCGCCTTCTCCAGCCGCTTGATCGCCGGATACAGCGTGCTCTCGGCGACCGGACGCACGTGGCCCGTGAGCGCCGCGATGTGACGGCGCAGGACGTAACCGTGGAGCGGGGCGTCGTGGAGGAAGCCGAGGATGGCGAGTTCGAGCATGGCCGCATTCTGCCGCAGGCCCTCCACCGTAGTACCTCGCGACACCGGTACCGCCATGGCTGAATACCTCGTCTGCGAGGTATTGTGCGGTGTCACGGCAAGGCGGGGAGGGGTACGTGCAACAGGCCACGTTCGACAGCAGGGGAAGCAGCATCCGGTGGACCGAGGTGCCGGGCGCGGAGCCCGCCCGGGTGTACCTGCACGGGCTCGGATCGATGTCCGCCGTCTACCACGCGCACATCGCGGCCCGCCCCGCACTCGCCGGCCGGCGCAGCCTGTTCGTCGATCTGCCCGGCCACGGCACCAGCGACCGGCCCCGGGAGTTCGGCTACACGCTGGAGGACCACGCCGACGCGGTCGCGGTGGCGCTGGACACGGCCGGTCTTCTCGGCGCCGAACTGATCGGGCACAGCATGGGCGGTGCCGTGGCCGTCGTCCTCGCCCACCGCCGGCCCGACCTCGTCTCCCGGCTGGTCCTGACGGAGGCCAACCTGGACGCCTTTCCGCCGTCGACCGCCGCGAGCAGCGCTATCGCCTCCTACGGGGAGGACGAGTTCGTCGAGAAGGAGTACGCGCGCATGCTCGACGCCGTCGGACCGCTGTGGGCGGCCACGATGCGGCTGACCGACCCGTGTGCCCTGCACCGCAGCGCCGTCGGACTGCGTCAGGGTTCGGATCCTGTGATGCGCACGATCCTGGAGGGGCTGTCCGTCGACCGTGTCTTCCTCCAGGGAGAGCTCAGCGGTGAACTCGCGGGCCGTCAGCGCCTGGAAGCCGCCGGCGTGAGCGTGGTGACAGTGACCGGCGCCGGGCACAACATCATGTTCGACGCTCCCGACGCCTTCGCGGCCGCCGTCGCCGGCACGGGCTGACCGCGCGGGCGTTCAGTCCTCGCGCACCGCGAGCGCGAGGAACCGGGCGTCCTCGTCCACGTACGACGTCATGCGCCAGCCCGAACGGGCCAGCAGCGGCCGGAGGTTGTCCTCGGCCCGCAGGTCGTCGGCGGTGATCCGGCGGCCCTGGCGTGCCGCCAGGGCCGCCCGTCCGATGGGGTGGAAGAGTGCGAGGGTGCCGCCTCTCCGCACGGTACGGGCCAGTTCACGGAGATCGGTCACCGGGTGCGGAAGGTGGGCGATCAGGCCGGCCGCGAACACGGCGTCCAGACTGCCCGTGCGCAGTGGCAGCGCGGCGACGTCCGCGAGCAGCAGCCGTCCGTCGCGGCCCCGGCCGGCCCGTACGGCGGCCTGGAGCATCGCCGGGGTCAGATCGGCCCCCAGCACCACCCCGGAGGGCCCCACGGCCGCCCGCAGAGGCGCCAGGGCCCGCCCGGTGCCGCAGCCCGCGTCGAGCACGCGGTCCCCCTCGCGCAATCCGAGGCCGGCCACGGCGGCCGCGTAGGCCGGGCCGTCATCCGGGAACCGGCTGTCCCAGTCGGCGGCCCGGGCGGTGAAGAACTCTTGGACATGTGTGTGGTCGTCGCTCATGCTCGGCATGATCTCTCACCGTCACGAGGGATGTCTCTGTGCGCATGTTCGAGCGGGACGCGATCGTTCTGCCACAACTGTGCGCATATTCCGGCACCTTTCGAAATGCGCCCCCATGGTGCGCCCCTGCCCCCGCTAGCGTCCCGGGGCCATGGGACACCTGGACCACGCCGCCTTCGGCTGGCTGACCCCCGTACTGTCGTACGTGATGGCCTGCATAGGCGCCGCACTCGGACTCCGCTGCACCGTGCGCGCGCTCGCCACCACCGGCCGCTCACGCCGCAACTGGCTCGTCACCGCCGCCTCCGCGATCGGGACGGGCATCTGGACCATGCACTTCGTGGCCATGCTCGGCTTCCGCGTCAGCGGCACCGACATCCGCTATGATGTGCCGCTGACCTTCCTCAGCCTTCTCGTCGCCATGGCCGTCGTCTGCGCGGGCGTCTTCGCCGTCGGCCACAGCCGCGACCGCACCCGCGCGCTCCTCCTCGGCGGGCTCACCACCGGACTGGGCGTCGCCAGCATGCACTACCTGGGCATGGCCGCGGTACGGCTGCACGGCCACGTCGGGTACGACCCCGTCCTCGTCGGCGTGTCCGTACTGATCGCCGTGCTCGCGGCCACCGCGGCGCTGTGGGCCGCGCTCCACATCACCTCGCCGCTGGCGGTCACCGTCGCCTCCCTCGTCATGGGCGCGGCTGTCAGCAGCATGCACTACACCGGGATGTTCGCGGTGAGCGTGCGGGTGAGTCCTTCCGGCGACGCCCTTCCCGGGGCCACGGCGATGCAGTTCATCTTCCCCCTCGCCGTGGGCCTCGGGTCCTATCTGTTCATCACCTCGGCCTTCGTCGCCCTCTCGCCCACGGCCGACGAGCGCGAGGCGTCCGCCTCCGCCCAGCGCCCCGTCGAGAGCGCCGCCCACTAGCGCACTCCGGCCGAGCGAACCGACCACGTCCCGAGCGAGGAGGCCATGCGCCCACCCCGTACCCCCGAGAACGCCGCCGCCCAGGCCCACCGTCCCCGCGGACGCCGCGCACACGCCGGACCACCCGCCGACGAAGGCACCGGCCGCCCGCTCGGCACTCCGCCCGCCCCGGCACGCGCGCGCGGGAGCCGCCTGTACGCGCGGCCCCGGACCGTGCGGGCCAAGGTGGTCAGCCTCCTGATGGTGCCCGTCGTCTCCCTGCTCGCCCTCTGGGCGTACGCCGCCGTCACCACCGCCCAGGACATCGCACGGCTGCGCCAGTCCCAGCGGATCGACGCCGAACTGCGCACCCCGGTGGCGGCGGCCGTCACAGCGCTGCAGGCCGAGCGCACCGCCGCCGTGCGCTACGCCACTGCCCCCGGCGCCGGGAACGGCGGTGACCTCGAAGACCTGGCGGCCCGCACCGACCGGGCCGTGGCCAGGCTGCGGCTCGGGCGTGACAGCACGGTCGCCGACAGCCAGGAACTGCCCGCCGGTATCTCCAGACGCCTCGAAGCCTTCGTCACCGGTGCCGAGCACCTCCGCACGCTGCGCACGGCCGTACTGGCCCGCACGGCAGCCTGGGACGAGTCGTACACGCGCTACACGAAGACCATCGACGCGGCCTTCGCCGTGGACGGCGCCCTCACCGCCGTCCAGCAGGCGGACGTCGCCTCGGACGCGCGCGTGCTGCTGGAGTTCTCGCGCGCCGCCGAGGCACTGGCCCAGGAGGACACCCTGCTGGGCAGTGCACGAACCGCCGGCACCCTGCGGGCGGAGCGCCTGCGGCTCTTCGGTGCCGCCGTCGCCACGCGCCGTGCCCTCACGGAGACCGCCGTCACCGACCTGCCCTCCGCGCAGCGTGCCGCCTGGCGGGACCTGGCGGGCAGCGGGTCGTACGCGGCCCTCGGCGCGGCGGAGGACAAGCTGCTGGCCGCCGGACAGGGGGCCAAGCCGTCCGGGGCGGCACCGCAAGCGGCCTGGAGCGCCAACCACGCGCGCGTGCAGGACGGTATGCGGAGCATCGCGGCCGCCACGGGACGTGTCGTCGCCGGCCGTGCCGACCCCGTCGCCCGCGGCCTGTTCAGCTCCGCCGGCGCCGTCGTGTTCCTCGGGCTCGCCGCCGTCGCCGCCTCCCTCGTCATCTCCGTCCGCATCGGGCGGGCACTCGTGATCGAACTCGTGAGCCTGCGTAACGACGCGCTGGAGATCGCCCGCCGCAAACTCCCTCAGGCGATGCGGAGACTCCGCGCGGGTGAAGAGATCGACCTCGAGGCCGAGGCGCCCGCCGGACCTGCCGCCGACGACGAGACCGGGCAGGTCTCCGAAGCCCTGACCACCGTCCACCGCGCGGCGCTCAGCGCCGCCGTCGAGCGCGCCGAACTCGCCAGCGGCATCTCCGGAGTCTTCGTCAACCTGGCCCGCCGCAGCCAGGTCCTGGTGCACCGTCAGCTCAGCCTGCTGGACAGCATGGAGCGACGCTCCGACGACCCCGACGAGCTCAGCGACCTGTTCCGTCTGGACCACCTCACGACCCGGATGCGGCGCCACGCGGAGAGCCTGATCATCCTCTCCGGTGCCGCGCCGGGCCGGGCCTGGCGGATGCCGGTGTCCCTGACCAACGTCGTGCGCGCCGCGGTGTCGGAAGTCGAGGACTACGCGCGCGTGGAGGTGTGCCAGTTCCCCGAGGCGAAGATCGTCGGCGCGGCGGTCGCCGACCTGACGCACCTCCTCGCCGAGCTAGTGGAGAACGCCGCCCAGTTCTCCCCGCCGCACACGCGCGTGCGGGTCGCCGGCGAGCCCGTCGGCAACGGCTACGCCCTGGAGATAGAGGACCGGGGACTCGGCATGGGCGCGGACACCCTCGCGGAGGCCAACCGGCGCATCGAACAGTCCGAGGCGCTCGACCTCTTCGACAGCGACCGGCTGGGGCTCTTCGTGGTCAGCAGGCTCGCCTCCCGGCACGAGATCAAGGTGCACCTGCGGACCTCCCCGTACGGCGGCACCACCGCCGTGGTCCTGCTGCCGACCGCCCTGCTGCACAACGGCTTGGCGGACCGTTCCGCCCGGGACGACGGACACGGGCGCCCCGACAGGGAACGTGCCTACGCGCGCGTACCCGGCGCGGCCACGCCCCGGGAGGCCGCCGTCATCGCGCGCCCGGGCCGGCCGGCCCTGGCGGCCACCGCGCCGGGAGCACACGGCACGGCGCGGACACCCGGTCCCCGCACGGTCCGGCCGGCGCCCGCTCCAGGCGCAACCGCGCCGGCGCCGGACCCCTGCACCACCGGACCGGCGTCCCGCACCGACGGCATCGGACCGGCGTCCGGCACCGACGCCGCAGGACCGGCGCACGACGTCGATGCCCTCGGACCCGCATCCGGTTCCCACGTCGGCGGAACGGCATCCGCCGCCCACCCCGCCGGCCCGGCGTCCGGCTCCCACCGCACCCCCCACGAACCCGCACCCCCCGGAGTGACCGCCTTGAGGCTGCACCGCCCGCCGGGCGACTCCTCGGAGCCCTCCGACGGCCTGCCGCGCCGCGTGCGCCAGGCGAGCCTCGCCCCCCAACTGCGCCACCAGCGCACCGAGGAGCCGGCCGCGCGGCCCGACCGGCTCGGCGACGACAGGCGCACCCCCGAACTCGTACGGGACCGCATGACGGCGTACCGCGACGGCTGGGTACGCGGCGGCGGCAGGCACCCGGGCCACGGCAGCGCCCCGGAACCGGAGACGGACAGTCCCAGCAGCGAAGGAGATCCGGCATGATCCAGGACCCGAACCCGATGGCCGGCCGGGGGTCCGGCGAGCTGGACTGGCTGCTCGACGACCTGGTGATGCGCGTGAGCGAGGTGCGGCATGCCGTCGTGCTGTCCAACGACGGCCTGGCGGTCGGCGCCTCCACCGGCCTCGCGCGGGAGGACGCTGAGCATCTCGCCGCCGTGGCCTCCGGCTTCAACAGCCTCGCCAAGGGCGCCGGACGCCACTTCGGAGCGGGCGGAGTGCGCCAGACCATGGTCGAGATGGACGACGCGTTCCTCTTCGTGGCCGCCGCCGGTGACGGCTCCTGCCTCGCCCTGCTGACCGCGGTCACGGCCGACATCGGGCTGGTCGCCTACGAGATGGCCCGCCTGGTCAAACGCGTCGGCGAGCACCTCCACACGCCGCCGCGCGTCACGGCACAGCCGCCCGCCGCCGGATGAGCCGGAGAGGCACCACCGATGACCGAGAACCCGACCGGCGGACCCCGGGAGCCGGGCAGCCAGTGGTACGACGGCGAAGCCGGGCCGCTGGTCCGCCCGTACGCCATGACCGGTGGCCGCACGCAGCCCGGGCCCACCGGCGTCCGCTTCGATCTGATCGCGCTCGTCACCCTCGACCTCGCCGCATCGGCGCTCGGCGACGACAACACCCTCGGTCCCGAGCACCGGACCCTGGTCGACCTGTGCCGCGCGGAGACGCAGTCCGTCGCGGAACTCGCCGCGGACGCGGACCTTCCGGTCGGCGTGGTCAGGGTGCTCCTCGGAGACCTCCTGGAACTCGGCTGCGTGAGCGTCAGCCGCCCGGTGCCTCCGGCACACCTGCCGGATGAACGGATTCTGCGCGAGGTCATCGAGGGATTGAGGGCGCTGTAGATGAACACGCCGACACCGCCGTACCCCTGTCGTCAGGATGCCGGCTTCGCGCCGGAGCACGTCATGGCCGGCCCGGGCCGGCCCTCCCGAGAGAAGTGATGATGGTGTCCGATCACTCCGAAACCGTCGGTGACACCTCCGCCCTGGCCCTGAAGATACTGGTCGCCGGTGGCTTCGGCGTCGGCAAGACGACCCTCGTCGGGGCCGTCAGCGAGATCCGGCCCCTGCGCACCGAGGAACTGCTGAGCCAGGCAGGCCGGCTGGTGGACGACACCGACGGTGTGGACCAGAAGGTCACCACGACCGTGGCCATGGACTTCGGCCGCATCACGATCCGCTCCGGACTGTCGCTCTATCTCTTCGGCACACCGGGCCAGGACCGCTTCTGGTTCCTCTGGGACGAACTGGCCCAGGGAGCCCTCGGCGCGGTGGTCCTCGCGGACACCAGGCGCCTGGAGGACTGTTTCCCGGCCGTCGACTACTTCGAGCACCGGCGCATCCCGTTCGTGGTCGCCGTCAACTGCTTCGCGGGAGCCCGTACCTTCGGCGCCCACGACGTCTGCCGGGCGCTCGACCTCGACAGCGGCACGCCCGTGGTGCTGTGCGACGCGCGCGACCGCGACTCCGGCAAGGAAGTGCTGATCCGGCTCGTCGAGTACGCCGGGCGGATGCACACCGCCCGGCTCCTGGACTCGGTCGGCTGAGACCCCCGCTCAGGCCGCCACGTCGCGCATGGCCAGCACATTGTCGATGGAGACGCGGACGAGGAGTTCGCCCGGCACGCCGTTGCGGGCGCCGTACTCCTCGGCGTGCTCAGCGCCCATGTACCGGGCGGCGATCCGGGTGGCCCACAGGCGCAGCTCGGCCGGGTCCTCCGACAGTCGGGCGCGACCGTTCAGCACCACGAAGTGGAACGGCGGACGATCGTCGTCCACGCACAGGGCGATCCGGCCGTCACGGGCCAGATTGCGGCCCTTCACGGTGTCCTTGCCGGTGTTGAACACCACCTCGTTCTCGTCCAGGAGAAACCAGATCGGAGCCACGTGCGGGCTGCCGTCGGCGCGGACGGTGGACAGCTTGCCGGTGCGGGTACCGTCCGAGACGAACGCCCGCCATTCCGCATCGGTCATCTTCTCTGCCATGGGCCCATCCTGCTTGCTCGTACGCCGGTCGTGGGGAAGGCTGGCGGGCAGTTCCTGCAGCAATGGGAGACATCACACGGGGAGATGGACATGGCGCAGAACCAGGGCCTCGGCTGGCTCCTGGACGATCTGACCGAGCGGGTGGACCACGTCCGCCACGCGCTGGTCCTGTCGAACGACGGGCTGGTCACCGCAGCGAGCACGGGCCTACGACGCGAGGACTCCGACCACCTCGCCGCCGTGGCATCCGGGCTGCACAGCCTGGCCAAGGGCTCGGGACGTCACTTCGGCGCGGGCAGCGTGCGCCAGACGATGATCGAGTACGACGACGCCGTGCTGTTCGTGACCGCGGCCGGCACCGGAAGCTGTCTGTGCGTGCTCAGCGGGGCGGAAGCGGATATCGGTCAGATCGCCTACGAGATGACCCTGCTCGTCAACCGGGTCGGCGAACACCTCGGTGTCGATCCTAGGCAACCCGAGCGAACTCGCATAGCCGACGCCTGACCTGCTGTTTTGCCCTCCTTCGTGGAGTTATCCACAGGCCCGCCACCACTTGTCACGGAGCGGATACGGTGGGTGCACGGCGAACGCACAAGGCGTGAGCCCACCACTCCACGGGGGAGAACGACCATGTCGGCAAGCACCTTCGACCCGTCCCGCCCGACCACCTGCACGCCGAGCCGTGCCGCTCGAGAACTGGGGCTCAAGCGAAGCGAGTTCGACCTCGCCGTGCAGCTGGGCCGCATCCGGACCGTGCCGGACGAGGGCGGGGGAGGGGCCCGGCGGGTGGAATGCGCGGAGATCGACCGCCTCCGCGCCCAGAACGGCTTCCCCGAATCCCTCCGCGAGCGGGTCCAGGTGATGGGCACGGCGGAAGGAGCCGCCCTCATGGGCATCCCGGCGGGCCGGTTCACCCGGCTCGCCCGCCTGGGCCTGCTCGTGCCCGTCACGTACTACCTCAATCGCTATCGAACCGTGGTCTGGCTCTATCTGGCGGAAGAACTCAGCCAGTTCGCGTCGGGCGCGGACAACGCCCACCTGCTCAAGGGGCGTACGCCCGAGACCCTGCGGGGCCAGCTGGCGGCGGGAGTGGACCTGCGGGCACGCAACTGGCGCGGACGGCATCTGGGATTCCTGCTGCGGCAGGCGGACGGTCCCTGGGCCCGCGCCGGGGCCGTGGCCGCCTTCCTCGCGCCCGTCGACGTCGCCGACGTCGTCAAGGACCCGTACGAGCGTGCTCACCTGAACCGGTTCCGGCCCGCCCCTCCGGGCCACGGAGTGCCCGGGTCGCCGTCCGCGCAGACCGCCGAGCGGATCATGACGGCGCAGGATGCGGACGAGACCGGCTGGCTGCGCAGCGACCTGGCGCGCTCGGTCAGGGAGGCCCGCGACGTCTCACCTGCCCCGCGCCCGGCCGCCCGCCGCGTCACGCCGCCGATCCGAACCGCCGTACGCCCCATCCCGCCCATGACCCGGACGGTCACCGCATCTCGGCAGGTCACCGCACCCCCGCCGGTCACCGCACCCCTGGAAGAAGCGACGAGGCCTCCGGAGGCGGCGGCCCGGCCTCCGGAGGCGGCGGCCCTGCTGCCGGAGGCTGCGGCCCGGCTCCCGGAGTCGGCAGCAGGAATCCCGGAGCAGTGGCACCCCGAGCTGTCGGTCCGCCCTCCCAGCCTGTGTGTGCCGCCGGTGGGGAGGCTGGAGCGACCGGCGGTGCCACCGGCCCGCCGGGACCGCGGACGGACACAACCCGCACCGCCGAGGTCGTCCCGCGGTCTGCGGGCCTGGCTGCGGCGGAGAAGCCCACAGCCCGCAGAGCCCGCGCGGGCCTGAGGGCCTGGCCCGGCCTGAGCGCACGGTCGGGCCGGAGCGACCGGTCGCCGCCCCTGACGCCGAGGTGCTACAGGGCCCGGAACAGCCCTTCCTGAACGACCGAGACAAGGAGCCGTCCCTGCAGGTCGTAGATGCGTCCGCGGGCCAGTCCGCGCCCACCCGTGATGATGGGGGACTCCTGGTCGTAGAGGAACCACTCGTCGGCGCGGAACGGCCGGTGGAACCACATGGCGTGGTCCAGTGAGGCCATGTCGAAGTTCCGCGGACCCCACAGGGACTCCACCGGGATGCGGACCGCGTCCAGCAGGGTCATGTCGCTGGCGTAGGTGAGCGCGCAGGTGTGGACCAGGGGGTCGTCACCGAGCGGTCCCACCGCGCGCATCCACACGGCGCTGCGCGGCTCGGCCCCCTTTATCTCCTCGGCGTTCCAGCGCAACCGGTCGACGTAGCGGATGTCGAAGGGCTGGCGGCGCGCCATCCGCTCCAACTGCTCCGGCAGCGTCCCCAACTGCTTGCGGATCTCCTCGGCGACCGTCGGCAGTGTCTCGGGATCGGGCACCTCGCGGGTCGGCGGCAGCTGGTGCTCGAACGGTCCTTCCTCAGGCTTGTGAAAGGAGGCGGTCAGATTGAAGATCGTGCGGCCCTGCTGCACGGCCGTGACCCGGCGCGTCGTGAAGGAGCGTCCGTCCCGGACCCGCTCCACCTGGTACACGATCGGCACGCCCGGCAGGCCCGGCCGCAGGAAGTACGCGTGCAGCGAGTGCACCGGGCGGTCGCCGTCCGTGGTGCGGCCGGCGGCGACCAGTGCCTGGCCCGCCACCTGGCCGCCGAAGACCCGCTGCAGGGACTCCTGCGGGCTGCGGCCACGGAAGATGTTGACCTCGATCTGTTCCAGGTCGAGCAGGTCGACCAGCCTCTCGGCCGGATTCGTCATCGGTGGGATTCTCCTTGGGTTACCACGGGCCGCGAATGGCTCACAGCTGGCCGACGTCGGTGACGCGGACGACCGCACGGCCTTCGGCGTCGGAGGCCGCGAGGTCGATCTCCGCGCTGATGCCCCAGTCGTGGTCGCCGCCCGGGTCGTCGAAGATCTGGCGGACGCGCCAGAGGCCGTTCTCCGGCTCCTCCTTGATGACGAGGAGTTTCGGGCCGCGGGCGTCGGGGCCGGTGCCCAGGTCGTCGTACTCGTCCCAGTACTTGTCCATCGCCTCGCCCCACGCGTCGGCGTCCCAGCCGGACTCGGCGTCCATGTCGCCCAGCTCCTCGACCTGGTCCAGAGCGGCCAGCTCCACACGGCGGAACATGGCGTTGCGGACCAGGACGCGGAAGGCGCGGGCGTTGGTGGTGACCGGTTTGACCTCGTCGGCCTTCTCCCGGGCCTGCTCGGCGGTCATCTCCTCCGGGTTCGCGAGCTGCTCCCACTCGTCCAGCAGGCTGGAGTCCACCTGGCGCACCATCTCGCCCAGCCACTCGATCAGATCCTGCAGGTCCTCGGACTTCAGGTCGTCCGGGATGGTGTGGTCAAGGGTCTTGTAGGCGCCGGCGAGGTAGCGCAGCACGATGCCCTCGGTGCGGGCCAGCTCGTAGAAGGACACCAGCTCCGTGAAGGACATCGCCCGCTCGTACATGTCCCGGATCACCGACTTCGGCGACAGGGGGTGGTCGCCGACCCAGGGGTGGCTCTTGCGGTAGGTGTCGTAGGCGTGGAAGAGCAGCTCTTCCAGCGGCTTCGGGTAGGTGATGTCCTGGAGGCGCTCCATGCGCTCCTCGTACTCGACCCCGTCCGCCTTCATCGCGGCCACGGCCTCGCCGCGCGCCTTGTTCTGCTGGGCGGCGAGGATCTGCCGCGGGTCGTCCAGGGTGGACTCGACGACGGAAACCATGTCGAGGGCGTAGGACGGCGACTCGGGGTCGAGGAGTTCGAAGGAGGCCAGGGCGAACGTGGACAGCGGCTGGTTCAGCGCGAAGTCCTGCTGGAGGTCGACCGTGAGCCGGACGACGCGGCCCTCCGCGTCCGGCTTGTCGAGCTTCTCCACGATGCCGCCGTCCAGCAGCGAGCGGTAGATCGCGATGGCCCGGCGGATGTGCCGCAGCTGCTGCCTGCGCGGCTCGTGGTTGTCCTCCAGCAGATGGCGCATCGCCTCGAACGCGTTGCCCGGGCGGGCGATCACCGACAGCAGCATCGTGTGCGTCACCCGGAAGCGCGAGGTCAGCGGCTCCGGATCCGACTCGATCAGCTTCTGGAAGGTGTTCTCCGTCCAGCCGACGAAGCCCTCCGGCGCCTTCTTGCGCACGACCTTGCGCCGCTTCTTCGGGTCGTCACCCGCCTTCGCGAGCGCCTTCTCGTTCTCGATGACGTGCTCCGGCGCCTGCCCCACCACGAGTCCCGCGGTGTCGAAACCGGCCCGGCCGGCCCGGCCCGCGATCTGGTGGAACTCACGGGCCCGCAGGGTGCGCACCCGGCTGCCGTCGTACTTGGTCAGAGCCGTGAACAGCACCGTGCGGATGGGCACGTTGACGCCCACGCCGAGCGTGTCCGTGCCGCAGATGACCTTCAGCAGGCCGGCCTGGGCGAGCTTCTCCACCAGACGCCGGTACTTGGGCAGCATGCCGGCGTGGTGCACGCCGATGCCGTGCCGTACGTAACGGGAGAGGTTGCGGCCGAACTTGGTGGTGAAGCGGAAGTTGCCGATCAGCTCGGCGATCTGGTCCTTCTCCTCACGCGAGCACATGTTGATGCTCATCAGCGCCTGCGCCCGTTCCACGGCCTGCGCCTGCGTGAAGTGCACGATGTACACCGGGGCCTGCTTGCTCTCCAGCAGGTCGGTGAGGGTCTCGGTGAGCGGCGTCAGCTTGTACTCGTAGGACAGGGGCACCGGGCGGGTCGCCGAGCGGACCACCGAGGTGGGGCGGCCGGTGCGACGGGTGAGGTCCTTCTCGAAGAAGGACACATCGCCCAGAGTGGCCGACATCAGGATGAACTGGGCCTGTGGCAGCTCCAGCAGCGGGATCTGCCAGGCCCAGCCGCGGTCACCCTCGGCGTAGAAGTGGAACTCGTCCATGACGACCTGGCCGACGTCCGCGTTCTTGCCGTCGCGCAGCGCGATCGACGCGAGCACCTCGGCGGTGCAGCAGATGACCGGCGCGTCGGCGTTCACCGAGGCGTCACCGGTGAGCATGCCGACGTTCTCGGTGCCGAAGAGCTTGCACAGCTCGAAGAACTTCTCCGACACCAGCGCCTTGATCGGAGCGGTGTAGAAGGTGACCTCGTCGCGGGCCAGCGCGGCGAAGTGCGCGCCTGCGGCGATCATGCTCTTGCCGGAGCCGGTGGGCGTCGAGACGATCACGTTCGCCCCGGAGACCACCTCGATCAGCGCCTCCTCCTGGTGCGGATAGAGGGTGAGGCCGCGCTCCTGCGCCCACGACTCGAAGGCTTCGTACAGGGCATCGGGGTCGGCGGTCGGCGGCAGCTGATCGATGAGGGTCACGCCCCCATCTTGCCTGGCCCACCGCCCGAGCGGGGAATCGGCTGCGAACACCAAGATCACGGCCGCTACGCTGTGTCGCCGACGCAGCGTCAGCGCACCAGGACAACTGGACAGCGGCACACGAGGAATGGGGCGGAAAGCGGCCATGATGGGACCAGCACACTCACTGTCGGGGGCCGCGGCCTGGCTGGGCGTCGGGGCCGCCGCGGCGGCGGCCGGGCACCCGATGCCCTGGCCGGTCCTCCTCTGCGGCGCCCTGATCTGCGCCGGTGCCGCTCTCGCCCCGGACCTCGACCACAAGGCCGCGACGATCTCCCGGGCCTTCGGGCCGCTCTCCCGCTGGGTCTGCGAGATCGTGGACAAGCTGTCGTACGCCGTCTACAAGGCGACCAGGAAGCAGGGCGACCCGCGCCGCTCCGGCGGCCACCGCACGCTGACGCACACCTGGCTGTGGGCGGTCCTGCTCGGCGCCGGATGCTCGGCGGCGGCGATCACCGAGGGCCGCTGGGCGGTGCTGGCGATCCTCTTCGTGCACATGGTGCTCGCCATCGAGGGTCTGCTGTGGCGGGCGGCGCGCGGCTCCAGCAGCGATGTCCTGGTCTGGCTGCTGGCGGCGACCAGCGCGTGGATCCTCGCGGGAGTGCTGGACAAGCCGGGCAACGGCTCCGACTGGCTGTTCACCGCGCCCGGGCAGGAGTACCTGTGGCTGGGGCTCCCGATCGTGCTGGGCGCGCTGGTGCACGACATCGGGGACGCGCTGACCGTGTCCGGCTGCCCGATCCTGTGGCCGATCCCCGTGGGTCGCAAGCGCTGGTACCCGCTGGGGCCGCCCAAGGCCATGCGGTTCCGAGCGGGCAGCTGGGTCGAGCTGAAGGTGCTGATGCCGGTGTTCATGCTGCTCGGCGGCGTGGGCTGCGCCGCGGCCCTCAACGTGATCTGAGGAAGCCCCCGGCTGAGTCCCCGGGGCGGGGCGGGGTGTCCGGATCAGGTCTGCTCGCCCGCGTCCGCCCCGCCGTAGCGGCGCTCGAAGCGGGCGACGCGCCCCTCGGTGTCGACGGTACGGGCCTTGCCGGTGTAGAAGGGGTGGCTCTCCGAGGAGATCTCCACGTCGATCACCGGGTAGGTCCGGCCGTCGTCCCATTCGATGGTCTGCTCGCTCCGCGCGGTGGACCGGGTCAGGAACGCGTAGCCGGCGGCGCGGTCGCGAAAGACCACGGGGTGGTAGTCGGGGTGCTTGTCCTGCTGCATGGCGGCTCCTCGTGCCGGGCGGACGGCGGGGCGGGGACGTCCGGCTCCCGCTCAGCCGGAGAGGGAGTCCTCGTCGACGATGTGCATCGCGGCTTCCTCGGCGGAGGCGGCGGCCCCGTCGATGCCGACGTCGGTGGCGACCAGGGCTTCCTCGTCATCCTCGTGGGCACCTTCGTCAGGCGCCACCAGCCGGCCGGAGCGGAAGTTGCCGACCTCGTTGTCCAGAAGCTCCCCGTCGGTGCCGTCGCAGTCGCCGATACCGTCGCCGTCGGGTGTGCCAGGGTCGGGCAGCTCCTCCGCGAGCCGTTGGTCGAGGGTTTCGCCCGCCTTGCGTTCGGCCGCGGTCACGCCGCTGTGTTCGACCGCCCACGGGCGCTCGGGAGGGGACCAGCCGCGGTCGAGGGGGTCGTCCACGCCGTCGAAGTCCAATGTGTCCTCGACGTCGAGCACCCCCGAGTCCTCCCGGATCTCCGAGGGATCGGGCTGGTAGACGTCGTCCCCCCAGCCGTCGGCGCTGTCCACGACTACCTCCAGATGGTGAGGACGGCCGGATGCCACCCCAACGGGTGGCGGGCCGCCGGCAGGCACGGCACAAGGGTCACGCGCCATGAACCGCACGGTTCCCGGGTGTGCCCCGAACCGGTGTCGCCGCTTTCCAGCCTTCCACCCCTGCTCGGCACCGCGCAACGGCACGGCTACCGGAAGGCGCGCGCGCCCCTGCAACGGCGCCGGACGAGTCCCGCCGGGCACGGGCGCGCGGTGGCCCGACGGCCTT
This sequence comes from Streptomyces sp. NPDC042638, assembly GCF_040647235.1. Lineage (NCBI taxonomy): Bacteria > Bacillati > Actinomycetota > Actinomycetes > Kitasatosporales > Streptomycetaceae > Streptomyces > Streptomyces sp. NPDC042638. The sequence continues at coordinate 57,911 of NZ_JBEZBT010000016.1, forward strand.
GTGACCCGGGTTCCGGAGTCACGGCGGCAGGCACAATTCCCGTGCCCGTCAGGGGCCCGCTGTCCGGGCGGTTGCGGACGCCCGCGAGGGCCCCCTGCGCCGCCGGTGGCACCGCCCGGGCCGCCAGGGGAGCGGTTCCCGTGGGCGGCAGCCTCCTCGGCGGGCGCTCACCCGTGCCAGGACCGCCACAGCGCCGCGTACGCCCCGTCCGCCGCGACCAGCTCGTCGTGGCTGCCCAGCTCGCTGATCCGGCCGTTCTCCACGACGGCGATCACGTCGGCGTCATGGGCGGTGTGCAGGCGGTGGGCGATGGCCACCACGGTGCGGCCGTCCAGGACCCGTGCCAGGGAGCGTTCCAGATGGCGGGCCGCGCGCGGGTCGAGCAGCGAGGTCGCCTCGTCCAGGACCAGCGTGTGCGGATCGGCCAGCACCAGCCGGGCCAGGGCGATCTGCTGGGCCTGCGCCGGGGTCAGCGCGAGGCCGCCGGAGCCGACCTCGGTGTCCAGGCCGTCATCCAGCGCGCGCGCCCACCCCTCCGCGTCGACCGCGCCCAGGGCCGCCCACAACTCGGCGTCGTGACTGCCGGTGGGGGCCTCCCCGGCCGGGCGAAGCCGGGAGTGGGGGAGGGCCAGCAGGAGGTTGTCGCGGAGGGAGCCCACGAAGACGTGGTGCTCCTGGTTGACGAGGGCCACGTGCGAGCGGACGCGTTCCGCGGGCATCCGGGACAGCTCCGCCCCGCCCAGGGTGATCCGGCCGTCCCGGGGGGCGTAGATCCCGGCGAGCAGCCGGCCCAGGGTGGACTTGCCCGCTCCGGAGGGGCCGACCAGGGCGAGCCGGGTGCCCGGCGCGACCTCCAGGGAGACCCTGCGCAGCACGTCGACGCCCTCCCGGTAGCCGAAGTGCACCCGGTCGGCGTGCACGGTGCGGCCGTCGGGTGCCAGCGCGGCGTCCCCGGCATCCGGTTCGATGTCCCGCACCCCGACCAGGCGGCCCAGCGACACCTGGGCGACCTGCACCTCGTCGTACCAGCGCAGGATGAGGTTCACCGGATCGACGAGCATCTGCGCGATGAGCGCGCCGGTGGTCAGCTGGCCCACGCTCATCCAGCCGTGCAGGACGAACACACCGCCGACCATCAGGACCGAGCCGAGTACCAGAAGGTGGACGGCATTGATCACCGGGAAGAGCACGGAGCGGAGCCAGAGCGTGTAGCGCTCCCATGCCGTCCATTCCTTGATCCGCCGCTCCGACAGGGCCACCCGGCGGGCGCCCAGGCGGTGCGCCTCGATGGTGTGGCCGGCGTCCACGGTCTCGGCGAGCGCGGCGGCGACGGCGGCGTAGCCGGCGGCTTCCGAGCGGTAGCCGGACGGTGCCCGCCGGAAGTACCAGCGGCAGCCGATCACCAGGACCGGGACGGCGAGCAGCACCGCGGCGGCCAGCGGCGGAGCCGTCACGACCAGCCCGCCGAGCAGCAGCAGGACCCACACCGCACCGATGGCCAGCTGCGGTACGGCCTCACGCATGGCGTTGGCCAGCCGGTCGATGTCGGTGGTGATACGGGAGAGCAGGTCGCCGGTGCCCGCACGCTCCAGTACGCCCGGCGGGAGCCCGACGGACCGGACGAGGAAGTCCTCGCGCAGGTCGGCCAGCATCCGCTCGCCGAGCATCGCGCCCCGCAGACGCACCTGCCGGACGAACACGGCCTGCACGGCGAGCGCGAGGACGAACAGCCCTGCCGTCAGGCCCAGATGAAGCTCCCTGGTCTCGTCCGACACCCGCTCGACGAGACCGCCGAGCAGGTACGGGCTCACCATGGAGGCGACCACGGCCACCGTGTTGACGGCGATGAGCAGCAGGAAGGCGCGTCGGTGCCGGCGGAACAGCTCGGTGACGTAGGCGCGCACGGTCGCGGCGGCGCCGACGGGCAGGGTGGTGGCGGTCGTCGGGGCCGCCGGGTCGTACGCCGGTGGCGCAACGCCGATCATGCGCTCTCCTCGATGTCTTCCAGCTCCTGGAGCGCGTCCAGCAGCACGTTTTCGTCGCCCGCGCCCAGTTCCTCGTCGGTCTCCCGGGTCACCACGGCCCGGTACCGCGGCTCACCGTCGAGCAGTTCGCGGTGCACACCGACCGCCACGACCTCGCCCCCGTGCACCAGGGCGACCCGGTCCGCGCGGTCCAGCAGCAGCGGCGAGGAGGTGAACACCACCGTCGTCCGCCCCGAGCGCAGCCGGCGCAGTCCGTCCGCGATCCTGGCCTCGGTGTGCGAGTCGACCGCCGAGGTCGGCTCGTCCAGCACCAGCACCTCCGGATCGGTGATCAGCGACCTGGCGAGGGCGAGCCGCTGCCGCTGGCCGCCGGACAGGGAGCGCCCACGCTCGCTGATGCGGGCGTCCATCGGATCGGCGGCGTCCAGTGATCCCTGCACCAGGGCGTCCAGCACGTCCTCGCACTGTGCCGCCGCCAGCGCGTCCGAGGCCCGCACGTCACCGGAGGAGGGCACGTCGAGCAGCTCGCGCAGCGTGCCGGACAGCAGCACCGGGTCCTTGTCCTGGACCAGGACGGCGGTGCGGGCGCTGTCGAGGGGCAGTTCGTCCAGGGGTACCGCGCCGAGCAGCACCGACCGGCCCGGCTCCGCGGGGTGGCCGCCCAGACGCTCGGCGAGCCTGCCCGCCGCGTCCGGGTCACCGCACACCACGGCGGTGAAGAGGCCGGCCGGAGCGAGCAGACCGGTCTCGGGGTCGTACAGATCGCCACCCGGTACTCCGGCCTCGCGGGTGCCGTCGGTGGCCGTGGACCGCTCCAGCGACAGCACGCGCGCGGCGCGGGTGGCCGACGGGCGGGAGAAGGAGTACGCCATGGCGATCTCCTCGAAGTGCCGCAACGGGTAGTTGAGGACCATGACCGCGCTGTAGACGGTGACGAGTTCGCCGACCGTGATCCGGCCTTGCCTTGCCAGGCCGATGCCGTGCCAGACGACGGCGATCAGCAGCAGTCCGGGCAGCAGCACCTGGACGGCGGAGATCAGCGACCACATCCGGGCGCTGCGCACGGCGGCGTGCCGCACCTCCTGGGAGGCCCGGCGGTAGCGGTCGAGGAACAGTTCCTCGCCGCCGATGCCACGCAGCACCCGCAGTCCGGCGACGGTGTCCGAGGCCAGCTCGGTGGCCCGGCCGGCCTTCTCGCGCTGCACGTCCGCGCGGCGCGTCGCCCGGGGCAGCAGCGGCAGCACCGCGAGGGCCACGACGGGCAGGCCCACGGCGACGACCACGCCGAGGGCGGGCTGGTACACGACCAGGCCGACGCCGACGACCACGACCGTCAGCGCGGCGGCGGTGAACCGGGAGACGGCCTCGACGAACCAGCCGATCTTCTCCACGTCGCCGGTCGAGACGGACACCACTTCGCCGGCGGCCACCCGACGGGTCAGGCCGGAGCCCAGCTGGGCGGCCTTGCGTGCCAGCAGCTGCTGGACGCGGGCGGCGGCGGTGATCCAGTTGGTGACGGCTGTGCGGTGGAGGAAGGTGTCGCCGACGGCGATCCCCGTTCCGCTCAGCAGCATCAGAGCCCCTGTCAGGGCGAGCCGGGTGCCGGAGCGGTCAATGGCCGCCTGCACGGCGAGGCCGACGCAGAAGGGCAGGACGGAGACGGAGACGAAGTGGAGCAGGCCCCAGGCGAGCGACTTCAGCTGCCCACCCAGCTGGTTGCGCCAGAGCCACCACAGGAATCGGGGACCCGAACGCGCGTCGGGCACGCCCGGATCGGGATACGGAAGGTCTTGGATCTGCATGACGTCCCAGTGGCTCGTGTCAGGCGGAGGAAGCCGCGGGAGCGGCAACAAGCCGTGAAAGGTTCGCGTCGCAGAGTGGTGAATTTCAAACAGTTTTTCTCGATGCCCACGAAATCGGCCGCCTTCCGGCCACGGCCCCGCCGCCCCGGGGTGCCGGTGCCCGCCAAGGACCGGGCAGGACCGTGGCCGTGTACGGCGAGGACCGGTGGACGGGGGCAAGTCGGCCCCCACGGCCTGACACCGGCGCCGTACCCCAGCCCGTTCCCCCAGCCTGTTCCCCTGGCCCCTGGCCCCCGGCCGCCGGCCCAGCGGACACCGGGCACCGGACCACGGGCCACCGGCCCACCGGCCCACCGGACCACCGGCCCACGCTCCCGGTCACACGGGCACGCCGGTCAAACGGGCCCCCTCGCCCAGGCCCCCGGCCATCCGGGCCCACCGGCGCACCCGGCCCACCGGGCACCGGCCAAGGTCACCGAGTACCGGCGCACCGGCACGGCCAGCGGCTACCGGCAGCCGCGAGCCGTGCCGGATGCAGTCGCGTCATCGCCCGGTCGGCTGAGCGGCCTCCCCCTGGGGTCCTGCCGCGGCGGCGGACGAGTCGACCACGTCCACGTCGCTCGCCCGGACGTAGGCGAGCCGGTGGCCGAACTGGATCTCGTAGTACTTCTCCCGGCCCCACACCACCGGGTTGGGTGTGTCACTGAACGACTTGGCGGTGTAGGAACTGCCGACGCCGGACTGCGTCACGTACCGCTGGCCCGCCTGGAAGCTGTACGGCAGCGGCGAAGCGGTCGGCTCCTCCACGTCCGCCGGATAGGCATCCTCCTCCGGCAGCGCACGACCGAACACCGGGACCTCGTTCAGGCCCTCCTTCGGGGTGACCATGCGCCCGGCCGCCCCGACGGCGACCGGGTGCGCTGTGGGGTTCTTGAACCACGCCTTCCGACCCTGGAACCAGATCGCCGTCCACTCCCCGCTGCGGTCGGCGACGGCGAAGCTCTGACCGGCGGAGACGCGCGATCCCAGGTCGTTGACGTCCTCGGTGGAGTCGTCGCCGTCCGGCTTCCGGCCCGGGTCCTGGATCAGCGGGGCGTTCTCGCGTGGTTCGGTGTACAGCCGGACGGCGCTGGAGCCGTGCGGCTGACACGGTGAACCACTGCGCGTGCAGCCCGTGAACCGCGGCTGGTTGGTCGCGTAGTCCGGCAGGATGGTCACCATGTCGCTGTCGGGCCCCGCCGTGGCCCGCAGTGGCGCGCCGAGCAGGTCGAAGTAGTGCCGCCAGTCCCAGAAGGGGCCGGGGTCGTCGTGCATGTCCGGGATGGCGTCGGCGGTCGGGGAAGGCACGTTGTCGTGGCCGAAGATGTGCTGCCGGTCGAGCGGGATGGCGTACTTCTTCGCCAGGAACTTCACCAGACGGGCCGAGGTCTGGTACATCCGCTCCGTGTACCAGGTTCCGGGCTGCGTGAGGAAGCCCTCGTGCTCGATGCCGATCGAGCGGGCGTTCACGAACTGGCTTCCGGAGTGCCAGGCTTCGTCCTTGGTCTGGACGTGCTGGGTGACGTGGCCGTCGCTGGAGCGGATCGAGTAGTGCCAGGACGCCTCGCTCGGATCCTGGACCGTCTGGAACATGCTCGCCAGCTCTGCTTCCGTGTCATGGATCACGATGTACTCGATCGGCTGGTCCCGGGGCCGGTCGGCGAGGTCGTGGTTGCCGTACGGGCTGTCGGCGCTGTCGGTGGTGTCTGCCGTGTCGGCGCTGTCGTCACTGTCGTCGGTGTCGTCGCTGTCATCGAGGCCGGCGATCTCCTCGTACGGCGCGCCGAGCCAGTCACAGGCCAGGTCGGCGGGGCACTCGACCTCCTTCGGCCGTTGGGGGCCCTGCGGGACGGGCGCGCGGTGGTGCGGCCGCACACCGGGGGTGGCCGGAAGGGAGACGTCCTGGCCTTCGGCGGTGGTGCGGTGCGCGCCCTGACGGATCACGGTGAAGACGTCGGCGGCGTACGACGCGGCTGACGCGACGTCACGGGTGCCGGGAAAGCGTGCCACCGCCTCCCACCAGTCCGCCGGGTCGGAGCTGAGGGGCTTGCCGAGCCGGGTCTGAGTGGCCGCCAGGAGAGCCGCGCCGCCGCGTACGTTGGCGACGGCGTCCGTCCGCAGCCGCCCGACGGGGACCTGGATCAGCCGTGCCGCGTGCTGGAGATCCGCGGGCTGCACGGCGTGGCCGCCCGAGGGGCCCGCGTCCGTGATGTCCCCGGCGGACGGCCCCGCGGCCCCCGCGCTCGGCCGGGCGTGCACGCCGTCCGGCGTCCGCGGTGCGGACGAGGGCGCCGAGGAACGCACGAGGCCGGTGTCCAGCAGGTGCATCGGCCCGAAGCCGCCCGACACGCTGGGCGCACCCGGGTGGGAGTCCCAGCGTGACTGCATGTACGCCACGCTCATGAGCACACTGCGCGGTACCTGGAACTCGCGCGCGGCGTCGGTGAAGGCGTTTTGCAGACGCCGGTCGGACGGGTCGTCGGTACCGGACATCGGAAGGATCAGCAGTGGTGGCAACAGAGCCGCCCCCGCGATCAGACAAGCCGTACGGCGGCATCTCCGGATGGCTCTGGGGACATGTGCAGAAACATTTCTTCTCATCGCAGAGGCTCTCCCAACCACGCTCGTTCGCAACCAGGGCAAAGGAGCTGCCCGCCGTGCCACCCCTCGTACGTTTCCGTGCCCCGGGCGCCGTGTCGTGGCGAGCGTCACCGGGGTGGACCAGCCGTCCCGCAGAGGCCACCCGGTCGGCGGCAGTGACTCCGCTGCCCGGGGCAACCAAGCCCGGCCCGCGGGCTCAGTCCTCGACCGGGTCCACCTGCCAGTCGGGGTGCCCCGGCATGGGCGGGGTGTGCGCGCCGTACAACCAGGCGGTCAGGAACGGTTCCAGGTCCTCGCCCGCGACCCGGGAGGCGAGCGCGACGAAGTCCCGGGTGCCGGCCGCACGGCCCCGGTAGGCGGTCACCCAGGCACGCTCGATCCGGCCGAAGGTCTCCTCGCCGACCTTCTCCCGCAGCGCGTACAGCACCAGCGCCGAGCCGTCGTACCGCATCACCTTGAACAGCGTCGCCCCGGTGGGCTCGGCGGGTGCTCCGTCGTCGTGCCGCCACTGGTCGTGCTGCTCGTACGCCGCCCGCATCGCCGATTCCAGGCTCACGCCGCCGTGCTCGTCGGAGTAGAGGCGTTCGTAGAAACGCGCGTGACCCTCGCTCAGCCACAGGTCCGACCAGCGCCGGATGGCGACACTGTCACCCGTCCAGTGGTGGGTCAGCTCGTGGACGAGATTGCGTTCGGCGTCGACCCGGTCGCCCAGCAGGTCGTCCCGCGGCACGACGGAGAGCGACTGGGTCTCCAGCGCCACCGGCAGGTCGGTGTCACCGACCAGCACTCCGTAGCGGCGGAACGGGTACGGCCCGAGTCGCCGCTCCAGCCAGGCCAGGTGATCCGGAGTCAGCGCACGGTACTCCTCGGTCTCCGCCACCAGGCCGTCCGGAACCGCGTCCCGGACGGGCAGTCCGCGCGGGCCGCGGCTGTCGACGAACGTGAACTTCCCGATCGCCAGCTGGACCAGCTGTGCCGCGATCGGCTGCTCGGAATCGTACGTCCACCGGACGCGGCCGCCGGGGCGCCGCACGGTGCCGACCAGCCGGCCGTTGGCCACCGCGCTCAGCCCCGCGGGTGTGGTGATCCGGAAGGTGACGGGTGCCCGCAGGCTCGGGTGGTCGTTCGCCGGGAAGATCATTCTCGCGCCGTCGGGCTGTGCGCAGACCACGGTGCCGTCAGGCGTCGGCACCCAGCCGTAGTCCTGGATCGCGTCGTCGCGGTGGCGTCGCTGCGTCGGGTCGGCGGTGTAGGCGACCCGGACGGTGAACGCGCGGCCGCGCGGGATCGGCCTCGCGGGGGTGACGACGAGTTCGTCCCCGTCGCGTCGGACGGTGGCCGGGGCGCCGTCGACGGTGACGTGGTGCAACGCGTTGCCCGCGAAGTCGAGGTCGAAGCGGGACAGTGGCTGTGTCGCGGTGGCGCTGACGGTGGCGGCGGCCTCGAAGGGCGTCTGCGGCGCCCGCCAGTCGAAGTCGAGCGTGTAGCGCCGGACCGTGTATCCGCCGTTGCCGGCGAGCGGCATGAGCGGATCGCCGATGCCCGCCGCGCCGGGGGAGGGGGCCGGTCCGGCCGAAGCGGCAGAGGCGCCCGGGGCGGGTGTGCCGCGGTCCGGGTGCGGGCCGGCGCCGGGGAACAGGGCGTCACCGCTGAGCGCGACGCCTCCGGTGAGTGCGGCGGCTCCCGCGAGCGCGACGGCGCCGGTGGCCGTGAGGACGAGCGCCGTGCGACGTGAGCGGAGCCCGGGGAGGTGACGCCCTCGCCGGGGTTCCGGGCGCGTGGACGACTCCTTCACCGCAGAAGCCTCTGGGTGGAGCGGGTCCGGCGGGCCGTGCTCGTGGCCGTCCGCCCCGCTGGACTGCCGGCCGTCATGATTTCCATGTCGGCACTATGCCAGTAAAATGTGCTTATATCACTGATTGTCCCTTCCTTGGGTTGTCGTGCAGGGCCGCATGGCGGCCGTCCTCATCGCGTCGATCTGTCGAGGCGTCATTGCGGGACGGCGCGTCTCCCCGTAGAACACGGGCCATGAGAAGACGGTTAGTCATGTCCATGCTCGCGGGGGCGACCCTTCTGGTGAGCACGCTCTTCGGCACGGGTGCCCCGGCCGCCCGAGCGGCCGGCGCGCCCGCCGAGTTCGGCACCGACTGGCACGACCCGGTGACCGCGGCGCCCCCCGTCGACCGGCCGCACACCCGCTCGTGCCAGGTCACCCTCGCCGACGCGCAGTTCCGTGACTACACGCCCTACCGTGGCGCCTACACGCCTCCCAAGGGCTGCGGCGCCCGCTGGAGCAAGGTCGTCCTGCGCCTGGACGGCAAGGTGAAGGGCCGGCAGTACGACCGGCTCGGCTATCTCCACGTCGGCGGCGTCGAGATCCTGCGCACCTCCACCCCGGAGCCGTCGCCCGACGGCATCGAGTGGCACGTGGAGAAGGACGTCACCCGCTACAGCGACACCTTCCGCGGCGCGCGGGACGTCGAGATGCTGATCGGCAACATGGTGGACGACACCTACACCGGTGTCATCGACGTGCACGTGACCCTGACCTTCTACCCGGGGCGGCCCGAGAAGCCCGCCCCCGACCGGGTGCTCACCCTCGCCGACACCTCCGCGGGTACGACGCTCACCACCCCGCGCAACAGCGAGCGGATCGTCGCCGAGGTGTACGCGACCGGTTCGGGCGGCGGCTGCGAGGAGTTCTGGTACCTGACGGTGGCCGATCCGGCGCCGTACTCGTGCAAGGCCGACCGCGGGCCGTACCGCGAGGTGCAGATCAGCGTCGACGGCAAACTCGCCGGTATCGCGGCCCCCTTCCCCAACGTCTGGACGGGCGGCTGGTCCAACCCCTTCCTCTGGTACGTCGTACCTGCGCCACGCGCCTTCGACGTCCGGCCCCTCGAGTACGACCTCACGCCCTTCGCCGGTCTCCTCAACGACGGCCGCCCGCACCACGTCGAGGTGTCCGTCGTGGGCGTACCCGCGGGACAGTCGGGCTGGAGCGCCCCGGTGAACGTACTGGTCTGGCAGGACGCCCACCGGGCCCGTGTGCCCGGCGCGCTCACCGGGGACAAGGCGACCGACCTCGCGAACTCGTCCGCCTACACGCCCGGTTCGGACAACCGCGTGCGCACCGAGGCCGGTCACCGGCTCACCGTCTCCGGCTACCTGGACACCTCCCGCGGGCGGGTGACCACCACCGTCACCCGGACGCTCGCCAACACCTCCGTCCACCGCTGGACCGAGGGTGAGAACACGGACGGCCTCGACGCGACCTGGACCGACGACGAGACCGTCACCGTCACCATCGGTGGAGCCGGAGCCGGAGCCGGAGCCGGAGCCGGAGCCGGAACCGCAGCCGGAACCAGAGCCGGAACCGCAGCCCGAGCCGTCACCGGAGCCGGGCGCGGCCTCGCGCGGGCGGCGCACACGCACCGGACGTACACCATGGACGGTGCCACCACCCTCGGACCGGACAACCGGCTGCGAACCGTGCTGACCCTCGGCGACCGGGCGTCGGTCGTCATGCGCGAGGACGGCCGGCGCACCACGTGGTCGCGGCTGGACGACACCTACAGGGGCGACGCCGCGTACACGCTCGACGTTCCGCGTGACCAGCGGCACGCCGTCGGTACGTCGTCCGAGCGCTACCGCCTCCTCGGCCCGGACGGCTGCTACGACCGGTCGCTGACGACGGTCCAGGGCGTGCTGACGGAGGACCGCAGGCGCTGCTGACCCGGGGCGGCAGAGGGTCCGCCGCCCCGCGATGCGCGGCACCCGGCCGGTCGGGCCGGTCGGGCCGGTCGCGCGACGGCCCCCATCCCTCCGGGGCAGACGGCCCCGCTCCCTCCGGGGCGGCGGGGCCGTCGCCGTTCAGCAGCGCTGGGCGGCGTCCCCGTCGATCAGTGTGTCCAGCAGGACGCCGAGCACCTGGCGCTCCTTCTCCGTCAGCGGCGCAAGTATCTCCTCGGCCGCCGAGCGTCGGGCTCCGCGCAGTTCGCGCAGGGCCGACCGCCCCTCGGCCGTCAGCTCGATCCGGGTCACGCGCCGGTTCGCCGGGTCGGGTGCCCGCCGCACCTTGCCGCTCGCCTCCAGCCCGTCGACCAGCGTCGTCACCGCGCGGGGCACCACCTCCAGGCGCTCGGCGAGGTCGGCCATGCGCGGCGGGGAGGCGTAGTGCGCGAGGGTGCGCAGCAGCCGGGACTGGGCCGGGGTGACGCCCAGGTCACGTTGTTCCAGATGGCGCTTCTGGATGCGGTGCACCCGGCGGGTGAGCCGCAGCAACTGCTCCGCGAGCAGCCCGTCGGGATCTGGGGTGGTCATGCGGGAACAATATCAGGATGCCGTTCATTGTGAGTATAGGTAACAATGACCTACGATCCGCCAGTCATCGCCGGCCGCCCCGGGGCCGGCGCCCGTCCCCTCCGTAGGAGCCCATGCGTCCCGATCGTGAACTCTCCTGGACCCCACCTGCCGATGCCGGCGACCAGCCCCGGCAGGTGCGCCGCATCCTGCGGCTCTTCCGTCCCTACCGCGGGCGGCTCGCCGTCGTCGGCCTTCTCGTCGGTGCCTCGTCACTGGTCTCGGTGGCCACGCCGTTCCTGCTGAGGGAGACGCTCGACGTCGCCATCCCCCAGGGCCGCACCGGCCTGCTGAGCCTGCTCGCGCTCGGCATGGTCCTCAGTGCCGTCCTGGCCGGCGTCTTCGGCGTGCTCCAGACGCTGATCTCGACCACCGTCGGCCAGCGGGTCATGCACGACCTGCGCACCGCGGTCTACGGCCGCCTCCAGCGCATGTCGCTCGCCTTCTACACCCGCACCCGCACCGGCGAGGTGCAGTCCCGCATAGCCAACGACATCGGCGGCATGCAGGCCACCGTCACCTCCACCGCCACCTCCCTGGTCTCCAACGTCACCAGCGTCGTCGCGACGATCGTCGCGATGGTGGCCCTGGACTGGCGGCTGACGATCGTCTCCCTGCTCCTGCTGCCGGTGTTCGTGTGGATCAGCCGCCGCGTCGGCAACGAACGCAAGAAGATCACCACCCAGCGGCAGAAGCAGATGGCCGCGATGGCGGCCACGGTCACCGAGTCACTGTCGGTCAGCGGCATCCTGCTCGGCCGCACCATGGGCCGCTCCGACTCGCTGACCGCGTCCTTCGCCACGGAGTCCGAGCGCCTGGTGGACCTCGAAGTCAGGTCGAACATGGCCGGGCGCTGGCGCATGGCCGTCATCACGATCGTCATGGCCGCGATGCCCGCCGTCATCTACTGGACCGCCGGTCTCGCCCTCCGGTTCGGCGGCCCCGAGGTCTCCCTGGGCACCATCGTCGCCTTCGTCTCGCTCCAGCAGGGCCTGTTCCGCCCGGCCGTGAGCCTGCTGGCGACCGGCGTCCAGATCCAGACCTCGCTGGCGCTCTTCCAGCGCATCTTCGAGTACTTGGACCTCCCCGTCGACATCACCGAGCGCGAGCGGCCGATCCGTCTCGACCAGGTCAAGGGCGAAGTCCGCTTCGAGGACGTCGAGTTCCGGTACGACGACAAGGGCGGCCCGGTCCTCGACGGCGTCGACGTCACCGTGCCGGCCGGCGGCAGCCTCGCCGTCGTCGGTCCGACCGGCGCCGGCAAGTCGACCCTGGGCTACCTGGTGCCCCGCCTCTACGACGTCACCGGCGGCCGTGTGACGCTGGACGGGGTCGACGTCCGCGACCTCGATTTCGACACCCTCGCCCGCGCGGTCGGCGTCGTCTCGCAGGAGACGTACCTCTTCCACGCGTCGGTCGCCGACAACCTGCGCTTCGCCAAACCGGACGCCACCGACGAGGAACTGCGCGCGGCGGCCGTGGCGGCGCAGATCCACGACCACATAGCCGCGCTGCCCGACGGCTACGACACGGTCGTCGGCGAACGAGGCCACCGCTTCTCCGGCGGTGAGAAGCAGCGTCTGGCGATAGCCCGCACCATCCTGCGCGACCCGCCGGTCCTCATCCTGGACGAGGCGACCAGCGCGCTCGACACCCGTACGGAAGCCGCTGTCCAGGACGCCATCGACGCGCTGTCGGCCGACCGCACGACGATCACCATCGCCCACCGGCTGTCCACGATCCGCGGTGCCGACCAGATCGTGGTGCTGGACTCCGGACGCGTCGCCGAACGCGGTACGCACGACGAACTCCTGGAGCGGGACGGCCGGTACGCGGCCCTGGTGCGCCGGGACGCGCAACTGCAGCCGACAAACTGAATATATGCCGGGTTTGTGACTGTATGCGTATTACCGTGCCCGCATGCAGACGAACACTCCGTCACGGAGCAGGATCCGACTGACACGCCGGGGCAGGCTCGCCGTCGTCGTGGCCGGCGCCGTCGTGGCCGGCACGGCCGTGGCGGTGCCGCTGCTGACGCTCGCGGGCGGCCACGAACAGACGAAGCCCGCCGCGCTGCTCATCCCGGAGGGCTGGCGCGCGAGCCAGGTCTACGACGCGATCGACAAGGCCCTCAAGCTGCCCCCGGGCAGCACCCGCAAGTCCCTGGACAAGGCCGCCCTGCCACTGCCGAATGAGGCCGGGGGCAATCCGGAGGGCTATCTCTTCCCGGCCACCTATCCGGTCCGGGAGGGCGCGACCCCCGAATCACTGCTACGGACCATGGTCGACACCGCCAACCGGAGGCACAACGGCGCCCCGGTGGCCGCCGGGGCACAGCGCAACGCGATGAACGTCTACCAGACGGTCACCATCGCCAGCATCGTCCAGGCCGAGGCCGATACGAAAGTGGACATGGGCAAGGTGGCCCGAGTCGTCCTCAACCGGCTGGAGCGCGGGATGCCGCTGCAGATGGACTCGACCATCAACTACGCGCTGAACCGCAACACCCTGCGCACCAGCCAGGACGACACGCAGATCGCGAGCCCGTACAACTCCTACCAGCGTCTGGGCCTGCCGCCGACACCGATCGACAACCCCGGCGCGGAGGCCATGCGCGCCGCCCTCAACCCGACGCCGGGCGACTGGCTGTACTTCGTCACGGTGCGGCCCGGGGACACGCGCTTCACCGCCGACTACACCGAGCACCTGCAGAACGTGGCCGACTTCAACGCCCTCCACCAGAGTGCGGCGGCACAGCCTTCGGACAGCGACCCGGCGGGCGTCCCGGTCTCCCCGGGGGCCGCGGGCAGTTGAGACCACCGGACGTCACGCCGCGAGCGGCTCCTCGGCCAGCAGCCGCCTGATGTCCCGTACGGCCGAGCGCCCGGCCCGGTTGGCGCCTATGGTGCTGGCCGAGGGGCCGTAGCCGACGAGGTGGACCCGCGGATCGGCGACCGCGCGGGTGCCCTCCACCCTGATGCCGCCCCCCGGCTCACGCAGTCGCAGCGGAGCGAGATGATCCAGCGCGGCGCGGAAGCCGGTCGCCCACAGGATCACGTCGGCGGCCACCTTCCGGCCGTCCCGCCACTCCACGCCGTCCGGGGTGATCCGGTCGAACATCGGCCGCCGCTCCAGCACCCCGTCCGCGAGGCCCTGGCGGATGGCGTCGTTGAGGGGCAGCCCGGTGACCGAGACCACACTGCGCGGCGGCAGCCCCTCGCGTACGCGCTCCTCCACCAGCGCGACGGCCGCGCGGCCCGCCTCCTGATCGAACGGTCCCTCGCGGAAGACCGGAGGCCGCCGGGTCACCCAGGTCGTCGCGGCGGCGTACGGGGCGAGCTCCAGCAGATGCTGGGTGCCCGAGGCGCCACCGCCCACGACGACGAGCCGCTGCCCGGCGAACTCCTCGGGACCGGCGTACTGCGCGGTGTGCAACTGCCGCCCCCGGAACGTCTCCTGGCCGGCGTAGCGGGGCCAGAACGGCCGGTCCCAGGTACCGGTCGCGTTGATCAGGGCCCGCGTCGACCAGTCACCGTCCGACGTCTCCACAAGCAGCCGCCCCCCGGCACCCTCGCGTACCGAGCGCACCGCCACGGGACGCCGTACCCGCAGGTCGAAGGCGAGCTCGTACCGGTCGAAGTACTCCCGGACCACCTCGGCCGACGGGCGCGACGGGTCGGCGTCCGTCAGTTCCATGCCGGGCAGCGCGTGCATCCCGTGCACCTTGGCGAACGTCAGCGAAGGCCAACGGAACTGCCAGGCGCCGCCCGGCCCGGGGGAGTGGTCGAGGACCACGAAGTCACGGTCCGGCTCGAAACCGGTGCGCCGCAGGTGATAGGCGGCGGCCAGACCCGCCTGACCGGCGCCGACGACGACTGCCTCGACCTCGACCTCGACCTCGCGTGTTCCGTTCACGCCTCTCGCAACAGGGCGCGGCGCGCGGATCTTCCCCGGTGGCCGGGACCGGGCCACGGCGCCGGCGTCCGCGACACACGTCCGCGCCGCCGGGTGTGAGAAACGGAGTATGGGTCAGGATGAGGGCATGTCCGATGCCCTCACCACGCGCATGCTGCACGTCACCACCGGTTCCCGGGAACGTGTCGTCGACCTGACCGCCGACTGCGAGGAATTCCTGCGGGAGGCGGCGGCCGGCCGGGACGGTCTCCTCAACATCTTCGTCCCGCACGCCACCGCCGGGATCGCGGTCATCGAAACGGGCTCCGGCAGCGACGACGATCTCCTCGCGGCCCTGCACACCCTGCTCCCCGCCGACGACCGCTGGCAGCACCGGCACGGCAGTCCCGGGCACGGCCGCGACCACGTCCTGCCGGCCATCGTCCCGCCGCACGCGACCCTGCCGGTGATCGGCGGGCGCCTGGAACTGGGCACCTGGCAGTCGGTGTGCCTGGTGGACACCAACAAGGACAACCCGGACCGCCGGGTACGGCTGAGCTTCCTCGGCTGAATCACCCGGCCGAGCACACCGCACACAGCCCGCGCGGTTGAGCCCTGGACGGGCGGACTCCGCAGCGGGCGGTGTCCGGGGCGGGCGGAAGGATCAGCCGCGCTCGGCGCCGCCGGTCTCCTTCTCCTTCTTGAGGTTCTTCAGCCGTGCGGTCTCCTTGCGGACCTCGGCCTGGGTGGCGCGCTCCTTCTCCAGCCACTCGGGCCGCTCCTGCTTGAGCGCCTCGATCTGCTCGGTCGTCAACGGCTCGGTGACACCACCGCGCGCGAGACCCGCGATGGACACGCCCAGCCGGGCGGCCACCACCGGACGCGGGTGGGGGCCGTTGTTCCGCAGATCGCGCAGCCACTCCGGCGGGTTGGCCTGCAGCTCGCCGAGTTCGGCGCGCGACACCACACCCTCCTGGAAGGAAGCGGGAGTGGCGGGGAGGTACACACCCAGCTTCTTCGCCGCGGTCGCGGGCTTCATCGTCTGGGTGCTCTGCTGCGACTTCATGAGGTCAAGGGTATCGGCCGAGTGCGCCGGCGCCGACCACGGCCGGTGCGGGCGGCCCGCCGACTGCCGGTAATCTGGCCTGGTGACAGGCTCGCAGGAACCCCCGTCGTTCCGGCTCGCGTACGTTCCCGGAGTGACGCCCGCCAAGTGGGCGAAGATCTGGAACGAGCGTCTGCCCGACATCCCGCTCACCCTCGTCCAGGTCCCGGACGCCGAGGCGCCCGAGGTGCTGCGCGCGGGCGAGGCCGACGCGGGCTTCGTCCGGCTCCCGGTGGACCGTGCGTTCTTCAGCGCGATCCCGCTGTACACCGAGACCACGGTGGTCGTGGCCCCCAAGGACCACCTCGTCACGGCCGCGGACGAGGTCACCCTGGCCGACCTCGCCGACGAGGTGCTCTTCCACCCGTTGGACGACGTTTTCGACTGGGACGCCCCGCCGGGCGAACCGGCCTTCGAGCGCCCTGCGACGACGGCTGACGCCATCGAGCTGGTGGCGGCGAACGTCGGCCTGCTGGTCGTGCCGCAGTCGCTGGCCCGGCTGCACCACCGCCGTGATCTCACCTACCGGCCGGTCGTCGACGCACCCCAGTCGACCGTCGCCCTGTCCTGGCCCGAGGAGGCCACCACCGACCTGGTGGAGGACTTCATCGGCATCGTCCGCGGACGCACCGTCAACAGCACCCGGGGCCGCGCGGCGGCCAGGTCCGACGACAAGGGCAAGCGTTCCGACGGGGGCGGCAGCCGGCCGACATCGACGGGGAAGCCGCAGGCCAGGTCATCGGCGACGTCGTCCGGGAAACCGGCGGGCCGCACGGCACGCGCCCGGACGGGAGGCGGCAAGCCGGCCAAGCGCGGGAAGCCGCGCCGGAAGTCCTGAGGCGAGAGCCCCGCCGTTCAGGAGCCGGGCCGCACGCCTTCCCCGTCGTATCCCCGCCCCGCCGCTCACGAGCGGGGCCGCGCGCTTTCCCCGTCGTACCCCCGCTCCGCCGTTCACGACCGGGGCCGCGCGCTTTCCCCGTCGTATCCCCGCCCCGCCGTTCACGAGCCGGGCCGCACGCCCTCCTCGTCCCAGCCCCGCCCCGCCGTCACCCCGGCCTTCTCCGGCTCTGGACGCACCTGGCGTTCCCGCAGATCGGCGACCGCCAGTACCAGCGCGATCAGGATGATCCCCACCGAGGACAGCAGCCCGAGCTGCATCGCCGTCTCCGCGCGGCCGTGGTTGGCGAGGTGGGCGAAGTACACCGAGCCCACCACCGCGATCCCGGCCGCCGAGCCGACGCGCTGGCCCGTCTGGAGGACCCCCCCGGCCGCGCCCGCACGGTTCACGGGCACCCGGGTGAGGGTGAGGGTGGTGTTCGGGGAGACCGTCATGCCGGACCCGATGCCTCCGACGAGCAGCGGCAGCGCCGACGCCCAGCCCAGGTTCGGCCCCGGTACCAGTTGCACGGCCGCGACCACGCCGAGCAGGCCCAGTGCCACGCCGCCCAGCCCGATCACGACGAGCCTGCGGCCGAAACGCATCACCAGCCGGCCTCCGAGGGCGGCCCCGATCGCGGAGGCCACCGCGAAGGGCAGGACCGTGAGCCCCGACGCCAGCGCGCTGTACCCCAGGCCGTTCTGCAGGTACAGGGCGTACAGGAAGAAGACGGTGGTGAAGCCCGCGAAGTAGGTGAGGCTGATCAGGGCGCCCAGCGTGAACGAGCGCAGCGAGAACAGTGCCAGGTCCACCAGCGGAGCGCGTCCGAGCGCCCCCTGCCGTTTCTCCCACACCCAGAAGCCGCCCAACAGCAGCAGGGCCACCGGCAGCAGCGCCCACTTCTCCCGCCCGGTCCACTGCTGCTCCTGTACCAGGGGCAGCATGAGCGCGAGCACGCCCGAGCCGAGGAGCAGCACCCCGAACAGGTCGAACTCCTCGTGCTTTCCCGGCGCCGGCAGGCGGGGCAGCAGCCGGAGCCCCACCGCGAAGGCGGCCAGCCCGATGGGCAGGTTCACGAAGAACACCCAGCGCCAGCCGTCGTCGGTACCGGCGGCATCGATCAGCAGGCCGCCCACCAGGGGACCCGCCGCCGTCGACACCCCGATGACCGTGCCCAGCACACCGAAGGCCTTCGCCCGTTCGGAGCCCTGGAACATCTGCTGGATCAGCCCCGAGGTCTGGGGCGCGACCAGGCCCGCCGCCGTGCCCTGGATCAGCCGGAAGAACACCAGCCAGGTGGGGCTGGCGGCGAGCCCGCAGGCCAGCGAGGCCACCGTGAACAGGGCGAGCCCGATCAGGAAGGCCTGGCGGCGACCGCGCATGTCGCCCAGCCGGCCGGCCGGGACCAGCGCGAGCCCGAAGGTGAGGGCGTACCCGGAGACCACCCAGGACTGGACCGCCTCCGAGGCCCCGAGCCCGCGTTCCAGCGACGGCAGGGCCACGTTCACGATCGAGGTGTCGAGGAGCGAGATGAAGCCCGCTGCCAGACAGACCCCGAGCGCCTTCCACCGCCGCTCGTCGGGGGCGGGCCGGGCCTGTTCTGTGCTCATGGGGTCACGCTATGCAGTCGTAGCGGATTGCGCATGCCGAGGCACGGTCCGTCAGCGTGGCGCATGGCGTCCGGAACGCGAGGCGTCAGACGCGGGCCGCCCGGCCGACCGACTCCACCAGGGGCAGCAGCCGGTACGGGACGCGCTCGCGCAGCGCCACCTCGGTGCGGGTGCGCACCACGCCCGGGAGGCTGATCAGCTTCTGGATCACGTCCTCAAGATGCGCGTTGTCGCGGCCCACCACCCGGGCCAGCAGATCCCCGCCGCCGGTGATCGAGAACGCCTCCACGATCTCCGGCACGGCGGCCAGCGCGTCCCCCACGTCGTCCAGATGGCCCTGGGTGACCTCGATGTGCACGAACGCCAGGACCGGATGGTCCAGCGCGGCGGGGGAGAGGGAGGGGCCCGTGCCGGTGATCACGCCGTCCCGTTCCATCCGGTCCAGCCGGGCCTGCAGCGTCCCGCGGGCCACGCCGAGGATGCGGGCGTACTCGCGCACGCTGGTGCGCGGCTGCTCCAGGAGCAGCCGCAGGATGCGGGTGTCGAGTTCGTCCACGGCCATGATGCCCGACTGTACCAATGGCTCAGGCCCCGGGCCGCCGCGCGTACCGTCCGACCTGGGCCGTTGGTATTCCCAGCGTGCGAGACGGCCCGCCCGCCTCTGGGCCAATGGCCCAGTGAACGGGGCAACACTTGAGCCAGTGACCTTCGTGATGCTCTCATGGACCTGTCGATGGCGCTGCGGATCCCGCGGCGCCTTTTGTGTGCCGGTTTCCCCGGGGAGGGCAGCAGTGCTGAAAAGGGTGTTCGTGGCTCCGGACCCGGGCCGGGCGCGGTTGCGCTTCGCCGCGCGGGCCGTCCTCGGCATCGGACTGGCGGTCATGGTGTGCGCACTGGCCGGACTCTCCCTCGCCGGCGCGGTCACCGGCGGCCTCGCCGCGCTGCTCGCCCTGTTCACCGTCACCGACCCGACCGTGCGCGGCCAGGCGGTCACCACCGCCCTGCTGCCCGCCGTGGGCGCACCGGTGCTCGCCGTCGCGGCCGGGCTGCACGACCTTCCCGTCGCCCGTGATCTCGCCTTCCTGGCCGTCGTAGGCGCCGGCGTCTACGCCCGCCGGTGGGGCCCGCGCGGACACAGCCTCGGTGTCTTCGCCTTCATGACCTTCTTCGTGGCCCAGTTCCTGCACGCCACCCCGGACCGGCTGCCCGGGCTCTACGCCGCCGTCCTGCTGTCCGTGCTCACCGCGGCCGTCGTGCGGTTCGGCATGTGGTGCTACGAGCGCGGGCTGCCCCCGGCCGCCGTACCCGTCCCGCCCGCCGGGACCGGGCTGGCCCGGGTGACCACGCGGCAGGCCGTCCAGGCGACCGCCGGCGCCGGGTTCGCGCTCGTCGTGGGCCAGCTGGTGTCGGGACAGCGCTGGTACTGGGCCGTCGGCGCCACCTGGTGGATCTTCGTCAACACCGCCTCGCGCGGCGAGACGCTGGTCCGTGGCTTCCGCCGGGTCCTGGGCACGGTGATCGGCATCTGCCTGGGCTTCCTCGTCGCCATACCCGTGGACGGCGCCCCGGTGCCGACGGCGGTTCTCGTCGCGGTCGCCGTCTTCGGCATCTTCTACACGGCAGCCGTCTCCTACACCTGGATGATGCTCTGGGTGACCGTGCTCGCCGAGTCCCTCTACGGCCTCCTCGGCGTCCTCAGCCCCGGACTGCTGGCGCTGCGCCTCGCCGAGACCGGTGTCGGCGCGCTGGGGGCCGCGCTCGCCGTCGCGTTCGTGCTGCCGGTCACCACGCACGCCACCACCGACGCCTGGATCCAGCGGGCCCTGCGGTGCGTGCACGCCTGCACCGCCGAGGCCGCGGCCCGCCTCGCCGGCTCCGCCACGGCCGACCCCGCGCCCCGCGTCGCCGAACTGGAGCAGCTGCTCGGCCGGGTACGGCTGTCGGTGGCTCCGCTGGTGCATCCGCTGAACCCGGTGCCGGCGCGCAGGGCGCGGGCCCGCCGGGTCCTGGAGCTCCTCGACGACTGCGCCCGCGAGGTCCGGGGCCTGGTGGCGATCGCCGCCGACCCCGAGGCCTCACACGACGCGCGCCTGGCCGCCGCCTGCTGGCGCGTGGAGACCGCCGTCGAGTCCCTCACCGCGGGCCGCACCGAACCCCTCCAGCACATCGCCGAACCGCCCGCCGAACCCGCCCTGGCGCATCTGCACGGCCTGGAACGCGCCCTCGCCGACCTCGCCGAGCCCCTGCGCACGCCGTCCGGCTCGCGGCTCGTCGGGGCCTGAGCGGCCCCGGACGACCGCGGGCCCCGTCACGGTCACCGCCCCGCCATCACCCTCTTGGTCTAGACCGGGCTGACCGACTGCTAGCGTCAGCCCGGACTGGCTCGACTGGCTCGACCGAGAGGGGACAGCGGTGGCACAGGACGGCAGGAGGGGCGGGCGCCGGGCGTTCATCGGATCGTTCACGGCGGCGGGCGGACCCGGACTGGTCACCGCCGAGGTCGCGCCGGGCAGCGGGGCGCTCACCCTCGTGGACGCCGTCAAGGACCTCCCCGACCCCTCCTACCTGGCCCTCTCGCCGGACGGCCGCACCCTCTACGCGGTCAGCGAGACGGCCGAGGGAGCCGTCGCCGCCTACCGTGTCACCGGTGACCGGCCGGAACCCGCCGGGCCGCCGGTGCCGGTGGACGGCAGCGGCCCCACCCACCTGGGCCTCTACGCCGGGCATGTGCTGACCGCCAACTACGGCTGCGGCAGCGTCACCGCCGTACCCCTGCGCCCGGACGGCACACTCGCCGGCGCGCCCTCCGGACGGCTCCAGCACACCGGCTCCGGCCCGCACGACCGGCGCCAGCGCGGCCCGCACGTCCATCAGGTACAGCCCGACCCCAGCGGCCGGTGGGCCGTCAGTGTCGATCTCGGGACGGACTCGGTCCGGGTGTGCACCCTCGTGGGCGGCGTCCCCACCGTGCACCGCGAGATCGCCCTGCGCCCGGGCTCGGGCCCGCGCCACCTGGCCTTCCACCCGGACCGCGAGCACGTCTACGTGGTCAACGAGCTGACCCCCACGGTGACGGTGTGCCGCTGGGACGCCGCGGGCGGCTCGCTGAAGCCGCTGACCGAGGTCCCCGTGCTGCGGGACGCACCGGCCGGCGACGCCTACCCCTCGGGCATCGTCGTCTCGCCCGACGGCCGTTTCGTGTGGACCGCGACCCGCGGCGAGGACGTCCTGTCGGTCCTCGCCGTCGTGCCGGACGGCCTCCGGCTGACCGGGACGGTGCCCTGTGGCGGGCGCTGGCCCCGCGCGCTGGCCGGACACGGAGGTTTCCTCTACGCGGCCAACGAGCGCTCCGGCGACGTGGCCTGGTTCGCCGTGGACGAGGCGACCGGCATCCCCCGCTACGACGGCTCCGTGCGGGTGACCGCGGCCTCCTGCGTCGTCTTCGGCTGAGCACGCCGCGCCCCGCACACGGCAAGGGCCCGCCCCAGGATGGGAGCGGGCCCTGTGTCGTACGGGCGCCGAAGGGCGGTGGCCGCGCGGGTCAACGGACCGGCGCGCCCTGCGGCTGCTGCGGGGCGATGCCCAGCGCCGTCGTGTACTTGGCGAGCGCGAGCTTGCCGATCGCCGGGTACGCGCCGAGCGCCTCGGCCGTGGCGCAGCCCGCCTCCTCGGCCGCGGCGGCCAGCAGCCCCGCGTCGATCTCCGGGCCGATCAGGTACGGCGCCAGGGCCAGCTGCTGCGAGCCGGCGGAACGCAGCTGCTCGGCCACGGAGGAGATGGAACCGTCCTGGTCCAGGGCCGCCGCCATCACCGGCACGGCCAGGCGCGCGGCGAGCAGCATGCCGGTGATCCCGGCCGCCTGCACGGCCTCCTCGCCGCCCACGGAGGCCAGGATGATGCCGTCGGCGGCGGTGGCCACGGTGAACAGCCGGGCCCGGTCGGCACGGGCCAGACCCGCCTCGGACAACCGCACGTGCAGCGCCTCGGCGAGCAGCGGGTGCGGGCCCAGGACATCGGTCAGTTCGGCGGCGACCCGACTGTCCATCACGGCCTGACGGAGCCGACGCAGCAGCGCGCTGTCCGGGCCGGCCAGCAGCGGGACGACGACGGCGACCGGGCCGTCGGGCTCCTTGAGACCCTCGGCCCCGGCGGCGACGGCCTGCTCGTAGCGGACGGCGCGCTCCTCGGCGGTGCGCGCCAGCACGGCGCGGAGCGTGGGGAACTCGGAGTCGTCCCCGTCCAGATACCCGATCCTGGCGTCCAGGCCGGGCAGCTCGGAGCGGGCGATGCTCACGACCTCCTCGGCGAGGCTGCGCGTGGCGGTGCTGGGCACACCGGGCACCGCGAGGACGAGCGCGGGCGCGCCCTCGGGAGCCACCAGCGGTTCCGGACGGCGGTGGCGTCCGGGCTGGCGGGGTCGCGGCATTCGTACGGGCAGGCCGGACACGGGTCCAGTGGGGGAGCTCATGGCGCCGCATGTTACTGGTTTCGTGGG
Source organism: Streptomyces sp. NPDC042638 (assembly GCF_040647235.1). Classification (NCBI taxonomy): domain Bacteria; kingdom Bacillati; phylum Actinomycetota; class Actinomycetes; order Kitasatosporales; family Streptomycetaceae; genus Streptomyces; species Streptomyces sp. NPDC042638. The sequence continues at coordinate 80,681 of NZ_JBEZBT010000016.1, forward strand.
CTCCTCCGTTCGGGGAGGGTGCAGGTGAGCGGTATCCGTCCGGTTTTGTCTGATGAGTTACGCACGCATGACACCCGTTTCGGGCACATGCCGGACGCATAGCCCGACATCGGGACGGAACCGTCGGTGCCCTGCCTCAGCCGCCGGGCGCGTGGCTCACGCACAGCATCGCCGGTTCGCTCGGCAGGGTGAGCCGTCCCGCCGCCAGGTCCGTCGCGATCCGTACCGAGCCGTGCAGCGGATCGCCCTCGGCCGGCACCTGCCGGGCGTGCGGCAGCCTGCGCGCCAGTTCCTCGCGAAGCGGCAGGAGCAGCGGGTCGCCCATCTGGAACAGGCCGCCGGTGAGCGCCACTTCCGGTTCGCCGTCCGCCGGGCACACGGCCGCGGCGGAGTCGGCCATGTCCCGGGCCGCCGTGCGCAGGATGTCCGCGGCGACCGGGTCGTGCGCGGCGCAGGCGGCCACCCGGGGTGCGAAGGCGGCCAGTACGGCGGCCCGGTCGGTGCGCGGGTAGAGCAGTCCGGGCAGGCCCCGCACCGGGCCGAACTGCGCCTCGGCGCAGGCCAGCAGTGGTGCGGAACCGCCGTCCCGGCCGTCGTGGGCGCGCAGCGCGGCCTCCAGCCCGGCCCGCCCGATCCAGGCACCGCTGCCGCAGTCGCCCAGCAGATGCCCCCAGCCGTCGGCCCGCCGCCAGCCCGCCAGGTCCGTGCCGACCGCGATCAGCCCGGTACCCGCGGCGAGGACCGCGCCCGGCCGCGGCCCGAGCGCGCCGACGTACGCGGTGACGGCGTCGGCGGCGAGCGCCACGGTGCGTACGCCCAGCTCCCGGGCGAGGGCGCCGGGCAGTTCGGCGCGCAGGGCGTCGCCCAGGCTGGCGAAGCCGGCGGCGCCCACGACGGCCGTACCCAGCCCGTCCAGCCCCGCCTCGGCGGTCAAGGCGCGGGCCACCGGAACGAGTTGTGCCGTCAGGTGGTCGGGGTCGATCCCCCGCGCGGCCGTGCGGACGGGTTCCCGGGTCTCGTGCCGGGCCGAGGGCTCCCGCCCCGGGACGCCGACGGCGACCCGGAGACCGGAACCGCCGGAGTCCACGGCGAGATACCCGGAAGCGGTCATGGCAGACGCCGGTCCACCGGTTGCCCGCCCTGCTGGATCAGCAGGGCGTCGGCGCGGCGGAAGGGGCGCGAGCCGGTGTCGATCAGGCGGAGTGGCTCGAGCACTGGACGGAACAAGGTCCCCTCCCTTTTCCGGTGACCGGCTTCGCGGTCTGCTCGACCGGCTGGAAGATCCCGACGGTGAGGAAGAGTAGCGCCTGCGGGACGGCCCGTGGGCGGAGGCTTCTCCGGATATGCGGGGCGGCTGTGTGTGCCAGTAGAGTGACGCGCCGTGGCACCACGACCCTTGCACGAACTTGTCGAAGCAGGCTGGGCGAAGGCTCTCGAACCTGTGGCCGGACGCATCGCGGCCATGGGGGACTTCCTGCGTGCCGAGATAGCGGCGGGCCGGACCTACCTCCCGTCCGGGGCGAACGTCCTGCGGGCCTTCCAGCAGCCCTTCGACGACGTCCGTGTCCTGATCGTCGGACAGGATCCCTATCCCACGCCCGGGATGGCCATCGGACTGAGTTTCGCGGTCTCGCCGGAGGTGCGTTCGCTGCCGGGAAGCCTTGAGAACATCTTCCGGGAGATGCATTCCGACCTGGCGCTGCCCAGGCCGTCGAACGGCGATCTGACGCCGTGGACACGGCAGGGTGTGCTGCTGCTCAACCGGGCGTTGACGACGGCCCCGCGCAAGCCCGCGGCGCACCGGGGCAAGGGCTGGGAAGAGGTCACGGAGCAGGCCATCCGGGCGCTGGCGGCACGCGGCAAGCCGCTGGTGTCCATCCTGTGGGGGCGTGACGCGCGCAATCTGCGGCCTTTGCTGGGGGATCTTCCGGCGATCGAGTCCGCGCACCCGTCTCCGATGTCCGCCGATCGCGGTTTCTTCGGTTCGCGACCGTTCAGCCGGGCCAACGACCTCCTGCTGCGGCAGGGTGCCCAGCCGGTGGACTGGCGACTGCCGTAGGGCGTGCTGCGCGTGCCGGCCCCGGGCCGAACCGTCCGGGTTCTGGCCGAGGGTCCGTGTTCCCGTGACCGTCATGCCCCCGTGGTCACCGCCGGGGCGGGCGGGGTTGCGCGTGTGGGCGTACCGGAAGTGGCCGTCGTGTCCGCCGCCAGCCTGACGCAGGCCCTTCGCCGCGCACTGTCCGAGGCCGCGGCCGACCGAGCCGTCCGAGGGAGACAGACCCGGGCCGCCCGGGCGACGGACCTCGAGCGCCCGGCCCCACAGCACCCTTCCGTGCATCCCCTTCCGCTCCGGGTTTGCACGGTTCATCACCTTACTTCCGTCAGGCAGGTTGCTGCCGTGCAGCTTGATGTGCCACGACGGCGATCCTGACCGACGCATCTCTCTGGCAACGTGATGGCAGGTCGACCCCGGCGGTTCCGAGGGGCGATCACCGGCTCAATGGCTCATTGCCCCGCCGGTAGACGCGGGCGTCCTGAAGAACAGAGAAAACCAGCCACGTACTTCGGTCCGACACGTGCCCAAGGGTCATCATTGTCTATAAACGCACTGCACCGCGAATTGCTGGAACACCCTGACCATCGGATGCGTTTCCTGTCGATTGACGGAAGCCAGATCTCCAAGACCTTCTCCGAGGTGCACGCGGATGTGCTCCAGCTCATGTCGGAGCTGCGCGACTGCGGGGTGGAGGCCGGCGACCTCGTGGGCCTGATGGGGCCGAACTCGTACGAGTGGGTGGTCGCCGACCTGGCTCTGCTCGGACTGGAGTGCGTGTCCGTCGCACTGCCCGCGGAGCGGCGCACACAGCCCGGCACCGTGCGCGAACTCGCGGAGAAGTACAGCCTGTCGGCCGTCCTCGTCACCAAGGCGCTGCCCGTCGGGTCGTCCCTTCCGGAGGCGACGGGCGTCCTGGAGGAGCGGCCGCTGAAGTTCGAGAAGCGCGCCGTGCCCGACGACGCGCGCCCCGCGATCTCCGCGGATGTGTTCTCGATCGCCTTCTCGTCCGGCACCTCCGGCACGAAGAAGGGCCTGCTGATGTCGAAGGCGGGCGTCGAGAACACGATGCGGGTGTCCGCCGGGGCCTGGGAAGTGACGGAGGACGACAACGTCCTCATCGTGATGCCGTTCTCCAACTTCCAGCAGCGCTATCTGATGTACACAGCCGTCCGGTACGGTCTCGACGCGACCGTGGTGGCGCCGGAGCGCATGTTCCAGAAGCTCAGGGAATTCAATCCCACGATCATTCTCGGCCCACCCTCCTTCTTCGAGATCGCCTACAACCGGGTCACCGCGGGAAGCGTGCGGGAGAAGCTCCCGTACTACGTGGCGACGGCACTGCACACGCTGCCGCTCGGCCGGTTCGGCCGTGCTGTCAGGGCGCGACTGGGCCGCAGGTGGATGAGCATGTACGGCTCCCGGGTCCGCCTCATGCTCACCGGATCGGCGCCGGTTCCGCCGCGCACCGTGCGGCTCTTCCAGCGGCTCGGGGCGCCCCTGTTCGAGGTGTACGGCAGTACCGAGAGCGGCTGGATCTGCTTCAACCTGCCCCGGCGGCACAGAGTCGGGAGCGCGGGCCGTCCGGTCGACGGAGTGGACGTCACCCTCGCCGAGGACGGCGAGGTACTGGTCGGCACGGCGTACCCGCAGACGCTGGGGTACATCTTCGAAGGCGAGGAGACCCAGCAGTCGGTCTACCTCGGGCCGGACAAGCTCGCCACGGGTGACATCGGGGAGTTCGACCGCTCCGGATTCCTCCGCCTGGTGGGCCGGAAGAAGAACGTCATCATCACGCGGAGCGGGGTGAAGATCAACCCGGAAGAGCTGGAAGAGGCGGTGGAGAAGGGCTGCCGGATCACGAAGGCGATCGTCGTGTCGCCGGGTCAGGACGGGCTCCTGTCCTGCGTCGTGTGGCTCGACGACCCGGAGTCGGCCGAACGCAGGACGGAAGTGGAGTCCTGTGTCCAGGAGTTGAACCGCAAGAGGCAGTCATCGCACCGGATGGTGGACGTCCTGTTCAGACCGGCGGGTGAACTCTCCGTCGAGAACGGACTGCTCACCAGAAATCTCAAGGTCGACAGAGGCGCGGTCATGCGAAAGATATTCACCGAAGACATCCGGGGGGCACGATGAGCAAGAGCGAAGCGGCCGACGACGAGATCTGCCGGATCATCGGAAGCGTGATCTCCAAGGCCTCGGTCAAAGGTGGAATCACCCCGGCCATGAGCCTCCGCGGGGATTTGGGAATCGACTCCCTCGGCCTCATGAGCATCGTCTTCGCCCTGGAAGAGAACCTCGGCGTGGATGCCTTCGGCCAGGTGGAACAGTTCGTCGGTGCCGAGGACGTGTCCGACATCATCAAGATCGTCCGGCAGATCTGAGGGGGCGGCCGTGAGCCACGCACCGACCATCATCGACTTCCATTCCCACATCGCGTCAGACATGTGTTTTCCGAAGTCGTTCCAGGACGGCGTCGTCGACAACATGATCGTGGGCCTGCAGAGCCGTGGGCTGCCCGTGACCAGGGACAAGGTCGCGAGGATGCACTCCAGCACCCTGCAGGACCCGTTGTGCGACGAACTGGTCAGGCAGATGGACGAGGCCGGCATCAAGGAATCCGTCCTCCTGCTCCCCGACTTCACGTACGCGCTACGGGACAGCACTCACACCATCGCCCAACTGATCGACCACCACAAGATGGTCGTCGACCGGCACCCGGGACGGTTCCGGGTACTGGTCGGCGTGGATCCGCAGTGGGGCAAGGAGGGCATCTCGCTCTTCGAGAGGGCGATAGTCGACTACGGGTTCGACGGCATGAAGCTGTACCCGCCCTGCGGATACAAGCTGTCGGACGAAAGGCTCTACCCGTACTACGAGATCTGCGCGGAATACTCGCTTCCGGTGCTCTCCCACATCGGGGCCACATCTCCGGTGCTCGATTTCGAGATCGCGCAGCCCATCTATGTCGACAAGGCCGCGAAGGACTTTCCCGGAATCGATTTCGTGCTGGCGCACGGCAGTGTTCACTATCCTGACGAAGTGGCCATGCTGTGCAACAACAGGCCGAACATCTACGTGGACGTCAGCGGATACGAGGCGTCGGGCACCGCGGCCCTCAACACCCTCTTCCGGCGCGGGATCAACCACAAGATCCTCTTCGGCACGGACTGGCCCGTGTTCCGGCTGCAGGGTCGGCAGATCAACCTGATCGAGAAGCTGACCAAGGAGGGGGCGTTCCCCGAGGACATGTCGGACGCGGACCGTGATCTGTTCTTCCACAAGAACGCCGAGCGGCTGCTCAGCAAGAACAAGCTGAAATCCTCGGTGACCTCCGAGTGATGAGGCGGCACCACCCGGTCAACGGAATCGCAAGCCTGAACAGCAGAGAGGCATGAAGGTGACTGAAAGCATTGCCGAGAGCGCGTTCCTCGGGCTGACCGATGAGCAGATCGAGTTTTTCAAGGAGAACGGTTTCGTCGGGCCGTTCGACCTGTACTCCGAAGAAGAAGCCCCGCTGCTGTGGAACCAGGCCATGATCGAGATGGTCACCTCGGAGAACAAGCCGCACAACTCGACGGTCATCAACTACGACCGGCACCTGGACTGTGACACGCTCTCCGCGCACATCAGCCGGCCGGAGATCGTGCACAAGCTGCGCAGCCTGATCGGCGACGACATCCTGTGCTGGAAGACGAACATCTTCAAGAAGGCGCCGGGCGAGGCGGGCACCGGCTGGCACCAGGTCGAGACCTTCGTGGTCGGCGAGACCACCACCTCCGCCACTCCCTCCCTCAAGTACACGGAGGAGAGCGAGAACCTCACGCAGGAGCTGACGGTCTGGACCGCGTTCTCCCCGGCGGGCAAGGAGAACGGCTGCCTGCGCTACATCCCCGGCAGCCACAAGCGGTGGTACTACGACGAGAGCAAGCCGCTCACGCGGAACGTCGAGAGCAAGTCCCACGACTTCTTCGGCTACGACTACTCGGAACTCAAGCTCGACGACGACTGGGATCCGAACGAGGAAGAAGTCTTCGAGATGGAGATGAAGCCCGGCCAGTTCGTCATCTTCCTGGCCAAGTGCATCCACGGTTCCCTGCCCAACGTCAGTGACCAGACCCGGCTGGGGTTCGCCTCGCGCTACGTCGCCCCGTCGGTGAAGGTCTACGAGGACGTCGACAGCCTGAGCGAGTTCGGCGACACGATCAGCCTGGACTACCACGGCTGCGTTCTGGTGTCCGGCGAGGACAAGTACGGGCACAACCGTCTGCACGAGAAGAACCTGAACGGCTTCCCCTTCAAGAAGGTCGACACCGATGAGCGCTGACGACTATCTGCACAAGCTCGCCGACTTCCTCCGGACGCAGCCCATGACGAGTGAGCTGACCTACGAGGACCTCGCCCGCGCCACGTCCCGGGAAGAGCTCGGGATCAGTTCGCTGAACATCATTCTGGTGCTGGTGAACTACATCAAGGAGCACGCCGACAACAGCGTCACCCTCAAGCCCGAATGGGTGTCCCGGCTGAACGATGTCGACGGCATCGTCTCCGTGCTCCGTGAGATCGACGACAGCAGCCGCGAACAAGCCCCGGCGTGATGTCAGGCAGTTCGTCCCGCCCGGTCCCGGTGGCCTTCCCCGGCCGCCGGGACCGGGCCCGTCGATTCGGGAAGAAATGACTCCAACTCATCGAGACGTCACCATGGGCTCGTTCGCGTGCGTGTTCGGCGACCTCGAACGCAGCCCTGAGGATATTCCGGGCTTCGCCGCACTGTGGCAGGCGGCGGCCCCGGACACCGCATTCGACGCCATGGGCTGCGGCACCTTCCGGACCATGTCCGGGCCGGTCGAGAAGTACGTCGTCGAATCCGTGCGGCAGACCCTGGAGGGACACGCCGTCCGTCCCGAGGACGTCACCCACCTCGTCCTCGCGACCAGCGACGCCTGTCTGAGGACGCTCGGGCGTGACTGTGCCGTGACCGTCCTCGACGCACTGGGGATGACCCGATGCGTTCCGGTCGTCCTCTCCTTCCAGCAGTGCTGCAGTTCCCTGGCGGCCCTGCGGTACGGCTGGGAGCTGTTCTCCGACGAGGACGTCAGGAACGTCGTACTGGTCTCGCTGGACTTCACCCCGGACGACGGCGACCGCGTCAAGTCCTTCGCCCTGTTCGGTGACGCCGTCGCCAGTTGCCTGATCAGCCGGGACGCCGGCGGTCCGCTGCGGCTCGCCTCGGCCACGGTCAAGGTCGACCACTCCGGGCTGATGGGCCGTGACTCGTTCGTGTCGCGGCAGAAGGTGGCGCAGGCCGCCTTCGCCAAGGTCTTCCAGGAGAGCGGCGAGCGGCTCGACGATGTCACCAGGGTCTTTCCGACGAACCTCTTCCAGCCCGTGACGTTGTTCAACGCGACCATCGCGGGCGTGCCCCGGGACAAGCTGCACTTCGCCGACACACTCCGGGCCTACGGGCACTGCGGGAACTCCGACTGGATGATCAATCTGGTCGATCACGTCGAAGCGGTGGGCATGCGTACGGGGGAGAAGTATCTGGCCCAGGCGTCGGCGCCTGGGTTCTTCGCGTGTGGGCTCCTCGTGGCAACCTGATACCTGTCCGTCAATTGTCTGCACAAGGTGACAAGATGAACATCTCAGTGGACGACCTCTCCGGGTCCGAGATCATCGATTTCCTCGACGCGCACGTCAAGGAGATGAGGTCGATCACTCCCCTGGAGAGCAAGCACGCACTTGACCTGGAAGGTCTGCGCAAGCCCGAGGTCACCTTCTGGACGATCAAGGACGGCGAAGCCCTGGTGGGCTGTGGCGCCATCAAACGACTGGACGCCGACCACGCCGAGATCAAGTCGATGCGCACGGACCCCTCGCGTAAACGGAGCGGCATCGCGTCGAAGCTGCTGGCCCACATCATCGCCGAGGCCAGGCTCATGGGGTACTCCAGGCTGAGCCTGGAAACCGGTGCGACCGACTTCTTCGCGCCGGCCCGCGCCCTGTACGAGAAGTTCGGGTTCGAGTACTGCGCGCCCTTCGCCGACTACAAGGAAGACCCCAACAGCGCGTTCATGACGCGGCTGCTCTAGCCCGACACCCGAGGGGGCGCAACAAGTGAAGGACGCCGTATACCCCTACGACAAGGGGCTGTTCAGCCGACTGTTCCTCAACTGCTACCAGCGGCAGTCGATGGTGATGCTCACCCAGCGGACACCTGCGGCGCATCATCTGTTCCACCGGTGTCTGATCAGCACGGACGAGATCCTCCGGCAAGTCGTGAAGCAGCGGCACCCCAAGTACGACTTCGAGAGCGGCTTCTTCCAGCCGGACGATCTCCGGAGGATCGGGATCGTCCCGCACGACGTGCCCTTCGAGAGCTACGCCGAGGCCCGGCCCCTGCTGCGGGAGGTCGTGGAACGTGAGGGTTACGCCATCCTGGTGGGGGACGTCTACTACTGGCCGCACTGCCCCGAGTACCGCACCAAGCACCTGACCCACACGATCACCCTGACGCGATACGACGCCGAAGCCCGGGAATGGTCGCTCATCGACGACAACCCCGCGAGCCTGCTGTGCACCTACGCCTATCCCGAGCAGGTGATCGCGGACAGCTTCGACAACGGAGAGCTGCGCCGGATCCGCTACTTCACCCTCGAAGAGGTGCGCCGGGAAGAGGCGGAGCACGGCACCCGGGAGGCGTTCTCACGGCTCGTCGAGGAATACCGGGACAGCCATACGCTGCTGACCGGCGTCGCTGAGATCCTCCACTGCCCCTGGGCCGCGTCCGAGGCGTCCGTCGCGGCCCTGCACGACGCCTTCTCGGTCTACCTGGGCTCACGCATCGGCCTGCTCGAATACGCCCGTCATCTGATCGGCGACAGCGAGGTCCACGACGTCGTCGACCGCATCGTGAAGCAAGCCACCGAGGTGCAGAACCAGTTGCTCCTGGGAAAGGTGACGGGGACGGTCGACACACGGTGGATGAGTTCCACGTGCCTCGAACTCCGGACGGGCGAGGAGGAACTGCTGCGCCGTCTGAAGCACGTGGCCGTGGTGCGGGGCACCTCGTGACCGAGACACAGACAGCGGTACTCCTCGCCGATCTCGGGTTGATCGTCGCGATGGCGCAGGTGATCGGCCGGATCGCCCGGATGGCCGGACAGCCGGCCGTGATCGGCGAGATCGTCGGAGGCATCCTGGTCGGCCCGACCCTGCTGGGCGGCGCCATCGCCGACACGCTGTTCCCGACGGACGTCCGGCCCTGTCTCAGTGCGCTGGCCAACCTCGGCCTGGTGCTGTTCATGCTCGTCGTGGGCATGGAGTTCGACTTCGACCGCCTGCGGGGCTCCGGGCGCATCGCGGGCGCGACCGTCGTCGGCTCGACCCTCGTGCCGTTCGTTCTCGGTCTGCTGCTCGCCGTGGTGCTCATGAGCGACCACAGACCGGCGAACCGGCCGGCATTCATGCTGTTCATCGGGGTCGCCGTGTCTGTCACGGCCTTTCCGGTGCTCGCTCGCATCCTCGCCGACCGCGGCATGAACGGGACCTGGCTGGGGTCGGTCGCCCTCTCCGCGGCGGCGATCTGCGACCTCGCCGCATGGACCACGCTCGCCGCCGTCCAGGCGCTGACGGGCGGCAGCCACCAGAACCACTGGCAGGTGACGCTGATCGTCCCCTTCGCGGTCTTCCTGATCACCTGCGTCAGGCCCCTGCTGAGGAGAGGACTGACCAGAGGAGGACCGGACCGCCAGATGACCCCGGGCGTGTTCGCCGTGGTGATTCCCGGCGCGCTGCTCTCCGCCGCGGTGACCCAGCTGATCGGGTTGCACTTCGTGATCGGGGCGTTCCTCTTCGGCCTCGTCATGCCGCGCCTGGAGCCCGGGCGGTTCAGACAGGACCTGCTGCACCGTACGCAGTCCCTGACCGGCCTGCTGCTGCCGGTGTACTTCATCACCGCGGGACTCAAGGTCGACCTCTCCGGGATCGGGGCCTCGGGTCTGTACGAACTCGGTCTGATCCTGGCGGTCGCCATCGCCGGGAAGTCCGTCGGAACATGGACCGCGGCCAGATCGCAAGGGCTGTCCGCCCGGGGCTCGGCCGTCCTGGCCAGCCTCATGAACACACGGGGCCTGACGGAACTGATCGCCCTCAGCGTCGGCTTGGAGGCCGGACTGCTGGACGAACGGCTCTACTCCCTCTTCGTGGCCATGGCGGTGATCACGACGGCCATGACGGGCCCGCTCCTGCTGTGGCTCACCCGACGGGGGCGCGAGGGACCGGCGGAGTCGGCGGACCTGGACGCCCTCGCGCCGGCCCGGCTCGACCGAAGGGCTCCCCACTCCATGAGCGCGGCGTCACACCCGTCCGATGACGGCGGGCCGTCATGACCGGGGCCGGCGACGCGGGCGGGGCGACGGTTCCTCACTCCCCTTGGGCGCACCACGCGCCCAGGCGGGCGTACGGCCTCTTCACCGACGTGGATACGGCTGATTCAGCCTGGTATCTCCGCCCGGCATCATGCTGCCATGCAGCATGATGCTTCCCCGCCCAGACCCGTCACGACAGGGAGTCTGGCAACGTGAGGTCTGGTAACTCCCTTGTCCCGGAAAGCGGTTGCCCTCGTGGGCGGTCGGCTCGGCGGGTGGGGCACTGCCGCCCGTCCGTGGTGCGCCGGCCTCTGACCGGCTGCCGAGCGGCGCGGGCCGGGGACCGGAACGCCAGGGGACGAGGCCCGCATCCAGGACCGCGGCCGAACCCCGGCACCTACGAACCGAGCATCCACACGAAGGACACATCCGTATGACGCGAGCCGACGAGAAGCCACTGCTGTTGGTGATCACCAGCGGCCTTCGCCGCTACCGCGAGTACCTGTTGACCTCGATAGCGACCCGCTACCGCGTCCACCTGATCGACTCCGTCGAAGCCGACTGGGAGCTGCCCCACCTGGCGGGCTGCACGGTCGTGCCCGACACCGGGGCGGATCCGGTGCTCGGGGCCGCCCGGCGGATCGCCGCGGAGCAACCGGTCGCAGGCGTCATGAGCTGGCACGAGGAGCACATCGTGCAGGCCGCCCTCGTCGCCGAGGAACTGGGGCTGCCGGGCACCCGGGCGGCCGCCGTCAGGCGCTGCCGGGACAAGTTCGCGACCCGCACCGCGCTCGCCGCGGCGCGGCTGCCGCAACCCGCGTTCGAGCTGGCCGGCACCCTCGACGAGGCACTGGCCGCAGCGGACAAGCTGGGCTACCCGGTAGTGATCAAACCGCGCGCCGCCGGCGGGAGCCAGGGTGTGGTCCTGGTGCACGACGCGGCGGAACTCGCCGACCAGTTCGCCGCCACCCGGGACGTGCCCGTCCCGCACAACCCGGCGTTCGACCAGCTGATCCTCGTCGAGGAGTACCTCGACGCACCGGAGATCAGCGTCGACTCCGTGGTCTACCACGGCCGTGTCGTCCCGGTGTTCGTGGGCCGTAAGGAGATCGGCTTTCCCCCGTACTTCGAGGAGACGGGACACCGCGTCGCCGGCGCCGATCCGCTGCTCTCGGACGCCGGACTGCTGCGTACGCTCACCGACATCCACGCGGCCCTCGGCTACACCGACGGATGGACCCACACGGAACTCAAGCTGACCCCGGAGGGCCCCAAGCTGATCGAGGTCAACGGTCGGCTGGGCGGTGATCTGATCCCCTACCTCGGCATGAGGGCCTCGGGCGTCGACCCCGGCCTCGCCGCCGCGGACGTGGCCTGTGGAGCGGAACCCGACACGAGGGCCACGGCTGCCCGTCACGCGGCGGTGCGGTTCTTCTACCCGCCCGCGAACGACACGGTGATCGGGTCCGTCGACTTCGACCGGGCCGCGCTGCCCGCCGGCATCGACCTGGCGCAGGCGCTGGTGGGGCCGGGTGACGTGGTGTCACCGCCGAGGAAGGGCCTGATCGACGGCCGTATCGCGCTCGCGACCGCGGTGGCGTCGACGGAGGAGGACCTGCGGGCGGCGCTCGACCAGGCGCAGGCCGCGCTTCGGCTGTCCGTCGCGGGCTCCGGCGACCGGGCGGCCGGCTGATGCGCATCCTCGTCCTGCACCGCGTTCCCGACTCCTTCGTCCGTTACGCCGAGAACATCGACCACCGGGCGAACGACGTCACGTATGTGAGCGCCCCCGACCGCCTCGCCACACTTCCCTCGGGGGTACCGGCACGGTGCATCGAACGCCCCGGCACCGGCGACACCGCGACCGAGGTGCTCACCGCCGTCGCGGGTCTGCCCGCACCTGACCTCGTCATCGCGCTCTCCGAGTACGACCTGCTGCCGGCGGCACGCGTGCGGGAGGCCCTCGGCGTTCCCGGCGCGGGGGAACGCGAGGTGCTCCCGACCCGGGACAAGGTCGTGATGAAGTCGGCCATCGCGTCGGCGGGACTGCGGGCGCCGTACTTCGCCGCCCTGCCGGAGGCGCTCGCCGCAGGTCCCGCGTCCCTGCCGTGGAGCGGGCGAACCGTCCTGAAGCCGCTGGCGGGTGCCTCCAGCGAGGGAATCACGACGTACGGCACCGTCGCGGACGCACTGGCGGCGGTGCGCGGGGGCCTGCTCACCGCGTCCCCCGACGCCTTCGAGATCGAGGAGTTCGTCGAGGGCCCGATCATCCATGTCGACGGGCTGCTGGCGGCGGGCGAGCCCGTCGCCGTGCAGTCGAGCCGGTACGTGGGGACCTGTCTCGGTTACGCCGAGGGCCGACCCGTGGGGTCGGTGCAGACAGGGACCGACCCGGAGGTGGTCGACTGGACCCTGCGCTGTCTGCGCGCCGTCGGCATCCACGACGGCCCGTTCCATCTCGAGGCGATCGAGACCGCCGGGGGACTCGTCTTCCTGGAGGTCGGGGCACGCTTCGGCGGCGCCGACGTGGTCGACACCTTCGAGCTCGCCACCGGGGTGCACATGCCCTCGGCCCAGGTCCGGCTGCTCGTCGAGGGCGCCGGGCACCGTCCGCGGGTACGCACTCCGGGACCGGGTGAGAGGTACGGCTGGTTCGTCGTACCGGGGCACACCCTCGGGTCCGCCTACTGCCGGATCAGCGGGGAGAAGGCCTTCCGGCACGATCCGGTGGTCCGGCGCTGGGTGCAGCGTGCCGAGCACGAGCCGATCAAGAACGTGATCACTTACGCCGACTCCGATGTGCCCCTCGCCGGCGTGATCGGGCCCGCCCCCGCTGCCGTCCTGGAGAACTTCCTGACCGGACTGTTCGCCTCCGTGACGGTGGAGCCGGGATACGGCCCGTGATCCATGCACGGGCAGCGCACCCGCGGCACGGCCGCGTTCCGCCGCGGGCCACGGCGCACGTCGGGCGCGAACGGTGAGGCCCGCCCGACCCGGACCCTCCCTGACCAGTCACCACCGGACCCGTAGGAGCACAGACCGATGACCATCCAACCCCGCCTCGTCGTCACCGAACGCCGGAGCGACGGCAGTTCGGTGGTGGCCGGCGACGGGCAGCCGGCCCCGATCAGCGTCGCCGCGGCCCCGGGAATCGAGTTCTACCTGCTCTGGGGCACCGAGGACGGCGGCACCACCGTGGGCACCGGCCCCCGTCAGCCGAGGACCCTTCCGTTCTTCCCGGGTGCGGGCGGCACGCGCCTGCTGCTGGCCCGGTACGCGCCGCGGTCGTCCGTCGCCGAGCCCGTCGGCGACCCGGAGAGCCTCGCGGCCGAGGTCGCGGAGAAGCTCCCCGGGCTGACGGACGGGGACGAGCCGGACCGCCCCGGTCTGCACACCACCGACACCCTCGACTACGGCATCTGCCTCGAAGGCGAGTTGTACCTGGAACTGGACGACGGCCGGGAAGTCCTGCTGACACCCGGTACCTGCGTCGTGCAGCAGGGGACCCGCCACGCCTGGCACAACCGGGGCGACGAACCGGCCCTGATGTGTTTCGTGGGAATCGGTGCCACGCGCGAGTCCTGAACCGGGCCGGTTCGTCTCCGGAAGGCCTGTGACACGCACCGGAAGAGGAAGACTGTGAAGACGTATCTGACGGTGCTGCGCATCGCCGACTACCGCATTCTGTGGGTCGGCGCGCTGGTCAGCCTGATCGGTGACGGCGCGAGCTGGATCGCCATGTCGTGGCTTGCGGTCACGACCGGCGGCGCGGGCAGTCTGACGATCCTGGGGCTGTGCTATTCCAGCCCGATCGTCGTCGGCGGGCTGCTGGCCGGGAAGATCATCGACCGTTTCTCCCGTCGGAAGCTGCTGGTGGCCGACTGCACGGTCCGGGGCGCGGTGATGCTGAGCGTCCCCCTGCTCGCCCTGAGCGGCCTTCTGTCGATGTGGCACCTCTACGCGGTGGCCGCCGTCTACGGTCTGCTCAAGATCCTGCCCATCGGGATCATCCCGACCGTCATCCCGGACCTCGTACCGAAGCGTCACCTCAGTACGGCGATCGCCCTCGAATCCATAGCCACCAACGCGGCGGGGCTGCTCGGCCCGGCGATCGGCGGAGCGCTGATCCCGCTGATCGGGGTGAACTGGGTGCTCGCGGTGGACGCGGTCAGTTACTTCGCCTTCGCCCTGGCCGTACTGGGCATGAAGGCGAGGCTGGACAAGCCCGGGCACACGGTGGCCGGCGCCGGTTCCGGTGCCGGCCGGGGCGCCTGGGCGCCGGTGGTGACGTTCCTGCGCACCGACCGGGTCATGCTGGTCATCACCGTCGCGTTCACGACCTTCAACGTTGCCATGGGCATGCTGATCGTGGCGCAGCCGTGGCTGGCGCACGAACGGCTGCCCGGTGGCGCCACCATGCTGGGCATCCTGGTCGGCGTACTGGCCTGTGCGGAGATGGCCGGATCGGTCCTCGCCGGTCTCATCCCGCCCGCCGTGCGCCCCATGCTGAGGATCGGCGTGCTGCAACTCGTCGCCGGTGCCGGACTGCTGTTCCTGCTCGGCGCGCATCCGGCACTGGTCCTCGTGGGCCAGGTGGTCTGCGGCATCCCGGCGGCCGTGCTGGTCGTCTCCTCCCAGGCGGTGCGGTACGAGCGCACCCCGGAGGCCCTGCGCGGCCGGACGATGACCCTGATGCGGACGCTGATGCTGAGCGCCCTGCCGGTCGGCTCGGTGATCGCCGGACCTCTCCTCGGCTCGGGTCAGTACACGGCGATGGTCCTCGTCATGGTCGTACTGGCCGGCGGACCCGGACTGCTCAGCCTGCTGTTCGTCCGCAACGCCGTCGTCAACGCCCGTTCCTCCGAGCCCGTGGGGACGGCGTCGTCGCGCTGAGAACTCGCCGGCCGTCGGCTCGTTTTCCTGGCGCCCGGTCCGGAGCGCACCACCCGTTGGCAGATTCCGTTCGACCTGGAAGGGACGACCAGTGGCCGACCTCGCTGATCTCCGCGTCCGAGCCGCGCTGGAACTCGACTACGCGAAGGCACGTGAATACGTCGGGCTTCATGAGTACGACGGCCGCGTCCAGGACCTCTCACCGGCCGGGGTGGCGGCGGCCCTCCGGGACCTGGGCGGCGGCCCGCTGCCCGACGATCCCTTCGACGCCGCGGTGATGAAGGTTCACGAGGACGGGCTGCGGGCCTGGTTCGAGGAGGCGGAGGTGCACAGGCGGGACCCGCTCCTGCACGTCAGAGCCATGGACGTCGCGTGTTACGACCGGGAGTACGCGTCGCCGCAGGAGCGCCACCGGGCCAGGGAACTCCACCTCGCGGCGTGGCCGGAGGCCGTGGACAACGCCGTCACGTCGCTGGACCGCGTTCCCGCGCCGGTGGCGACCGCGTCGCTGGCGGCCGTACGGGGCCTGCGGGCAGGGATCGACGACCCGAGGGCCCGTGCCGCCGCCGACCGGCTCGCCGCGCACGTCGAAGCGGCCGCCCGGGAGGGCGACCCGTCGGCGGCCCTTGGCACCGGTCTGTTCCTGCGGCTGCTCGGCGCGGGCGAGGGAACAGACTTCGACGTCGCGGAACTGACCGAGACGGCGGAGCGAGAGCGGGCGAGGCTGTGGGCGCTCCTGGAGGAGGCCGTCGGCAGGTACGCCCCGGGCGAGCGGCCCGCGCACGTGGTGCCGGCCCTGTTGCGCGACCATCCGTCCACAGCCGAGGGCGTCTTCGCGGAGGCCGCGGCCCTGATCGACGAGGTCACCGCCTTCGCCCTGGACAGGGACCTCATCGGTGCGCCCGGAGGCGTCTGCAAGGTCGGGCCGGCACCGCCTTCGAGGGCGTTCGCCCAGGCGATGATGTCCTGGTCGGCGCCGTACGAAGCCGATGCCCCGAGTTGGTACTACGTCGTTCCCCCGCATCCGGACTGGTCCGCTGAGGAGGCCGAGGAGTGGCTCGCCGTGTTCAGCCGCACCTCGCTGCCGGCGATCACCGTGCACGAGGTCACCCCCGGCCACTACGCGCACGGGCGGGTGCTGCGCGGGCTCACCGGTGACGTGCGGCGGTCCCTGGAGTCTCCCGCGTTCGTCGAGGGATGGGCCCACTACGCCGAGGAACTCTTCGCCGAGGAACGCTTCCGTGACGGTGACCCGTTGTATGTCATCGGCATGGCCGTCGAGGCGCTGCTCCGGGTGACCCGGCTGGCCTGTTCGATCGGCCTGCACACGGGTGCGATGCGGGTGGAAGAGGCCGCCGCGCGCTTCGAGGCCGACGCGTTCCTCCGGGGAACGGCGGCGCTCGGCGAGGCCCGGCGCGGCACCGTCGAGCCGACGTACGGACGCTACACGCTGGGGAAACTGGAGATCCAGCGGGTGCGCGGCAGAGCGCGGGAGCGGTGGGGAAGGGGCTACACACACCGGCGGTTCCACGACGCTCTGCTGGCGCTGGGTATGCCGCCCGTCGGGCTCCTCGAACGGGCCCTGTTGGGCGATCTCTCCCGATGACACAGACCTGATCTTTACGTCCTGGCTAATTCATTGTGAAATCCTCGATGCCGGCGCCTCACTCAGGTATCGCGGTACGCCCACTGGCGGCGCATTCCTGCGGAGTCGGCGAGCACTACGTATGTACCGATTTGGTGTCGTACTTTCTTGAGTCAGCATGCTGCCATGCAGCTTGCTGTTCACTCGTGGCCATCCCGTTCTTGTGTGTGACCTGCCAATCTGATGCCTGTCGGCCCGCAGGGTCTCGACGGAGGACGCGGTGGCCGAGGAAACCGAGCGACGGAACGAATGAAGGTTGCTGTGGGTATGCACTTCCGTAAGTTTCTCGTGAATCCTATGGCGGTGGCGGTGGTTGCTGCGGGGGGCGCGGTGGGCGCCTCGCGTAACCGACCGGCGCGGAGCGCTGCGAAGGACACCGGCTGGGGCTGAAACGGCACGGCTCATCGTGGTGTCAACTCCCGGGTAATTCCGCTCCGAGTCGGATGTGCAGCACTGACCTAGGATGTGATCGAATGAGTGGCCTTGTGGGCTGGATCGACTTCCGGCGTGATCTCGTCAAGTATGAGGAAGTCATCCATGCGATGACGGACACCATGCGCGAGCGCGGCCCCGACACCAAGGGGGTCTGGATTTCCTGCAATGCCGCACTCGGGCACCGTGGCCTTTCCACCGCGGGACCGGTGAACGGAACCCAGCCCCTGCGTCTCGAGACGGGCCGGGGCACCGTGGTGGTGGCCCACACCGGCGAGATCTACAACTCGCGGGATCTGGCCCGGGACATCGAGAACTCGGGGGAGGCGCTCAGGACCGGCTCCACCGCCGAACTTCTGGGGCACGCTTTCCTGCTGTGGGGGAGCGAGTTCGTCACCCGGGTGAACGGCGCCTTCTCGTTCGCGATCTGGGACGTGCGGGCACAGCGGCTGGTGCTGGGGCGCGACCGCCTGGGCGTGAAACCCCTCTACTACTACGAGCACTCCGACGGCGTCCTCTTCGCCTCCGAGCCCAAAGGCATCATGGCCAACCCGCTCTTCGAGGCGCGGCTGGACATCACCTCACTGCCCGTCGTGCTGCAGCCGCGTCTCGCCCTGCCCGGCGAGACCCCGCTGGCGGGCCTGGCCGAGGTACCGCCCGCCACCCTCGTCACCTGTGCGGAGGCGGGGCTGTCCCGGCGGCGGTACTGGCGGCTCACCAGCCGGCCGCACCACGATTCCTTCGAGGAGACCGCGCGCCACGTCCGGGAACTGCTGGAGGACACGGTCGGCCGGCAGCTCACCACGGGCGTCCCGCTCGGCGCCATGCTCTCCGGCGGCATCGACTCGACCTCCGTAGCCGCGCTGGCCATGCGGGCGCTGCGCGAGGAAGCGCCGGACCGGGCACTGGAGACCTACTGCGTCCAGTTCGAGAGCGACCCGGCGCACTGGGTGGCGACCGAGCTGCGGCCGGACATCGACGCTCCGTACGCCGCGGCCGCGGCGGAGTTCATCGGCAGCCGTCACACCACGCTGACCGCGACGACCCAGGACCTCCTCGACGTCATCCCCGCCACCCGGCGGGCCCGGGACCTGCCGGGCTGGGGCCAGTTCGACGCATCGATGTACCTGCTCTTCCAGCGGATGCGCAGCGGCTGCACCGTGGCTCTGACCGGTGAGGCGGCGGACGAGGTCTTCGGCGGATATCCGTACTTCTTCAAGCAGGACCTGATCCGCGGCGGCCACTTCCCGTGGCTGGGCAACGGCCCGAAGCTCTCGGACTACCTCTCACCGGAGATCACCTCGCTGGTCGACCCGGAGGAGGACGAGCGTGCCCGGTACTCCCAACTGATCTCCGAGGTGCCGCGGCTTCCCGGCGAGGACGCGGAGAACGCGCGCATGCGGGAGATGTTCTTCCTCGGTCTCTCCGGCCCGCTCGCGGTGATCCTCGACCGCA
Source organism: Streptomyces sp. NPDC042638 (assembly GCF_040647235.1). Classification (NCBI taxonomy): domain Bacteria; kingdom Bacillati; phylum Actinomycetota; class Actinomycetes; order Kitasatosporales; family Streptomycetaceae; genus Streptomyces; species Streptomyces sp. NPDC042638. The sequence continues at coordinate 99,528 of NZ_JBEZBT010000016.1, forward strand.
AGGAACGCATGAGCATGTCCGTCGGACTGGACGTACGGGTTCCCTTCTGCGATCACCGGCTCGTCGAATACGTCTGGAACGTCCCCTGGTCGATGAAATCCCGGGGCGGCGTGAAGGGCCTTCTCAAGGCCGCGATGGCCGACATCCTTCCGGCGAGTACGGTCAACCGTAAGAAGAGCGCCTATCCGCACGTGCAGAATCCCGAGTACGACCGGACGCTCATTCGTGAGGCGTCCTGGATCGTCAATGACAAGGCCTCGTCACTGGCCTGGATGTTCGACACGGAGCGAATGAACGGTCTGATCCAGCGGATCACCGCCGACGAGCTGGATTCGGAACTGCCCGGCGGCTCCAACCCGGCGGCCCTCCTGATCCAGCTCGTCGAGATGCGGAACTGGGTGGACACGTACAAGGTCTCCGTCCGCTGACGGCGGTGAAAACCTCACCAGTAATCCCGGCCACGCAAAGGGAGTTCGTTCATGCTCGAACTGATACCGATCACTGATGGTATCGGAACGGAAGTCCGGGGAGTCGATGTCGCCGGTGGTATTTCGGACCGGGATTTCGACCGTATATATCAGGCCTGGATCGACACGACCGTGCTGCTCTTTCGTGGTCAGTCCATGACGCCGTCCCAGCACATCGCCTTCACCGAACGGTTCGGTGAGATCTACACCTACACCCGTTCGAAATTCAACCATGAAGATCACCCCGAGATCCTCATCCTCTCGAACGTCACACGGGACGGAAAACCGATCGGCTCGGCCTACAGCGGACGTGTGTGGCACACCGACGGGCACTACCTCACCGAACCCCCCGTCGGCTCCATGCTCTACGCACGCGAGGTTCCGCCCGTGGGCGGCGACACCTGGTTCGGCAACATGATCGCCGCCTACGAGGCGTTGCCGGAGAGAGTCAAGGAACGCATCGACGACCTCAAGGTCATCATCAGCCGGGTGCAGTCGCGGCCCTACAACTACCCCGACCGGCCGGCCCCCACCGCCGAGGAGCGGGCCGAATGGGTCGACGTCTCGCAGCCCCTCGTCCGCGTCCACGAGGTCAGTGGACGCAAAGCCGTCTACGCGGGCGGCAACGTACCCTGGCGCATCGAGGGGATGCCCGAGGAGGAGAGCGCGCCCCTGGTCACCTTCCTCCAGGAGTTCTCCGTCCAGCCCCGCTTCACCTACCGCCACAAGTGGCGGCCGGGTGACATCATCCTGTGGGACAACCGCAGCGCCATGCACCGCGCCACGTACTACGACCACGTGGCCCACCGCAGGCTGATGCACCGCACCACCGTCACCGGCCGACGGCCCCAGACGCAGGCGGGGACGGTCTCGTGACCGCGCCCGGCATGCGCAGGCACGACTACATCATCGTCGGCTCCGGCGCCGCGGGATCCGTACTGGCCGGCAGGCTGACCGAGAACCCGGCCATCAGCGTGCTGCTGCTGGAAGCGGGGCGCGAACGACGCAGCCCCCTGCTCACCATCCCCGCGGCCGAGACCGTGCTGATGGGCAATCCCCGCTACGACTGGTGCTTCGAGACGGACGCCGACCCCACCATCGACGGCCGTAGTGTCAGCATCCCCCGTGGCCGTCTCCTCGGCGGCTCCAACGCGATCAACGGCATGATCTTCGTCCGTGGCCAACGCCAGGACTACGACGAATGGGAGCGCCTCGGCAACCCCGGCTGGTCGTGGGACGGCGTCCTGCCGTACTTCCGCAGCATGGAACGCGCCCCGCAGATCGGGGGCGAGAGCCGGGGACGCACCGGCCCCATCTCCGTGGCACTGCCCCGTGAGCGGGACGAACTCTGCGACGCCTTCCTCGCCGCGGCCGTCAAAGCCGGCTACCAGGAGAACCCGGACTACAACTCGGGCGACCAGGAAGGCTTCGGCTACTACCAGGTCAACCACGAAGACGGCCGACGCTCCTCCGCCGGCCGGACCTACCTCAAGGAGGCACGGCGGCGGCCGAACCTCACACTCGTCACCGACGCGCACGTCTCCGGCCTCCGTTTCGACGGAACCCGCTGCGTCGGTGTGCGCTACCGGCACAACGGCGCCGACCACGAGGCGGACTGCGGCCGTGAGGTCATCGTCAGCGCCGGGACCGTCCAGTCGCCGCAGCTCCTGGAGTTGTCCGGCATCGGTTCCGCCGACGTCCTCGGCGCTGCCGGGGTACCGGTGGTGCGCCATGTGCCCGGTGTCGGCGAGAACTTCAGGGACCACTTCGCCGCCCGGCTGAGATGGCGGGTGCGCCGGCCGATCACCTTCAACGAGCGCTCCCGGGGACTCGGCCTCGTGCGGGAGGTCGTCGAGTACGCGCGCACCCGCCGCGGTCTGCTCAGCCTGCCGATCGCCCTCGGCTTCGGATTCGTCCGGACCTCGGAGCGGGAGGAGCGGCCCGACGTGCAATTCCACTTCGCTCCGGCCAGCTACGGCGAGGGGGCCAGCAGAAGGCTGGACACCTCACCCGGGATGACCCTCGGCGTGTACGCGCTGCGCCCGGAGTCCCGCGGCTCCGTCCACATCCGCTCGCGCAACCCGCTGACGGCACCGTCGATCCGGCCGCGATTCCTCGACACGGACGACGACCGCACCAGACTCGTCGAGGGAATGCGCATCGCACGCCTCATCATCGAACAGCCCGGCCTCGACCCCTACCGGGCCTTCGAGCTGACGCCCGGCAGCGACGTGCGCACGGACGACGAACTCCTCGCCTACGCCCGTGCCCACGGTGACACCTCCTACCACCCGGTCGGAACGTGCCGCATGGGCAACGACCCGATGGCGGTCGTCGACGAACGGCTCCGGGTGCACGGGATCCACGGACTGCGCGTGATCGACGCCTCCGTCATGCCGACGTTGGTGTCCGGCAACACCAACGCCGCCAGCATGATGATCGGGGAGAAGGGCGCCGCTCTGGTGCTGGAGGACCACAAGAGTCGGGCCCCCGTATGACCGGCGCCCCCACGGCCGCACCCAGGCGTGTCTCCCCCGGTCCGCTCGGCGGCGCCCGCACGCTCCGCGAGGCGTAGGAGTGCAGGCCCGGACATCCCGCGGACAGCTGTGCGGGCCATCGGAACCGCCGGCTACGCAAGCGCTCCGGGCCGGCGCGACCGCGCGGGCCCGGCACGCCCGACGGGCCCGGTCACGCCGGAGCACCCGTCGACGCTCACTGATGTCGCTCTGAAGTTGGGAGATACGCGTGTCTGAAAAGACCTCAGCCGACCGGTTCGACTACGGGACCAACCTGAGCCGGGCGGGTTCGTACCGCGGCCACCGCAGCGCGTTCTGGCCCCCGGTCGCCAAGTACGAGCTGTCCTGCCTGAACTTCGCCGGCACCACACCCGACCTCGGTGACGGGTTCCTCCGCGGCCTCGCCGACCTCAAGGACGAGATCGAGGCGGAGTGGAAGCGCGTGAAGGAAGTCGGCATTCCCGCCCGCCGGCGGTTCAACCAGCCGCTGCCCGTCGCCGAGGCGATGCGCCGGATCGCCGAGTACCTGCCCGGCCACGCCGACCGCCGAGCCGTCACCCTGCGGGCGCAGGCCGTCCAGCACGGGTACGACGACGACATCCTGCGGGAACTGGCCGCACTCCAGGAGGACTTCACCGTCGTCGCCGGACAGGTCTCCACCTGGTACGGCAAAGAGGTCAAGGGCCTGCCGACGGCTTTCGCCTGCCGTAGCGACGAGGCGCACCAGTCCCTGGTGACGGCCGCCCTCGGCGCCGACGAGGAGGTCGCCGCCTATCTGCGCGGCCTCCACGCCGACCTCCGGGTCGGTGATCTGCCGGCCTTCGGCGCCGCGCGACTGTTCTTCATGGCGGGGGAAGGCAATCTGCACCCCAAGCACATCGCCTACTTCCTCCCCGAGGACGAGGGAGTCAAGTACTCGCCCTTCAAGAAGACCTACTACTTCACCAATACGCACCGGGCGGTCCTGGAGAACATCTCCGCCCCGCTGGCCGCCAGGTTCCTGAACACCGACGTCAAGTTCGACCCGACCGACGAGCGGTTCGACGCCATTCCCACGCTCGGCGTCCTCAGCCACGAACTCGGGCACTTCGTGCACCGTCCGGCCACCGATTTCAAAGAGCTGAACGCCGCCGACCGCTGGGCCTCCGTGGTCCTCCAGGAGGTCGCCGCCGACGTCTTCGGCGTCCTGATCCTCGCCGACGTGTGGGCCGCGGAGCTCGGCATCGCCCAGGCCGACGTCATCGCCTACTACCTCGCGGAATGCCTGCGCTACGCGGACCGCGGCTTCGGGCACTTCCCCGACAGCGACGGCATGTTCCTCCAGCTCTCCTACTTCGTCCAACTGGGCGCCCTCGCACTCGAAGAGGAGAACGGCCCCCGGCTGACGGGTGACTCCCAGGTCGTCCTCGCGGGGCTGCGGTCCCTGGCCCGGGTGCTGGCCGACGCGCTGCTCGCCGGCCGGGCGAAGCCCGCAGCCGCACTGCACCAGGCCTTCGGACCGGCCACCCTCGCCCCCCTGCGACCACTGGTCGAGGAACTGCGCCGACTGCCGGCCAAATCCATCGAGTACACGCAAGAGCACATCTACGTCCCCGGCACGTCCACCACCTCAGCGAGGAGCTAGGCAGATGACGCAGACGACCCAGAACCTGAACCTGGTCCGCGACTACTACACATCGCAGCGCTCCGTGGGCGAGGAGACGACGAACATCTACGCCATCTGGGAGAACGGCGGAGCGTTCAACGACTCCGTCACCCCGTCGACCTACATACCCGAATACCGCTCCCACATGGTGGACAAACTGCTCGCCCTGACCCAGGAGGGGGGAAGCGTATTCTCCCTCGGTTGCGGGAACGCGGCCGTCGAGGGTGTGCTCGCGGCCCGCGACCGGACCGTCCGCGGGATCGACGTCAACGAAGAGGCGGTCGCACTCGCCCGGCAGAAGGGCGTGGACGCCTTCACCGCCGACTACTTCGCCCTCCGGCCCGAGGACATGCGTGACACGGACGCCGTCTACGCCGACGGGTTCCTCGGCCACGTCTTCGACACGAAGGACCACGTAGGGCCCGCCCTCGGCAAGCTGGAGCAACTGGAGCTGAAGGCCGGGGCGCACCTGGTGTTCTCCAACGACGCGCCACAGGACCCCGAGGCGGACTTCGCTCCGCACGAGCGGGTGGCGGACTTCTGGTTCATCTCCAAGGACTACCTCCAGGACGCCCTGGCCTCCGTCGGTTACGTACCCGTGGAGAGCTACTACTTCTCCTACGACCGCCCGCTCAGCGGACCGCGCAACCGCACGGTCTGCATCGCGCGGGTGCCCTGACAGCGGCCGTCACCGGCTTCCATCACAGCGAGGGGGAGAGTTGCCCATATCGGATGGGTTCGCCCAACGGCTGCTGCCCGTACTCGGCGACATCGTCGCCGCCTACGGAACCCCGTTCCACATCTACGACGCACGGGGGATCGTCGATACCTACCGCGGCATGGTCGCCGCCTTCGCCGACGAGCCCTTCCGTGAGTACTTCGCCGTCAAGGCCCTGCCCAATCCGCATGTGCTGTCCCTGCTCCTGCGTGAGGGAAGCGGCCTCGACTGCGCCTCCCCGGTCGAACTGGAGCTGGCCGAACGACTGGGCGCGACCGGCCGGGACGTGGTCTTCACGTCGAACAACACCGCTCGCGCCGAGTACGACCTGGCCCTCAAGACGGGGGCCCTGGTCACCTTCGACGACAGGTCCTTCTTCGACAAGACCGAGACCCTGCCCGACACCGTCGCCTTCCGGGTGTCGCCCCACGGCCTCTCCGCCGGTTCGGCACTGATGGGGGACACGGCGCACACCAAGTTCGGCGTGCCGGTGGACCAGTTGCCCGACGCCTACCGGGACGCGCGGCGCCGGGGCGCGACCCGCTTCGGCATCCACGGCATGACCTGCGCCAACGAACTCGATGTACGCCGGGCGAGCCGGGCGGCCGTCGACGTGATCGAACTCGCCGCGCAGATCGCCGACACGACCGGTATCGCCTTCGACTACCTCAATGTGGGAGGCGGTCTGGGCATCCCGTACCGGCCGGAGGACGAGCCGCTGGACTTCCAGGACTACGCGGACGCCATCCTGGCGGCGAGACGGCGCTGCTTCCCCGGACAGGACGGCCCGCGGATCCTGATGGAGTGCGGGCGCTACGTGACCGGCCCGCACGGAGTCCTGGTGGCGAGCGTCATCAACCGCTCCCGCAAGGCCCGCGACATCGTCGGTGTGGACGCCTCGATGTCCGCCCTCATGAGGCCCGGGTTCTACGGCGCCTACCACCACGTGACCCTCCCCTTCGCCACCGGGCGGCCCGAGTCCGAGTTCGACGTGGTCGGGGCGCTCTGCGAGAACATGGACAAATTCGCGGTCGACCGTTCGCTGCCCGACCCACGCGAGGGCGACGTCGTCCTCATCCACGACACCGGTGCCCACGGACATGCCATGGGTTTCACCTACAACGGACGCCTGCGGCCCGCCGAGCTGCTCCTGACCGAGGACGACGACGTCGTCGAGATCCGCCGGGCGGAGCGGTTCGAGGACTACCTGGCCACGGTCCGCCGGCAGCCCGAGACCGTGCTCGGCGCGGCTGGCCGCCGGTCCCGGCACCACGAGCACCCGAGCGACACACGAATCAAAGGTGAATAGTGTGCAGAACAGGACGCTGATCGAAGAGGCCTTCGAGCGCCGTACCGCGTTGACCGAGGACGAGCTGCGAACGCTCGCGCCGCACGTCGAGACCGGCCTGGAAGCCCTTGACCGGGGCGAACTGCGAGCCGCGAACCCGGTGGGCGGAGCCTGGATCACCGACACTTTCGTCAAGAAGTTGATCTTGCTCTCGTTCCTGACCCACAGCAACGCGCCGTCCACGTCCGGCGCCGGGCAGCCCAAGAGCTACGACAAGGTACCCCTCAAGTTCGAGGGGTGGCGGGACAGCGACTTCGAGAAGGCACGGATCAGGGTCGTGCCCGGCGCGATAGTCCGCCATGGGGCCCATGTGGCGCCCGGAGCGGTGCTGATGCCGTCGTTCGTGAACATCGGCGCGTACGTCGGCGCCGGCACCATGGTCGATACCTGGGCGACGGTGGGATCCTGCGCGCAGATCGGCGAACGCTGCCACATCTCCGGCGGCGCGGGGATCGGCGGTGTCCTCGAACCGATCGGCGACGACCCCGTCGTCATCGAGGACGAGGTGTTCATCGGGGCGCGCAGCGAGATCGCCGAAGGCGTGCGGGTCCGCCGCGGCGCGGTCATCGGCATGGGCGTCTTCCTGGGACGTTCGACGCCCATCGTGGACCGGGCGTCGGGTCGGGTGTTCCACGGCGAGGTGCCCGAGAACGCCGTCGTGGTCCCCGGCTCGCGCACCGACCCCCGCCGACCCGAACTCTCGGTCTACGCCGCGGTCATCGTGAAGTACGCGGACGAGCGGACGCGGGGCAAGACGGCACTGAACGATCTGGTGCGAGACTGACCGATGAAGCCTGTCCGCAGCGCATTCGCCCGCCTGCGCGATCTGCTCCACGGCGTACCCGCGCCACCGGGGCTCGACCCGATCCCGCTCCAGCTGGGCGAGTCCCGGCTGGGTCCCCCCTCGATCGACGTGGCACCGCTGGCCGTCGCCGAGCACTGGACCCGCTATCCCCAGCTCGGAGGCAGCGCCGAGCTGCGCGACGCGTACGGCCGGTGGCTGGAGCGCCGCTTCGGGGTCCGGCGCAGTCTCGCCGAGGGGCGGATCGCCGTCGAACCCACCCCGGGTACCAAGCAGGCGGTGGCGGTGGCGGTGGCCGTCGCCTGTGCCGTCGAGCGTGCCCGTGGCCGGGGAGCGCCTGCGGTGGTCATGCCGAACCCCTTCTACCCGACGTACCGCGCCGGCGCCGAAGCGGCCGGCGCCGAAGCCGTCTTCTACACCCTGGACGACGACGGCGATCCGGCGCCCGTCGCGGCGGCCGTCGCCGCCGCGGGCGAACGGGTCGCCGCCGTCGTCCTCTGCAACCCCGGCAACCCCCGGGGCGAAATCCTCTCCGCGGACGCCCTGAGCGTGGTGGCGAAGACCGCCGCCGAGGCCGGGGCCCTGCTCATCGTCGACGAGTGCTACACGGACCTGTCACCCGACCGGACACCACCGGGGTTCCTCTCCTCGGTGGAGCGGGACCTGGGCGCGCCCGGGCCCTTCCTCGTGCTGCACAGCCTGTCCAAGCGGTCGGGGGCGCCGGGACTGCGCAGTGGCTTCGCCGCCGGCGACCCGGAGACCGTGGCCGCCTACGCCGGCTACAACAGAGTGTGCGGTGTCTCGGCTCCGGCACCCGTCAACGCCGTCGCCACCGCCCTCTGGTCGGACGACGCGCATGTGGCGGTGGCCCGCGCGTCGCTGGCCAGGAACTGGGCGCTCGCGGACGCGATGCTGAAGGACGTCCCCCACTACCGAAGGGCCGCAGCCGGTTTCTTCCTCTGGCTTCCCGTGGCGGACGACGAGGAGACGGCCCGACGCCTCTGGCGCCATCACGCGCTCACCGTCATGCCCGGCCGCTACCTGGCCGCCGCCGGAGCGGACGGGGTGAACCCGGGGGCCGGGCACATACGAATCGCCCTGGTGCACGACGAGCTCGTGATGCGTGAGGCACTCACTCGGCTCGCGGTGGCGCTGGCGCCGCCCGGGCCGCCCGGGCCCACCCCGGGCGCAGAGAGGTGACCCCGGCGGAGGAGCCCGCCGCGGTGCCGCGCCGGAATGCGGTCCCGGGCGTCATGGAACGTGTCCCAATTCCCTACAGAACTGCTGACAATGGATCGGGGAAGCCCACATGACTTACTGGTCGGCGGTGGACGACATGTCCGTCACCTCCCCGCCCCCGCGAAGAGGCCGCCAACTGCTCGCGGCATCCGTCGGCAACGTCGTGGAGTGGTACGACTGGCACATCTACACCTTCCTGGCCGTCTACATCGCCGCCGAGATCTTCCCGCAGGGGGCGGAGAACTCCCTGGTGCCGCTCCTGTCGACGTTCGCCGTCTTCGCCGTCGGGTTCTTCGCCCGGCCCCTCGGCGGTCTGCTGCTCGGCTCGGTCGCCGACCGCAAAGGCCGGCGCGCGGCGCTCACCACCACCCTGTTACTGATGGGCGCCAGCTGTCTCGTGGTGGCGCTCACCCCCACGTACGAGGCCTCGGGAGCCCTCGGCCCGGTGATCCTGGTGCTGGCCCGGCTGCTCCAAGGGCTCTCCGCGGGCGGGGAGTTCGCGGCGAGCACCACGTTCCTTGTGGAGTCGGCGGGGCCGGGCAGACGCGGGCTGTACTCCAGCTTCCACTACGTCTCCGCCACCACCGGGCAGATCCTGGCCTCGGGGACGGCCGCGCTCATGGTGCTCACGCTCGACGACGACTCGATGCACGCGTGGGGCTGGCGGATCCCCTTCCTCGTCGGCGCGTTACTCAGCCTCCTCGGCCTGTGGGTCCGGTACGGCGCCCTGGAGACCCGCAGCGACGTGCGGCCGACCGCTCGCGCCGGTCTCTTCGAGGCCCTGCGCACCTGCCCCCGGGAGTCTCTGCTGATCTGCGGCATCACCATGGGCGGCACCATCGCCTTCTACACCTGGACCGCCTATCTGCCCACGTACGCACAGGTCAACGAGGGCTTCGACAAGGGACAGTCGCTCCTGGTCGGCACCATCTCCCTGATCTTCTTCGCACTGGTGCAGCCGCTGGGCGGCATGCTCTCGGACCGGATCGGCCGCCGCCCGATGCTCATCGGCTTCGCGGGCGGCTTCGCCGTGCTCTGCGTGCCTCTGCTGAACCTGGTCTCCGACTCCTTCGCATCGCTGCTGTTCGTGCAGTGTGCCGGGCTGCTGCTCCTCACCGGTTACTCCTCGATCGCGGCCGCCGTGAACGCCGAGGTCTTCCCCGCCCGGGTGCGTGCCGCAGGCATCGGGTTCCCGTACTCCCTCACCGTGGCGCTCTTCGGCGGGACCGCCCCGTACATGGGAACGCTCTTCAGGGAACTGGGCGTTCCCAGCACCTTCCCCTGGTACGTGGCCGTGCTGTGCCTGCTGTCCGGGCTGGTGTATCTGCGGCTGCCGGAAGGAGCGCACAAGCTGCTGGAGCGGTGACCCACGAGCGTGCCGGTCCGGGACACGGGCACGTGTGAGCCCGCCCCGAACCGTCCCGGACCGGCGCCGTGGTCCTTCCGGCGTCATGTGTCCATACGCTCCCGGGCGGCCAGCAGATAGCCCGCCTGAAAGCGGCTCTGCGCTTCCAGTTCGGCCATGATCTGAGCGACGTGACGTCGGCAGGTGCGGACGGACATGCCCAGACGGGTGGCGATGGAGGCGTCCGTCATGCCCTCGGTGAGGAGACGGATGATCATCTGCTTGAGGCCGTCGGTGATCCCGGCCCGGGTGTCGATGTCGACCGGCAGCGGCTCGGCGGCCAGCCACAGCCTCTCGTACGTACCCACCACGAAATCCACCATGTTCGGCTCCTCGATGAGGGCGGCCGCGTGCGACTTGCCCGGCACGGCGATCAGCGCGATCTTCCGGTCGAAGATCAGCATGCGCGTGAAGCGGTCGCTGACGGTGCGCACCTGGGCGCCGAGGCCGGTGACCAGGTCGATGTAGACGTGGGTGCCCCGGCTGACGAGGGCCGTGCGCTGGTACAGGATCTTCATGCGGACGCCCCGGCCGAGGGCCTCCTTGTCTCGGGGGGCGGCCTCCTCGAGAACGCTCTCCTCGCGTCCGCCCCCCGGCTGCGCGGTGAGGATCTCCTCCTTGCAGTGGCTCACCAGATCGTCGATCACCGCACGCACGTCGGCGAGGCTGTCGAGCACTTGGACACCAGTTCGGTGCTGATGGTTCGTCATGCTCGCCTCGAACGCGGGCATGAAGGAGATGAACTCTCTGCGCATCCTCTCTATCCGGGCACGCTGTGTGCGCATGTCACGTTCCAGCGGACCGAGCACGTCGGTCGCCGCTTGATCGGGTGGCACCGCTATGAGCCTGTCGCCCGCGTGGCGGCACAACAACCCCATCCTCAGGAGATGTTCGACGCAGGCACCGGCTTCCGCTTGAGGCAGCAGAAGCTCTGCGGCGAGCTCGGTGGCCGGGACGCCGTGTCCCGCGTCATGGTTCAAAACATGGCTGTACACCCGCTGCAGCGTCCCTTGTAATGCGGCTTCGTTACTCACGTGGCCCTCGGTTCGTCGCTTGCTGTTGTTGCGGATGCACCCAGCGTGGGCGCGCGGCAAGATGATGGTGCATACACAGGCCACGGCGCACCCCACTGTCCACATACCGAGCAGCATGTTACGGAACGTAATGCCTGCCTGTCCGGGCTCCGCGCTTCTGTCAGGAGGATGGGAGTCGGCCGGCTGTGAACATGCTCATCTGCGCGCGGTCGCCTGGCCGTTGGAGACGGGTGACCAGGCTGGGGGCCACGGCGCGCGCCGACTCCGACCGGCCCGGGGCCGCAGCACGTCGCCCCGGAGACACGACCATGGGGGCGCGGACGGTCGCGCGGCCACGCCGACGCGGGTCGAGCCGTCGGCCCCGGGCTCGTGAACGCTCCTGCCCGCGGTCAGCCGACCACCGCCGCCCGCACGCACAGCACGTCCGGCAGGTGCGTGGCCAGCGACTGCCAGCTGTCGCCGTCGTCGGCCGAGGCGAACACCTCGCCGTTGCGGTTGCCGAAGTACACCCCGGCGGGGTCGCAGTCGTCCGTGCACAGGGCGTCCCGCAGGACCGTGCCGTAGTGGTCCTCCGCCGGCAGACCCTCGGTCAGCGGCTCCCAGGTCACGCCCGCGTCCACGGTGCGGAAGACCCGGCAGCGGCGCTCGGCGGGCACGCGGTCGGCGTCGGCGTTGATCGGGAAGACGTACGCCGTGTCGCCCCGGTGGGGGTGCGCGGCCACCGCGAACCCGAAGGTGGTCGGCAGGTCCGCGCCGATGTCGGTCCACCGCCCGCCCGCGTCGTCGCTGCGGTACACCCCCCAGTGGTTCTGCAGATACAGCCGGTCCGGGTCGCCCGCGTCCCTGGCGACCTTGTGCACGCACTGGCCGAACTCCGGGTACGGATCAGGCAGGAAGACCGCGGACACCCCGGCGTTGGCCGGTGACCAGCTCGCCCCGCCGTCGCGCGTGCGGAACACCCCCGCCGTGGAGACGGCCACCGTCACGGACCGCGGATCGCGGGCGTCGGTGAGAATCGTGTGCAGGCCCTCACCGCCGCCACCCGGAACCCATCGCCCGCGGGTCGGGTGCTCCCACAACGGCCGGACCAGCTCGAAGCTCTCGCCGCGGTCCTCCGAGCGGTACAGCGCGGCCGGTTCCGTGCCCGCGTACACCACGTCGGGCTCGGCGGCGGCCGGGTGCAACTGCCAGACGCGCTCCAGGGAGGCGCCGGTGTCCCCGGGGAACTTCACCGCGGGCCGCGCCGGTTCGGTCCAGGTGCGGCCGAGGTCGTCGGAGTGGAACACCGAGGGGCCCCAGTGGGCGCTGTCGCCGCCCGCCAGCACCCGGGGCCGGGCGCCCCGGGTGTCGACCGCGACCGAGTAGACGGCCTGCGCGTTGAAGTAAGGACTCTCGTCGAACTCCCAGGGCCCGCCGCCCCGCCGCCGCCCGATGAACAGGCCCTTGCGGGTGCCCACCGCGAGCAGTACCTCGGCCATGCCGATCACCTCCGGGACACCGTTGTCCAGGTAGTCGTCAGATATCGGCCAGTGTGCACCCCACCACTGACACTCTCCCGCGGTTCGGGTGTCCGCGCAGGTCAAGGGCTGTGTCGCCGGGTTGTGGCGAAGATCGCGCCGTCCTGTTCCGGCATGCGCCTGCGCGAGAGGGGTGTCTCGTGCCACCGTCTGGGGGACGGCTCGTCGTGAGCAACGGAGCGGACTCTCCCGTATGGGAGGGCGCTCCGGCCGGTCGGTGCGCTCGTGAGGAGGATGCCCTTGAAGGCGTTCCGTGGTCCGAAGGTGTGGCTGTGGCGCTGGCGGCGCAATCCGCTCAAGCGCCGGGCCGACGTGGTGGAGGCCTGGGTGGTGCTCGGTGCCTGCCTGCTGACGGTCCTGGCCGGTGTGCTGGCGGGCCTCACGGCGACCCGGTCGGTGGAGCACGGACTCGCCAGGGAGCGGGCCGACCGGCGGCCCGCCGTGGCCCGCGTGGTCGCGCTGGTCCCCGGATCGTCCCCTGCACAGAACAGTCATGCCTCCGCCGGTGAGCGGGTCCGGGCCACGGTCCGTTGGACGGCTGCCGACAGCTCCGCCCGCACCGGCCAGGTCCGGGTGGCGGCCGGCAGCGAGCCCGGTACGCCGCTCACCGTCTGGACCGACCCGCGGGGCCGGCTCGCCTCCCGGCCCACCACCGCCTCGGAGGCGGCCTTCCGGGCCGCCCTGATAGGCATCCTGGTCGGAGTGAGCGCCGCGGCCGTCCCCTTCGTCGGCGGCCTGGCGGTACGGGGCCGCCTGGAACGCCGGCGCATGGACGCCTGGGACACGGAGTGGTCCCGCCTCGGCCCGCAGTGGGGACGCATGGTCTGACACCGCCTCCGCGCGCCCGTGCCGTCCGCAGTGGGGACGCATGGTCTGACACCGCCTCCGCGTGTCCGTGCCGTCCCCTGCGACCCGTCGGCCGTCGGCTTCGCCGCCCTCCGTGCCTGCCGTCGCCGCCACCGGTCGTCACGACGGGGGCCAGCCACCAGGGATGCTGCAGCGGGAGGCCCCGCCTCGGCCCGCAGTCGGGACGCGTCGTCTGGCACCGCGTCCCGGTGGCCCGGCGAGATCTCCTCCGTCGCCGGCGCGTTCCCCGGCGGTGGGGGAGGCCGGGGCGCGGCCGAGTACGCGGCCGTCCCCGGCTACAGCCCTGCCAGCACCTCCCGGCAGGTGCGCAGCAGTTCCTCGTCGTCGGGGATGTCGTGGCTGCCGAACGCGCCCTCGTGGGCCGTGTGCCGGCGGGGGCGGGTCAGTTCCTCGGTGATCAGGTCGCGTAGCGGCGCCGCGGCCGGGCCCATCGCGGTCAGGCAGCGGGCTATGGCCGGCCGCGTGCGCGCGTCCGCCGTCCACGCGGCCCGGAACAGGGGCCGGACCGGGTCCGGATCCCCGGTGATGCGCCACAGCGCGCAGGCGGCCGGTATGCGTTCCCGGGCCGGTCCCGACCGGGCGAGCCGGCGCAGCTCGGGCAGCGCGCCGCGCGCGGCCGGGCCCAGCCTGCCGAGCTGCCGTGCGGCGCTGCGGCGCAGGCCCGGGTCGGCCCGCGTCAACTCACCCCGCAGAACCGGGAGTACGGCCGAGGCGTCCCCGTCCGCCGACCACAGCGTGCCCGCCGCGACGGCCGCGTGGCGGGTGCGCAGCAGCGGGCGCAGGAGCGGTGCCGCCTGTGCGGCGGCGCCCAGCTCCGCCAGTGTCTCGATCACCTGGCCGACGATCTCCTCCCGCGCTCCCGGGCCGTCGGGGGCGTCCGAGAGCAGCCGCAGCAGTTCGGGCACGGCCTCCCGGTCGCCGACGGCCCTGATCGCGGTGAGCAGCGGGATGGCGAGCCGGGCGGCGCCGGGGGAGGCGAGCGGGATCCGGCCGAGGCGGTGCCGCAGGGCGGGGGCCAGCGCAGCCGCGGCCCGGCCGAGGTGTGCGACTTCGAAGCCCAGCCCGGCGGGCGCCGCCGGGCCGGCCAGAAGCTGGGCCAGGGGCGGGACCGCGCGGGGATCGCCGCTCCTGGCCAGTGCCTTGAGCGGGCCGCCCAGCGTGGGCGAGGAGCGCTCCCAGCGGTGCGTCCACAGGTCGGGCCGGGCGGCCACGAGCGCGTGCAGCTCGTCCGCGGCCGGTCTGGCCAGCGCGTGCAGCTCGGCCAGGACCGAGACGGCCGCGTCCCGTAACCGGTCCTGGTCGGTGCGCAGTTGGGCGCCGAGCAGCCGTACCGGTCCGTCGTACGCGCCGCGCCAGCCGCGGAACAGCCCCGCCGACATCCACACGGCATTGCACCGGTCCACCGGGTCCGGGCTGGTCAACTGACCGACGAGCAGGGCGATCCGGTCGTCCACCCGGTCACCGAGCGCGCCGTGCAGGGTCCGCAGCAGCGCGGCGCCCTGCTCGTCGGAGGGCCGCAGCCGCCGAATCCGGCGCACCAGGGTGTCCGTGCCGGAGAACTCCCGGGCCGGGAGGCGCTGCGCGGACCGCTGGTGCAGCAGTCGCACCGCCGCCGGCACCAGGTCGGCGGGGAGCCGGCCGGGCGCGCGGAGCGCGAGCTGGCCGAGCGCCGCCAGCCGCCGCCCCGGCGCGTACGGCGGCGCGCTCTGTTCGGCCAGGAGGTCCAACGCCCCGTCCGCGTGCGCGGGGTACCGCTGCACGAACAGGCCGAGCGCCTCCGTGAGGGCGGCCAGGACGGAGTCGTCCCGCTCGGCCGGCAGCCACCGCCGCAGCAGCTCCAGCACCCGCGGGGGATCGTCCAGGAAGCGGACCAGAGCCCCGGCCGCCGCCCGGCGCACGGCCGGGTCCGGGTCCCCGGCGAGCGCGGCGAACACCCCGGCACCCGCGCGCACCGCCTCCCACGCCCGCCGGTCCCGCTGCCCGTCCTCGCCGCTCCCGCCGCCGATGCTGACCAGCAGTTCCACGATGCAGCCCCGGTCCGCGACCTCCTCGCGGGCCGCCAGCGCGAACAGGAAGGGAACGCAGGCCAGCGTCGAGTCGTACACCCTTCCCTCGTGGTGCAGCGCGCCGTACATCCCGTCGAGCGCGGTCGCCCGCTCGGCGGTGTCCGCGGACGCCAGGGCGCGCAACCACCCGGGCACGTCCTCCGCGCTGCCGTGCGCGTGCCGCAGCGAGTCCCAGTCGACCTCGTCGATCCCCGTGAACACGTTGTCCTCCCCAGGCGAGTCCCACCTGATCGCGAGTGTGCACCACGGCACTGACAACGGTCCGAATCCACGTGCTGACTGTGTGCGATCCGTCGGCGGTCACCGGCCATGGGGAGGCGGTCGGCCGCACGCGCGCGGGGAGGGGTCAGTTCCGGCCGGGCAGGGCGCGCTCCAGGATGGCGTCGAGCCCGGTTCCGGCGGGCAGGGTGCCGAACGAACGGCCCCAGTCGCCGCCCAGCCGGGTCGCGCAGAAGGCGTCCGCGACCGGGTGCGGAGCGTGCCGCACGAGCAGCGACGCCTGAAGCGCGAGGGCCATCCGCTCGACCAGCCGGCGGGCGCCCACCTGATCGGTTTCGGCCAACTCGTCCTTGAGCGCGGCGGCGGCCGTGTCGAGGCGGGCGTCGGCCCCGCGCGCGAGGGCCAGTTCGGCGAACAGGGCGTCGGCGCTGTCGGGTTCGCGGCCGAGGGCGCGCAGCACGTCGAGCGCGTTGACGTTCCCGGACCCCTCCCAGATCGACAGCAGCGGGGCCTCCCGGTAGTGCCGGGGCATGCCGGAGTCCTCGACGTACCCGTTGCCGCCCAGGCACTCCAGGGCCTCGGCGGTGAAGGCCGGACCCCGCTTGGTGACCCAGTACTTGCCCGCGGCGGTGGCGATGCGCCGGAAGGCCCGCTCCCCGGCGTCCCCGCGCACCGCGCGGTCCGCCGCGCCGGCCAGTCGCAGCGTGAGCGTCGTCGCCGCCTCCGACTCCAGCGCGAGATCGGCCAGGACGTTGCGCATCAGCGGCTGGTCGACGAGCCGGGCGCCGAACGCGCTGCGGTGCCGGGCATGGTGACCCGCCTCGACCAGCGTCTTGCGCATCAGGGCCGCCGAGGACATCACACAGTCCAGCCGGGTGCAGTTGACCATCTCGATGATGGTCTTCACGCCCCGCCCCTCCGGTCCCACCAGCCAGGCGACCGTCCGGTCGAACTCCGGCTCCGAGGAGGCGTTGGACCGGTTGCCCAGCTTGTCCTTCAGCCGCTGGATACGGAAGGTGTTGCGGGTGCCGTCCGGCAGGATCCGCGGCACCAGGAAGCACGACAGCCCGCCCGGGGCCTGCGCGAGCACCAGGAAGACGTCGCACATCGGCGCCGACGTGAACCACTTGTGCCCGCGCAGCGTGTACACGCCCGGCTCGCCGGTGGGCGTGGCCGTGGTGGTGTTCGTCCGGACGTCGGAGCCGCCCTGCTTCTCGGTCATGCCCATCCCGGCGAGCAGCCCGGGCTTCTCGGTGGGGACACGCAGTACGGGGTCGTACTCCCGGCTGGTGAGCAGCGGCTCGTAGACCTTGGCCAGATCCGGCTGTGCGCGCAGGGCGGGTACGGCGGCGTAGGTCATCGACGTCGGGCAGCCGTGCCCGGCCTCCGTGTGTCCCCAGACCAGGCCGCCCGCGGACCGGGCCACGTGCGCGCCCGGCCGGTCGTCGGCCCACGGCGTTCCGGCCAGGCCCTCGGTGACCGCCGTCCGCATCAGGTGGTGCCAGCTGGGGTGGAAGTCCACCTCGTCGACGCGGTGGCCGTAGCGGTCGTGGGTGCGCAGCACCGGCTCGTACCGGTTCGCCTGCTCGCCCCATTCCTGGGCCTCCGCGCTGCCGGCCCGGGCCCCCAGCCGCCGGAGACCGTCCTCGGCCCACCCGGCGCCCTCCCGGCGCAGCCCCTCCAGCAGGGCCGGGTCGTCGGAGGCGTCGTACGGGGCGAGCGGCGGGGCCTGGTTGGTGACGTCGTGCGTGGCGTACGGCTGCGAGGGCTGCGGCGGCAGCGGCGACTGCGCGGGAATCGGGACCATACAAGCATGTTGCACTCTCCCTGCGGCTGTAGCAATGATGCAACAGGAAGGCGCACGTACAGTACGGGGCCATGCGCATGAACGTCTCGGCGGAGCCGGATCCGGCAGGCCTGCGACCCCTGTCCGCCCGGTCGGTCGTGCTGAGCCTGCTCCTCGGCGTGCACCCGCCCGAGTTGCCGGTGAAGGACCTGGTCCGGCTGGTGGAGCCGTTCGGGGTCGGCGGCTCCACACTGCGGGCCGCGCTGAGCCGGATGGTGTCCGCGGGGGACCTCCGGCGCGCGGACGCCGTCTACCGGCTCAGCGACCGGCTGCTGGCCCGGCAGCGCCGCCAGGACGACGCCGTGCACCCGCGCACGCGCGCGTGGGACGGCGACTGGGAGATGGTGGTGATCACGGCCACCGGCCGCGGCCCCGCCGAACGCGCCGACCTGCGCGCCCGGCTCACCGCCCTGCGCATGGCGGAACTCCGCGAGGGCGTGTGGCTGCGCCCGGCCAACCTCGACCGGCCGCTGCCGGCAGCCCTGCGCCGGGTGGCCCTGACGTACACGGCCCGCCCCGACGACCCCCCGGGTGAACTGGCCGACCGCCTCTGGCCGCTGGCCGGCTGGGCGGCCACGGCCCGCTCTCTGCTCGACCACGCGAGCGCGGCCGGACATCCGGCCGACCGGCTCACCGCCTACGCGGCGGCCGTGCGCCATCTGCTCACCGACCCGGTCCTGCCGTCCGCGTTGCTGCCCCCCGACTGGCCGGGAGAGGCGCTGCGAACGGCGTACGCCGGCTATCGGCGGGAACTGAGCACGGCCCTGGGCGCGTCGGAACAGAGGTAATGAGCCGGGGCCGAGGCCTGCAAAGAGTCCCTTCAAAGGGTCAACCCTCGGATCGTGCACCGCCGTTGACAAGACTTTGCTTGTCCTGGAAGTCGTGACATGTCAGAGTGGCATCATCGCGACGAATGACTGGGGGATACAGCGATACACGGGGGACGGGGGAAAGAAGTCCCTTCTGCGTAGCGTGCGCTGAAAGTTGCGCACCGACCGGCAAGCCCGATGGGCACCATCTGCTGCGGCGCTGACCACGCCGCGCGTGCCCATTTCTACGGTTTGGACTCTGGTGATAGCGGAAGAAGTGTACGACCTTGTGCTGGACGACTTGTTCGTCCAGCTCCATCAACTGGTTCCGGGAAGTTCCGTCTTCCTCAAGATCGAGGGCCTCAATCCCGCGGGCTCGGTGAAACTGAAGACCGCGGTGGCCCTCGTGGAAGAAGCCGAGGCCTCCGGGTGCCGCTTTCCGCGGACCCGGCTCATCGAATCGACCTCGGGAAACCTGGGAGTCGCCCTGGCGATGGTCTGCGCCGCCAAGGGCTACCCCCTCACCTGCGTCACCGACCCCAACGCCAACCCGCAGACGGTCCGCCTGATGGAGGCCCTCGGCGCCGAGGTCGTGGTGGTGACCGTCAGGGACGGCAACAGCGGCTTTCTGCAGTCCCGCATCGACTACATCCAGCAGCGCCTGCGCCGGGAGTCCGACCTGCACTGGCTCAACCAGTACGCCAATCCGGCGGGACCCCGGGCGCACCGGGAGCGGACGGGACGGTCCATCTCCGAGGCGCTGGGCCGGGTCGACTACGTGTTCGTCGGCGCCGGCACCACCGGGACGCTGATGGGATGCGCGGAGTTCTTCCGCCGCCACAGTCCCGGCACGCGGATCATCGCCGTCGACAGTGTGGGATCGGTGACTTTCGGGGGCCGGCCCGCCCGCCGTCACATTCCCGGTCTCGGGGCCAGCCGGCGGCCGGAAATACTCGACGAGACACTGGTCGACGAAGTCGTGCTGGTATCCGAGGCGGAAGCCGTTGCCATGTGCCGCGTCCTCGCCAGCGAACGCGGCCTGCTGCTCGGCGGATCCACGGGAACGGTGCTCAGCGCGGTGCAGAGCACGGCCAAGAGGATTCCGGACGGAAGTGTCGTCGTGGCGATCTCACCCGACTTCGGCGACCGCTATCTGAGCACGATCTACGACGATTCCTGGGTGGCCGAGAACTGGCCCGAACTTCACTGACGGACCATCAGTGAAGACCGACGACGAACAGAACAATGCTCGGGTGCACCCCGAGCCGGGGGAAACGAAAAGTGTTCAAATTTGAAATAGTCGCCGGCGGCAGCGTGCGCGAGGTGCTGCACGACAGCCGTCGCGAAGTCCTGGACCTCGTGCGCCGGACCTACCGCATTCACGAGGCCGGAAAGACCGTCAATCCCGACAGCTACTTCCTGCGGTTCCCGCAGAAGCCGGACTCCCGCATCATCGCCCTGCCCGCCTTCCTCGGTCCCGAGGCCGGCGTCGCCGGTATCAAGTGGATCGCGAGCTTCCCGGACAACACGCGGTCCGGGGCACCCCGCGCCTCCGCCGTGCTCGTCCTGAACGACTACGAGACCGGCTACCCCGTGGCATGCCTGGAAGCCGCCACCATCAGCTCCGCCCGCACCGCCGCCTCCGCGGCCGTGGCCGCCGCCACGCTGCGCCCGGAGGGACACCGGGGGAAGAGAATCGCGGTCGTGGGCGCCGGCGTCATCGCCCGCAACATCTGCGACTACCTGCACGCAGCCGACTGCGTCCCCGACGCCTACCTCGTCCACGACCTGCACGAGCCCTCCGGCCAGGCCCTGGCCGAGCACCTGCACACCACCCAGCAGGTGCCCGCCTCCTTCACCACGGACCTCGCCGAGGCCCTCGCCGCCGACACCGTCGTGTTCGCGACCACGGCGCTGAAGCCGTACGTCACCACGCCGTTCCGGGCCGGCCAGCTCGTCCTGCACATCTCACTGCGCGACCTGGCCCCGGAAGTGATACTGGCGGCGCAGAACATCCTGGACGACGTCGACCACTGCCTGAAGGCCGACACCTCACCACACCTCGCCGAACAGGCCACCGGCTCCCGTGACTTCGTCACCGGAACCCTCGCCGGCGTACTGAACGGCGAGGTGACGCCCGACGGCGGACGCCCGGTGATCTTCTCGCCGTTCGGCCTCGGCGTGCTGGACCTCGCGGTCGGCGCCTTCGTCCTGGAACAGGCGCGCCGCGACGGTACGGCCATCGAGATCCCCGACTTCTTCGGGGAGACACGCCGGTGGTGACCCCGATACGAGCCTCCGCGGCGAGCGTGGCGATCATCGGCCTGGGCTCCCGGGGCCTCGGGCTCCTGGAACGTCTGGTCGCCCACAGTCTCACCCGGCCCGCGCCGCTGACCGTGCACCTGGTGGACCCGCGTCCCTTCGGGCCCGGGTTCCACACGGCCGACCAGCCCGACCACCTGCTGCTCAACACCGTCTGCTCCCAGCTGACGGCCTTCGCGGACGAACGGATGGTCGCCGGTCCCGCACCGCTGTCCGGCCCCTCCCTCGCCGAGTGGTGCCAGGAGCGCGACCTGCGCCTCGCCGACGACGGCCACAGCGTCCGGGCCGGCGAGGGCCGCCGCATCCGTCCGAACGACTTCCTGCCCCGCAGGCTGCTCAGCGAGTACCTCGCCTGGGCCGCCGGTGAGATCCTCGCCGCCGCGCCCGACTGCCTGACGGTCGTCGCGCACCGCTGCGAGGCGGTCGACGTGCGGCCCGGTCCCGACGGCTCGGAGGTGGTGGAACTCGCCGACGGCGCCCTGGTCGACGCCGACGCCGTGTTCGTCACCGTCGGTCACCACTCCCTGTACCGTCCGGCCGCCCCGGCCGCCGAACCGCGGCTGGTCACCCGCCCCTACCCGCTGCCCGAGGTGCTCGACCACATCGCCCCGGGCGAGCGCGTCGCCGTCCTCGGCATGGGCCTCACCGGCATGGACGTCCTCGCGAGCCTGACCCTGGGCCGCGGCGGCCGGCACGAGCCGCACCCGTCGGGACCGCGGTACGTACCGAGCGGGCGTGAGCCCAGGATCGTCCTGGCCAACCGCTCGGGCCTGCCCTCGCGCAGCCGGCCGTACCTGGCCCCGGACCGGACGAGGTTCGCGCCGCTCGCCCTGACGGCCGACGCCGTCGCGCGGCTGCGCCGACGGCGCGCCGACGGCCGCCTGCGCTTCGCCGAGGACGTGCTGCCGCTGATCGAGGCGGAGATGGAACTCGCCTACCACCGCACCGTGCTGGCCCGCGAGTGCGGTGACGCGGCGACCGCGGGCCGCGAGTTCGCCGAACGCGTCCTGGCGGACGGGTACGGGACGCTGCTCGCGGAGTGCCGCGCCCGCTGGGGGCCGGCCCCCCTGGACGGCGTACTCTCCCCGGCCCCGGCCGGACGACAGTGGGCCGACCACGCCGAGTACGCCCGCTGGTTCACCGGCGCGGTGGAGGCGGACCTGGTGGAGGCCCGGGCGGGGCTCGGCGTCAGCCCCCTGAAGGAGGCGCTGGAGGTCCTGCGGGACCACCGCGACGTACTGCGGACGGTCGTGGACCCGCCCGGTCTCGACGACGCCTCCCTGGCCGGGTTCTTCGGCGAGTTCGACACCACCGTCAACCGGCTGGTCATCGGACCCCAGCTGGACCGCTCGGCCGAGCTGCTGGCCCTCGTCGAGGCGGGCGTCGTCCGGCTCGGCCCCGGCCCGCGGCCGAAGGTCATCGCCCCGGCGGGCCAAGGCCCCTGGAAGCTGGAGTCCACCGCCCTGCTGCGGCCCGCCTCCGCCGAGGTCGACCACGTGGTGCACGCCCACGTCCGCGAGCCCGCCCCCGAGCGCGTCCCCGGTTCCCTGCTCGGCACCCTCACGGGCGCCGGCCGGGTCCGGACCCTCGGCTCCCGCGGCGGCCCCGCGCACGGCCTGGAGGTCACCCGGGAAGGCCAGGGGGTCGACCGCGCCGGGAACACCCAGCCGCGGCTGTTCTTCCTCGGCCCGCACACCGAGGGCTCCAGCTACTACAACCACTACGTCCCCTCTCCGGGCATGCCGTCCCGCGCCCTGATGGACGCGGAACTCGCCCTGAGCACCTCCCTGCCGTCAGTGATCACGAGGAAGCGATGACCAACAGCGAGAAGTTCACGCCCTGGACGACGGAGTTCCGGGCCGAGACACGGGCCGCGCAGGGCGACGGCTGGCGCGGTCCGGCGACGGGAGCCGTACCGCCGCCCGTCAGCTTCGCCGCGACCTACGCCAGGGACGCCGAGTACCGGCTGCCCGGCGGCCTGGCGTACCTGCGGGACCAGGGCAGCCCCGGCTACGAGCAGGTCGAGAACGTGGTCGCGGGCCTGGAGGGCGGCTCACAGGCCCTGGTGTTCTCCTCCGGCATGGCGGCGGCCACCGCGGTGTTCCAGGTGCTGCCCGGCGGCTCCCGGGTCGTCGTACCGCGGACCATGTACTTCGGCCTGACCAAGTGGCTGACGGAATTCGGGCCGCAGCGCGGCCTGGAGGTCGTACAGGTGGCCATGGACGACCTCCAGGCCGTGTCCGCGGCCGTCGCCGCCGCCCCCACCGCCCTGGTGTGGGTGGAAAGCCCGGCCAACCCCACCTGGACGGTCACCGACGTCGCGGCCGTCGGTGAGATCGCCCACCGCGCCGGTGCGCTCCTCGGTGTCGACAACACGGTCCCGACTCCGGTGCACAGCCGCCCGTTCGGCCTCGGCGCCGACGTGATCATGCACTCGGGCACCAAGTACCTCAACGGGCACACCGACGTCGTCGCCGGCTTCCTCGTGCTGGCCCCGGATCGGACCGAGGCCCGCGAGACGCTCTGGGAGCGGCTCCGGCTCCACCGCAGGCTGACCGGCCCGCTGCTCGGCCCCCTGGAGACCTACCTGCTGATGCGCGGCATACGCACGCTGTTCCCGCGCATGCGGCAGATATCGGCCACCGCCCAGGCCCTCGCCGAGCACTTCGCCGGACACCCGCTGGTGAGCCGGGTCGCCTATCCGGGTCTGCCCTCCGACCCCGGGCACGAGGTCGCCGCCCGCCAGATGGCCGGCGGATTCAGCGGGATGCTCTCCCTCCACGTCGCCGGGGACCCGCGGCGCTCGCTGCGCGTCGCCCAGAGGTGCCGGCTCTTCATCCCCGCCACCTCGCTGGGCGGCGTGGAAAGTCTCATCGAACACCGCTACACCTTCGAGGGGCCGGGCAGCACCGCACCGAAGGACATGGTCCGCCTCTCCATCGGCCTGGAGAGCCCGGCCGATCTCGTCGCCGATCTCGAACAGGCCCTCGAAAGGGCTGCGAAGGAAGACAGTTGACTCCCGAGCCCCCCGACACGGACACCCCCTCGGGCGCGGCGCACACCGCCGCGCCGTCCTCCCCTCCCGGCCGCCCGGTACCGCGGCGGCCGGGAGGACCGGAGCCCGCCGGTGGACCGGCCGCGGAGAACAGGCCCCGGCTGCTGCGCGACGCGTCGCTGTCCGCCGTGCTGGCGGGCTTCGTGGCGGTCGTCGTGTCCTACTCCGGGCCGCTGGTCATCGTGCTCTCGGCGGCCTCGGCCGGACACCTCGACACCGCGCAGACCAGCTCCTGGGTATGGGCCATCTCCGTCGGCAGCGGCCTGACCTGCATCGGGCTGAGCCTGCGCACCCGTACGCCGGTCATCACCGCCTGGTCGACGCCGGGGGCGGCACTGCTGGTCACGAGCCTCGGCGCCTACTCCTACGCCGAGGCCGTCGGCGCGTTCCTCATCACCGGCGCCGTCATCACGCTGATCGGGCTGACGGGGGTGTTCGGCCGGCTGATGCGCCAGGTGCCGACGGCCGTCGTCTCGGCGATGCTGGCGGGCATCCTGTTCAGCTTCGGCACCCATGTCTTCACCTCGCTGAAGACGGCGCCGCTCATCGCCGGATCCGTGCTGCTGGCCTACCTGCTGGCCAAGCGACTGCTGCCCCGGTACGCTGTGCTGATCGCACTCGCCGTGGGGGTCGCCGGCAGCGCGGCCACCTCACGGCTGCACGTCCACGTGGACAGGATCGAGCTGGCCCGGCCGGTGCTCACCACCCCGCACTTCTCCGTCGCCTCCCTCATCGGCATCGCCGTACCGATGATCCTGGCCACGCTCGCCTCGCAGAACGCCCCCGGCATGGCGGTGCTCACCGCCTCCGGCTACCAGCCCGAGGACCGGCTGCTCATCGGCACGACCGGACTGGCGTCCACCGCGCTCGCCCCCTTCGGATCGCACGCGATCAACCTGGCCGCGATCACCGCCGCGATCTGCACCGGCCCGGAGTCGCACGCCGATCCGCGCCGGCGCTACGTGGCCGGTGTCTCGTGCGGTGCCTTCTACCTGCTGATCGGTGCCTTCGGCTCCACGCTGGTGGCCTTCTTCGCCGGCCTGCCCGAGGAACTGGTCGCCGCCATCGCCGGTGTCGCCCTGTTCGGGGCGCTCGCCGGCGGCATCACCGGCGCGGTCAAGGAGGAGAAGGACCGCGAGGCCGCACTGATCACGTTCCTCGCCACCGCCTCCGGTGTCACCCTCCTCGGCATCGGCTCCGCCTTCTGGGGCCTCGTCTTCGGCGTCGCCGCCCACCTCGTCCTGTCCGGGAAGTGGCGCAGGAAGACCACCGAGGCGTGACCGAGGCCCGCGACCGGGCGCGGGGCGGGTGGCGCCGCGGTGAGCCGTGACGTTCCCTGGTAAGTACGGGCGTGCCCCCGGAAAGGGGGATGACCAGCACCGTCGTGGGAACTCGGTGGCCACGTACGGCGAACTCACCCGAGGAGAGTCATGGCTGAGCAGAAGTCCTCGTCAGCCCTCACGGCGCCCCTGCGCGGCGCGGCCTCGGTACTGCGCAGGGTGCCCGGCACCGGGACGGTGAACAGGGCTGCGAAGGAAACACTGGACAAGGTAGGCGCGGTCTCACCCCGCGGACGGCGCATGGCGGTGTACGCCGGTGCCGGACTGCTCGGCGCGGCGGGTGTCGTGGAGTGGCCCGTGGCGGTCACCGGCGCGGCGGTGGCCTGGCTCACCCAGCCCCGGCCCGGCCGGAGCGCGGAGGCGCAGGGCCCCGAGGCCGCACACGACCTGGCCGCCGCGGCCCTCCGCTCCGGCGCCGGTCCCGAGGGCCGCGGCGGCCACGGAGACGACCGGGCGGCCGGGCCCGCCGTCACCGGCACGGCCGCGGGCGCCAAGCACTCCGGGCACGGCCACAAGCACAAGGGGCACGGTCACGCGCAGGAGCCCAGCCCGCCGGAGTCCGCCCACGGGGTCAGGGCGTCGGCGGCCAAGACGTCCTCCGGTCCCCTCGGGCCGACCGCCCGGCCCGAACGCACCACTCTGTAGGAGGCCACGTTGCCCGGTCTGCTGACGGCGCCTGCGGCCGCCGCCCGCCTGCTGCCCGCGGCACCCCGCCTGCTCGCGCGGGCGGCGGCACCGGCGGTCGGAATGGCCGCCGGTGCCGCCGCCGGAACGGCGCGCGCCGGCGTGCGCGGTGCGGACGCCGCGGCGCGGGTCGCGCGGGTGGCCCGCAACGCGCTGCCCGGCGCCGGCGACCACTGGCGCTCCGGCGCCCGTGCCCACCTGGCCGTACGCCCCGTGGAGCCGGACCAGGCGCGGCACGCGGGCGGCACCGCGCACCTGGCACGCCGGGTGGCCCGGGCGCTGGCAGAGCATCCCGACGTGCTCCTCGCCTACTGGGACGAGGGGCTCGCCCGCCTGGTGGTGACCGCGACCGCCGAGGAGGCCACCGACCGGGTCCTGGACCACGCGGCCGACCTGGCCGAACGGCACGGACTCGTACTGTCGGCCCCGGACGAGGAGGAGACCACGCACCCGGCCGACCCGGCCGGGGTACGCGCCGCGGCGGCCACGCTCGCCGCCGACGGCGCCGGGATCGCCGTCGCGCTGACCGCGTACACGCTGCGGCTGCCGCCCTCGCCGCGGGTGGTGACCGCGGTGGTGACCCTGCTGCGGGAGAATCCGCGCTTCCGCGGCTGGCTGCGCGCCCGGCTCGGCGACACCTCGATGGACTTCGCGCTGGCCTGTGCGAACGCCGTCGCGCACGGCGTCGGGCAGACCCCCACCTCCCTGGTCCTCGACGGCGCCCTGCGGGCCTGCCAGGTGGCCGACACGGTGGCCCGTTCGGCCGCCTTCGACGCGGTGCACGACCAGTTGTGCGCTCCCGACCGGATCAGCATCGCCGCGGACGGGCCACCCCGCCCGCCGCTGCACGTCTCGCCGGCCCAGCAGTACGCCGCCCACGCCTCCGCCGGCAGTGTGCTCGGCGCCGCGGCCACCCTCCTGGTCAAGCACGACGGGGCCGAGGCGGCGGAAGCGGTGCTGGCCGGCTCCCCGAAGGCCGCCCGCTACGGTCCCGCCGCCTTCCACGCCGTACTCGGCGCCGCGCTGGCCCGCACCGGTGTGCTGGTGCGCGATCCGGAGCGGCTGCGCCAGCTGGAGATGACCGGCACGGTCGTCCTGCATCCCAGCGCGCTGCGCACCCGGGACGGCGAGGCCGACCCGTGGGCGGAGCCCGTCCTCGACGCGGCCCGCCGCGCCGGGCTGCGGGTCGTCCTCGTGGACGATCCGGCCCTGGAGGACTTCACCGGCCTGGCCGACCAGCTCGTCGACGCCCGCCGGCCGCTGGACGACGTCGTGTACGAGGCGCGCGCCGACGAGGGCTCCGTGCTGGTGGTCGCCCGGGTGCGCGGAGCCGACGACCACGACGTCCTGGCCGCCCTGCGCGCCGCCGATATCGCGGTCGCCCTGACCGACCGGGACGGCGCGGTCGCCTGGGGCGCCGACATCCTGGCCCTGCACGGCCTGCCCGACGTGTGGCGGGTGCTGACCGCGATCCCGGCCGCCCGCAGGGTCGGCCACCGCGCCCAGACGCTGGCCCGCTCCGGCGCCGCGCTGTCCGGGCTGCTCGTGGCCGTCGGCGAGTCCGGCGGCGGACAGGGCCGCCGGTCCGTGCTGCCCGGGCTGCGGCACGCGCCGGTCGACATCGGTGCCGCGTCGGCACTGCTGTCCGGGGTACGGGCCGCGGTCGGCGTGGCCGTGGCCCGCGCCCCGCACCCGCGCGCCCGGGTCCACTGGCACGAGCTGGACCCGGACCAGGCCCGGGAGCGGCTGGCGCACGAACCGGTCGAAGAGACCGGCCCGTTGGACGCCCTGACCGCCCGGATGCGCAGGACGGCCAAGGGCGTCACCCGGCACCCGGCCGCCGCGCCCGCCCGCTGGACCTACCGGCTCGGCCGGGCCGTCCGCGGCGAGCTCCAGGACCCGCTGACCCCGGTGCTCGCGGTCGGTTCGGCGGCGTCGGCGATCCTCGGATCCGTCGTGGACGCGCTGCTCGTCGTCGGCGCCCTCGACCTGAACGCCCTGGTCGGCGGCGTCCAGCGACTGCGGGCCGAACGCGCGCTGTCCGGGCTGGTCGCGGAGCAGAAGCAGAAGGCACGCCTGGTGCCGGCCCCGGGCGAGGCACCGTCCGGCGGCACCCGCACCGTGGAGGCGGGCGGGCTCCGGCCGGGCCATGTGATCCAGCTGAAGGCGGACGACGTGGTGCCCGCCGACGCCCGGCTGCTGTGGCAGGACGGACTGGAGGTGGACGAGTCCGCCCTGACCGGTGAGTCGCTGCCGGTGCAGAAGCAGACGGATTCCACCCCGCACGCCCCCGTGGCCGACCGGAGCTGCATGGTCTTCGAGGGGACGACCGTGGTCGCGGGGGAGGCCCGGGCCGTCGTGGTCGACACCGGCGACCGCACCGAAGCCGCCCGCGCCGTCCACCTCGCGGCCCGGACGCCCCCGGCGGCCGGTGTGCAGGCCAGGCTCCAGGAACTCACCCGCAAGGCGCTGCCGCTGACCCTGGCGGGCGGTGCCACGGTGACCGGCCTGGCACTGCTGCGCGGCACGCCGATCCACGAGGCGGTCAGCGGCGGGGTGGCGGTGGCCGTGGCGGCCGTACCGGAAGGGCTGCCGCTGGTGGCGACGGTCGCGCAGCTGGCGGCTGCCCGGCGGCTCAGCCGGGGCGGTGTCCTGGTCCGCACCCCGCGCACCCTGGAGGCGCTGGGCCGCATGGACACCATCTGCTTCGACAAGACCGGCACGCTCACCGAGAACCGGCTGCGGCTGGTGCGTACCGCCGATGCCGAGGGAACGGTGCACGGGGTGGACGACACCGGCTCCGCGGAGACGATCCGGGCCGCCGCGCGGGCCTGCCCGCGGATGAGCGGCGCTTCCGACCGGCCGGTGCACGCCACCGACGAGGCCGTCCTCGCCGCGGCCGGACCCGATCCGGACTGGACCCAGCTCGCCGAACTGCCCTTCGAGGCCGCCCGCGGGTATTCCGCCGCCGTCGGCCGCGGCGGGGACGGCCCGGCCGTGCTCGTGGTGAAGGGCGCCCCGGAAACCGTGCTGCCCGCCTGCTCCGGGCTGCCGGGGCACGCCTCCGACACCGCCCACCGGCTCGCCGGGAGCGGCCTGCGGGTGCTGGCGGTGGCCGAACGGCGGCTCGGCAAGGGCGAGCAGGAGTCCGACGCCCTCGAACGACCGCTGGAGAACCTGGAGTTCACGGGCCTGCTGGCGCTGTCCGACGTACCGCGCGAGACCTCCACGGCGCTGGTGAGCGGGCTGAACGGGGCAGGCGTACGACCGGTCATGCTCACCGGCGACCATCCGCAGACAGCGCGGGCCATCGCCGCCGACCTGGGCTGGCCCGAGGACACCGTGGTGGTCACCGGCGACGAGCTGGCCGCCGCGGACCGCGCGGCCCGGGCCCGGATGCTGCGCGACGCGGGCGTGGTGGCCCGGGTGGCACCCGAGCAGAAGCTCCAGGTCGTGGAGGCACTGCGGGACGCGGGCCGGGTCGTCGGCATGGTCGGCGACGGCGCCAACGACGCCGCGGCCATCCGCGCCGCCGACATCGGCGTCGGCATCAACGCGCGAGGCTCGGCCGCGGCACGCAACGCGGCCGACATCGTGCTGACCGACGACGACCTGACGGTGCTGATCGACGCGGTCGGCGAGGGCCGCGCCCTGTGGCACAGCGTGGCCGACGCGATCGCCATCCTGATCGGCGGCAACGCGGGCGAGGTCGGTTTCGGCATCCTCGGGACGCTGCTGTCCGGCCGGGCGCCCCTGTCCACCCGGCAGATGCTCATGGTGAACCTGTTCACCGACCTGTTCCCGTCGATGGCGGTGGCGGTGACGGAGAAGGAGGGCGAGGCGGACCTCGCCAACGTGGAGGAGGCCGCCGGGGTGCTGGGCGAACCCCTGCTGCGGCAGATCCGGCACCGGGCCCTGACCACCTGCCTCGGCGCGGTCACCGCCTGGCTGATCGGCCGCTTCACTCCGGGCACGGCACGCCGCTCCAGCACGATGGCGCTGTGCGGGGTGGTGGGCACCCAACTGGTGCAGACCCTGCTGGACCGGCGCGACAGCCGGCTGGTGCAGATCACGTCCCTGGGCTCGGCCCTCGCCCTGGTCGCCGCGGTGCAGACCCCGGGCGTCAGCCGCCTCTTCGGCTGCACCCCGCTCGGCCCGGTCGGCTGGGCCGGCGTCGTGGCCGCGATCGCGCTCGCGCTGGCGGGCCAGCGGACGCTGCCCCGCCTGGAGCGGACCGTCGGCCGCCTGCTGCCGACGTGACCGCGCCGACCAGTCCCGCCCGGTCACATCGGCACCGGACGGCCGGCGCACGATGCCGACACCACCGCTGACGTCTGGCCACCGCCCCGACACACACCACCGCGCGGATCCCGGCAGTCGCGGTGTTGGCGCGTGTGGCGCGTGCCCGCCCCGGAAGTCGCGGTGTTGGCGCGTGCCCGCCCGGCCGTTGTCCGGCGCGCGGGGACGGGCCGGGGTCAGACCGATCGGTGGTACTGGTCCGGGACCCGGACCTCCGCGCCCAGCTCCCGCGCCGCCTGCCGGGCCCAGGACGGGTTGCGCAGCAGCTCGCGGCCGAGCAGCACCGCGTCGGCCTCACCGTTCACCAGGATCTTCTGGGCCTGTCCGGCCTCGGTGATCAGGCCGACGGCGCCGACCGACAGCGGGGTCTCGGCCTTCACCCGGGCGGCGAAGGGGACCTGGTAGCCCGGTCCGGTCGGGATGCTGACCCCGGCCGCGTTCCCGCCGGTCGAGACGTCGAGCAGGTCCACGCCGTGGTCGTGCAGGTCACGGGCGAACCGGACCGTGTCGTCCGGGGTCCAGCCGCCCTCGTCCAGCCAGTCGGTCGCGGAGATGCGGAAGAACACGGGCTTGTCCGCGGGCCACACCTTCCGTACGGCGTCCACGACCTCCAGGGCGAACCGGGTGCGGTTCTCGTACGAGCCGCCGTAGGCGTCGGTGCGGTGGTTGGAGTGCGGGGAGAGGAACTCGTTGATCAGGTAGCCGTGGGCGCCGTGCACCTCGACGACCTCGAAGCCCGCGGCGAGCGCCCGGCGCGCGGCGGCGGCGAACCGGTCTGTCACCTCGGCGATCTGATCTGTCGTCAGTTCGGTCGGTACGGGATGGCGTTCGTCGAACGCGACGGCGCTCGGGGCGAGCGGCTGCCAGCCGTGCGCATCCGGCCCGACGGGCGCTCCGCCCTTCCAGGGCCGGTCGGTGGACGCCTTGCGGCCCCCGTGGCTGAGCTGGATCCCCGGCACGGTGCCCTGGGTGGTGAGGAAGCGGGTGATCCTGCGGAACGCCTCCAGCTGGGTGTCGTTCCACAGTCCGAGGTCGTAGGGGGAGATCCGGCCCTCGGGCGCGACCGCGGTGGCCTCCGTCAGGATCAGACCGGTGCCGCCGGTGGCGCGCGCCGCGTAGTGCGCGAAGTGCCAGTCGCGCGGGGCGCCCGCGAGCGGGCCCTCCGGTTCCGCCGAGTACTGGCACATCGGCGTCATCCACACCCGGTTGGGGATGATCAGTTCGCGCAGGGTGATGGGCTCGAAGAGCGCGCTCACGACGGACTCCATTCGTCACGGACCGCTGGTCGCCTTGTACGGTACTCCTCGTACTACGATGGATGTCAAACTACGACACCTCTCGTACCATGGGCGCCGAGAAGCGTTTCCGCGACGAAGGGCCAGCCGCCGTGACCGACATCGCCACCACCGGCCGCGCGCTGCCGCACCCGGAGCGGGAGCAGATCCGGCTGGAGTCCGTGCTGCACGCGCTCTCCGACCCGATACGGCTGGAGATCGTGTGCGAACTCGCCGCCAGAGAGTCGGAGTTGTCCTGTTCCCAGTTCGATCTGCCGGTGACCAAGTCCACCACCACGCACCACTTCCGGGTACTGCGGGAGAGCGGGGTCATCCGGCAGGTCTACCGCGGCACGGCCAAGATGAACGGCCTGCGCCGGGGCGACCTGGAGGATCTATTCCCGGGGCTGCTCGACAGCCTCCTGGCCGCCGCCGGCCGTCAGGCCGTCCGGCTCCGCGAGGGCGGCTGAACCACCCGCGCCTTCGGCCGAACCGCTCTTCGCCGGACGGTGGTTGAAGAGCAGATTCAGTACGATCGCCGACAGGCAGCCCGCGCTGATACCGCTGTTCATCACCGTCTGGAACCAGTCCGGGAACCTCGCGTACACCGTGGGGACGCCCACCGGCAGCATGCCGACCGCCACCGAAACGGCCACCACGGTCAGATTGTCGTTGCCCCGGAAGTCGACCCGGGCCAGCGTCCGCAGCCCGCTGGCCGCGACCGTCCCGAACATCACCAGTCCGGCCCCGCCGAGCACCGGCGCCGGGATCGCCGCCACCACCGCGCCCAGCTTGGGCAGCAGGCCGAGCAGCACCAGCATCCCGCCGGCCGCCGCGACCACCCAACGGCTGCGCACCCGGGTCATGCCCACCAGGCCCACGTTCTGCGCGTACGCCGTGTACGGGAAGGTGTTGAACACGCCGCCCAGCACGGTCGACAGGCCGTCCGCCCGCAGTCCGTCGGCCAGCGGGCGCGGCTGAACCTTCCGCCCGGTCAGTTCGCCGACGGCGATCAGGTCACCCGTCGTCTCGGTCATCGTCACCAGGGCCACCACCAGCATGGACACGATCGCGGACACCCGGAACTCCGGCATCCCGAAATGGAACGGCGTGCTGACGCCCACCCAGTCGGCCCGCCGGACCCCGCCGAAGTCGGTGAACCCCAGCGGTACGGCGACCGCCAGACCGACCGCGATCCCGAGGAGCACGGCGATCCGGGACAGAAAGGCGGGTGCGAACCGCTGCACGCCGAGCACCACGGCCAGGACGAAGCCCGCCAGCGCCAGGTTCTTCGGCTGTCCGAAGTCCTTCGCGCCGGCGCCACCCGCCGCCCAGTCACCCGCGACCGGCAGCAGCGACACCCCGATGATCAGGATCACCGTGCCGGTCACCAGCGGCGGGAAGAAGCGCAGCAGTCGGCCGAAGACCGGCGCGAGCAGCATGATCGCCAAGCCGGCGACGATCACCGAACCGTAGATCGCGGGCAGCCCGCCCTGGGTCGTCCCGATGAGCACCATCGGCGACACGGCGGCGAACGTGCACCCCTGCATGATCGGCAGCCGCACCCCGAAGCGCCAGAACCCCACGCACTGGATCAGCGTGGCGATCCCGCACACCAGCAGATCCGCGGTGATCAGGTACGCCAGGTCGGCGGCCGACAGCTTCATCGCACCGCCCACGATCAGCGGTACCGCGACGGCGCCCGCATACATCGCGAGCACATGCTGCAACCCGAAGGCGGCCAGCTGCCGTACCGGTGGGATCTCGTCGACGGGGTGCACGTGCGCGGTCGTGTCCATGGAAACTCCATCAACGGCGGCGGGGAGCGGCATCCGAACAGGACGAAACCGTAAAGCCCTTGAACAGTTTGTTGATTTCCGGACTGTTGCGGGTGCGTGTCCCGCCCCCGCCCGGCCGCCGGGTCGCTCCCGCCGGGCTACGGCACCCGCGCCGCCCCGAGCAGCGTGTCCCAGTCGGACAGCTTCACCACGCTCCGCCCCAGCCGCGCGCCCAGCTCGGCCTCGGCCCGCTCGATCGCCAGCCAGCCCTCCCAGAGCACGGGTTCCACGCCGGCCGCCCGCAGTGCCGTGACCGGGTCGGCCGGCACGTCCGCGCGGCCGAGCGCGGGAGCGTCCGCGAGCAGCGAGATCACCGTCTCCTTGGCGCAGGGCCGGTTGGTGCCGATCACCCCGGTCGGGCCGCGCTTGATCCATCCGGCGACGTACTCGCCGGGGGAGGGCGCGCCGTCCCGCAGGACACGGCCCTCCCGGTGCGGGACGGTGCCGTTCGCCGGGTCGAACGGCAGCCCGTCCAGGGGCACCCCGCGATAACCCACCGAGCGCAGCACCAACTGCGCGGGCACGTCCTCGTACCGGCCCGTGCCGGTGACGCCGCCCTGACCGTCCGGTACCGTCCGCTCGAAGCGGACGGCGCTCACCCTTCCGCCGCCTTCGAGGAGCTCCACCGGGCGCAGGAAGAACCGCAGCCGGATCCGGCGGACGGCCGCCGCGGAGGGCTGCGTCGCCCAGCCGCGCAGCACCTCCACGTTGCGGCGCTGTCCGGCGGTCAGCGTGCCGGGATCGGTCGGATCGAGCGCCAACTCGGCCTTGTCCACGAGCACTTCGGTGCCGGGGAGGCCGCCTAGCTCGCGCAGCTCCTTGGTGGTGAAACGGGCCTGCGCGGGGCCCCGCCGGCCGACCATGTGCACCTCGGTCAGCCCGCTCGCCGCCAGTACGTCCAGCGCGGCCTGCGGGATGTCGGTGGGACGCAGCTCCGCCGCCCCGCGGACCAGCATCCGGGTGACGTCCACCGCGACATTGCCCACCCCGATGACCACCGCGGAGTGCACCCCGCGCAGGAATCCCGCGTCGGCCGCGTCCGGATGCGCGCTGTACCAGGAGACGAACTCGGTCGCCGACCAGCTGCCCGGCAGCTCCTCGCCGGGGATCCCCAGCCGCCGGTCGGTTGCGGCGCCCACGCAGTACACGACCGCGTGGTACAGCTCCCTCAGCCGCTCCACCGGCAGCCCGCCGGGGCTTCCCACCCGGACCCCGCCGAGGAACCGCACGCGCTCATGCTCCAGCACCGTCCGCAGGCTGCCCTGCAGGGACTTGATCTTCTCGTGGTCGGGGGCGACGCCGTAGCGGACCAGCCCGTACGGGCACGGCAGCCGGTCCAGGACGTCCACGTGGACCCCCGGATCGCGCTCGACCAGGCTCTGGGCGGTGTAACACCCGCTCGGCCCGGAACCGACGACGGCGACACGCAGCACAGCGGTACTCCTTGCCCGAAGGAGGGGCGTGCGGACACTTCCAGCATGGCACCGCCGGGGTCCGGTGGGCAGGGGCCGGTGGAGTGATCCGGACGCGCGTCTGTGCGTATGGATGTGATCATGCGGTTACGTTGCGTGTGTGCCAGAAGCATCGTTTCTCAATCTCTCCCACCGGGACGTGGGGGATGGCGCGGTCTCCGTGTGGCCCGCCTGGGAGGTGCGGGAGCACGGCGGCGCCGCCACGAGGTGGTTCCACGTCAGGCTGGCCTTCGCCGACGGCGCCCGGGTCGACGCCCTGGCCGTGGTGGACGGGGAACACGTCTCCGTGGAGGACGTCACGGCCCAGCCGGCCTTCTCCCTCGCCGACCTCACGGTGCTCGCCGACTGGATCGACGGACCGTTGTCCGAGGCGTGCGGCGTGGCGGCGACGGGCAGCCGCGCGGGCGGCGCCGCGCGTGCGGGCGAGGAGGGGCACGGCGGCTGCCGGGCGGAGGGGGCAGGCCTGGGCCGCAGGGCGGAGGAGGCGGGCGGGGACCGCCGGACGCAGGCGGCGGGCGGTGCGGCAGCGGACGTCGACCGCCCGGCGGAGGTGATCGGTGGCGAACCGGATCCAGGTGACTCCCCGGCGAAGGTGATCGGTGGCGAACCGGATTCAGGTGACTCCCCGGCGGAGGTGATCGGCGGCGAACCGGGCGCGGGGGACTGGCCGGCGGAGGGGATCGGTATCGAACCGGGCGCGGGTGACCGTCGGACGGAGGCGGTCGTAGTCGAACGGTTCGCGGGTGACCGTCGGACGGAGGCGGACGGTGGGGTGGCGGGCGTCGGCGACGGCCCGAACCCGCGCCGCGCGCGGCCGGTCTGGCCGCGCGGCATCGCGGGGCGCAGGCTCGTCGCGCAGGAGTACCGCGCGGCGCGGGACACGGGTGCCGATCCGGTGCTCGCCGTGATGAACGCGACCGGACACAGCCGCCGACGCTCCCTCCGGCTCATCGCCCAGGCCCGTGACGCGGGCCTCCTGGCACCCCGTCACGCCCGGCGCTGACCGGGCGGCCCGCCCCCGTCAGGGGCTGCTCGGCCGCTCCTCCGTGGCGAAGAACCGGGACAGATCATCGTCCTCCGCCTTCGCGTCCGGCTCGCCCCCCGGGGGTGCCCCCATCTCCCAGTCCAGCCCGTACCGTTGGAACAGCTCGGCCCGCAGCACCGGTACGGGCATCGGCACCCCCGGCACCAGCGCCGAGTACACCGCGCCCATCAGCAGGGACCGCAGCATCGGATAGTCGGCCGAGACGTTCTGTGCGCCGTACCGGGCGACGGTGTCGCTGAGCAGCTCCGCCAGCCGGCGCTGCTCCGGACACTGGACGAAGCCCTCGGCGTGGAGCAGGCCCGCCATGTGCTGGCGCATCAGCACCGGCCGCGCCCGGGCCAGGCCCAGGATCGCGTCGACGGCCCGGGCGAGCCGCTCCCGGCCGTCGTCGGTGCGCGGCTCCCGCTCCAGCGCCTCCTCCAGGGTGCGGTGCATCAGCCGGTGTACGGCGGACTGCACCAACTGGCGCTTGCCGGGGAAGTAGTACGACACCAGCCCGCGTGCCGATCCGGCCCGGTCCGCGATGTCGCCCAGCGTCGTGGCCTCGAACCCACGCTCACCGACGAGTTCCACGGCGGCCTGCAGCAACCGTTCCCGGGAACGCCGCCGCAATTCTTCATTGACCGAGGCGCTGCGCGGGGACATTCTGAAACTCCTGCGTTGACTGGCTGCCAGCCAACTATACTCAACGCATCTGGGCGGCCGCGTGCTTGGGGCTCGCCCGGGACAGCCGTCCGTCTGAGGCGACGCGGGGGATCGTCTCAGACGGACGGCGCCGAGCCGCGAGGATGGCCGCCGGTCCAGGCCGGCCGGAACCCTGGGTTCGAACCGGCGCACGGCACCGCGTGACGGACCGTACGTCCGCTCAGCTCATGAGGTCCAGCACCGGCAGCAGCGCGTCGGGGCGTTCGGCCACCGGCAGATGATCCACGAAGTGGACGCCGCAGCCCAGAGCCGTGGCGCCACCGTCCGCCGCCCTGTTGTCCCCGACCATCAGCACCTGCCGCGGGTCCACGGCGAGCGCCTCGCAGGCGACCGCGAACAGCCGCGGATCCGGCTTCTGCACCCCGTGCTCGTACGACAGCACGTAGGTGTCCACGTACGTGTCGAGCCCGTGCTCGCGGAACACCGGGCGCAGATCCCAGCCGATGTTGCTGACCACGCCGACGCCGATCCCGCGCCGGCGCAGGGTGCGCAGCACCTCGGCGGCGTCGGGGTACGGGGACCAGGCGGCGGGGGACATGTGCCGCTCGTAGAGGGCGTCGTGCAGCCCGGGATCCGGCAGCGGCACCCGGCGGGACATGCCGGTGTAGGCGGCCCGGTGCAGTTCCGCGCTCTTGTCGCGGACCGACCAGGCGTCCGCGAGGTCCGCCGGCACCTCCACCGGCTCCACGCCGCCCGGCAGCGCCCCGGCCTCCTCCAAGGCCCGTGTGACGTCGGCGAGTCGGCGTTCGGGCAGGAAGTGACCGGTCTCGGCCAGTACCGCGCGCAGCCAGGACTCGGTGGTCTCGACGCGGAACAGCGTCCCGGAGAAGTCGAAGAGAACAGCGGCCATGGGCGGGACCCTACCGGTGCCGGCGTCCCGGCGGTTCCGGCCGGCGGTCGCGCGGCCACTCGTAGACCGTCACGGCCAGGGCCACCAGCAGCGCTCCCAACAGCCATCCGCCGCAGACGTCCGAGGGCCAGTGGACGCCCAGCCACACCCGGGTCACGCCCACCCCGGCCACGGAGACGAGGGCCACCGCCACCGCCGTACGCCACAGGGCACGGCCCGGACGGCGACGGTGCAGCAGCCACAGCAGCAGGCCGCAGACCACGGTGGCGGTCATCGCGTGACCGGAGGGGAAGGCCGCGTAGTGGGCGGAGTCGACGGGGTCCGGCCAGACCGGGCGGGGGCGGTCGACGGCGGCCTTCACCGACTGCTGCACGATCGCGGCCACCGCACAGGTGACCGCCAGCCACAGGGCCGTCCACCAGGCCGCGCGGCGCCAGACCAGCCACACCACCGCGGCCGCGCACACCAGGCGCATGGTCAGTGGGTCCCACACCCAGTCCGACAGCACCCGGATGGCGTGGGTCGTCCCGCGGTCGCGGACCGCCCAGCGGTGAGTGGTGCGGGAGATGTCACCGTCCAGTGTCAGCAGCGGGTGCCAGCGGGCCGCGACAAGGGTGAGCAGCAGGACCGAACAGGCCGCGAGGGCCGCGGCGAGGCTGGCGGCCGTGCGGGGCGGCGCCGGCGGACCGGCGGACGGTGGCGACGGGGGGACGGTGGGGTGACGGTGCATGCCGTGATCTTCGTTGATCGGGCGGCTGTGGCCAGGATTGGCATGACCGGAATCGGCCCGCCGACCGCGCACCACCGCCGCGCGTTTGCGGTGAGCCCCTCGTCTGCCCCGGCGCGGCCCGATCGAACCATGCCCGGCTGGGCCGGTTCTGCGCGGCAGGGTCCGACCGGGCCGACTGGGTCGAGCCGGGTCCGGTTCGGCTGGTTCCGGTGCGGTTCGAGCGGACCAGGGCGGGTCCGGCCGGTTCCGCCGCGGCGGGGTCGCTGGGTCGAATCCGGTCTGCCTCGGCCGGTTCCGGCGCGGTTCGGCCCGTTCGGCGCGTTGGATCCCGGCCGCTCGGCGGTGCGGCCGACGGGGCTCGGCTCGGTGGTCCCCGTGTCGCTCCCGGACGACGTCGGACCTGGCCGGGACGGCGACGGTGACAGCGGAACCGGTCGCCCGCCCCGGGCGACCCCGCGTCAGCCCAGTGCCCGCAGTCCCGGTACCAGCGTCACCACCACCGGGAGTACGGGCACCAGCGCGGCGGTTGCCGTCAGGCGCAGCCGGTGCAGGGCCGGCAGGCGGTCCGGGGCGGTCAGCAGCCGGTGCACGCGCTGCGGCACATGCGCCTGCGGGGTCGGGGTCGGCCCGAACACGCCCCGTTCTTCGTTGAGTTCGACCAGGGCGAGTGCCGTCGTGAGCCGGCCGAAGCGACGGGACGCCATGTCGTCCGCGGCCAGCTCGACCAGCCGGTGCATCTCGTCACGGAAGGCGGCGAACACCGGGACCTGCGGGAACCCGCCCGCCAGCGCGGCCGAGCAGTGCCGCAGCCAGTCGTGCCGGGCCTGCGCGTGTCCCTGCTCGTGGGCGAGGAGGGCGTCCAGCTGCCGTCCTTCGAGCCGGCGCAGCGCGGCCGTGGTG
Source organism: Streptomyces sp. NPDC042638 (assembly GCF_040647235.1). Taxonomy (NCBI): domain Bacteria; kingdom Bacillati; phylum Actinomycetota; class Actinomycetes; order Kitasatosporales; family Streptomycetaceae; genus Streptomyces; species Streptomyces sp. NPDC042638. Next base: position 138,540 of record NZ_JBEZBT010000016.1, read on the forward strand.
ACGACCAGCCGGGGCGCGGCGCCGGCCAGCCACCAGGCGTCGGGACGGTCGCCCTCCAGCACCACCAGCCGGCCGCCCGCCGGTTCCTCGCCCGGCAGCAGCGGTGCGCGCAGGCGCAGTTCGGTCCGCCGTGCACGCCGTCGCGTGCGGGCCCGTACGACCTCGCGGAGCAGCATCGCCAGAGTCCACAGGCCGCCGCAGGCGAGCAGCACGGCGGTGGGCGCCGCCCAGGGACCGGCCGTGCCGAGGGCGTAGGCGTCCACGACCACGCGCGGCGCGGTGGCGAACACGTGCCCGCGCACCGCCTGCCAGGCCGCGGCGGCGCTGAGCGTCATCGACAGGGCGCAGCACAGCAGGACGGCCGCCACGACGCACTGCCACACCCACAGGGCGACGACCGGCTCACGGTCCGGCCAGTCGGCCCGGGCGAGCAGCCGCGGGCCTAGGGCGGCGGTCAGGGCGCCGAGCAGCAGCAGGGTCACGGGGACCATCATGGTCAGCACCCTATGAGCGCGAGGCCGCTCGCAGATACGGTCCGCGGTGCCAAGTGACGTACACAACGCGGGCATTCCGCAGCCCCCGGCCCCTGGCCCGTCGCCCGGTACTCACATCGCCAGCAGCATGGCCACCATGCCGATGCCCATCGACAGCCGGCACGCCCGTGCCAGCTCCGGGCGGTCGCCCCAGCCGGAGGGGGCGGCCGGGGTCGCGCCCGCCGGGGCGGCGGCGGGCACCAGCCGGACGCCGGAGAGCAGCACGTAGCCCACGAAGTACAGCAGGAGCGCGCCGGTCAGCAGCGGCACGCCGGTGCCGCCGTGCGCGTGGTGGGCGGCGTGCGGGGAGACGGCCATCGCCGCCGCCATGTAGACCATCGCGGCGCTGCCCACCAGGTGGTGCAGATGGCGTGGGTCGCCGCGCCCGGCCCACAGCGCGTGCAGGGCCGCCGCGCCGAACACGGCCGCGTACACCGGCCACGCCCATCTCGGCGGGGTGAACACCGCCGCCGGCACGGCCATCGCGGCCATGCCGAAGCCCATCAGCGCCTCGCCGCCCGCGGCCCGGCGCTGCTCCCCGCCCCCGCGCATCCGCAGCAGGCAGTAGACCCCGGTCGCCGCGCACAGGGCGACCAGCAGCCAGGCTGTCGACACCGGTCCGTGCACGCCCACCTCCCCGCTCGACGGTCGTCGAGGGAAGCGATGCCCAGGGGCGAGGGAGCGCACGCGAGCGCAGGGATGTACGCGGGGAGCATGCGAGGGAGCACGGGCGGTGACCATCGGCGCGTCGCCGTCGAACCCGTCAGTGTTTTACGAGTAAAACACATGCTAAATTGATGGTATGAGCAGCACGACCCCCCACCGTCTTCCCCTCGCCGGATCCCTGCGTCTCCAGCGCCCCCCGGACATCTGGTTCAAGCCGGCGCTGAGCGTGGTCGCCGCGGTCGCCCCGCCCAACCTCGCGCTGCTCGCGCTCGGCCGCCTGGATCTCGCCATGTACACGATGGCCGGATCGCTGTGCGCGCTCTACGGCCACAACCGGCCCTACGCGGCCCGCGCCCGTGCGCTGGCCTGGGTGGTGCTCGGCATGGTCGGCGGTCTGGCCGTCGCCCTGCTCGCCGCGGCGCTCACCACGAACGCCGTCGTCCTCGTCACCGTCGGCGCCGTCCTCGCGGCCGTCCACAAGACGGTGTGCGACGCCACCCGCACGGGACCGCCCGGCAACGTGGTCCTCACCTTCATCAGCTCCGCCTCGCTGTTCGCACCGCAGAGCCCCGGCCAGGTCCCCGGACACGTCGCTCTGGCGCTGGTCACGGGCGCCTGGGCCTGGCTCGTCGGCATGGCCCCGGGGCTGCTCCGCCCGCACGGCCCCGAGCGCCGCGCCACCGCCCAGGCCCTGAACGCCGCCGCCGCGTACGCCGACACGCGCGGCACCGCCGACGGCCACGCCCGGGCCCGTGCGGCGGGCGCCGCCGCGATCCACGCCGCCTGGCAGTCACTGCTGGCCGTGGGTGCCCGCCCCGACTCCACGCGGCACGCCCTCGAACAGCTCCTCGTCCGTGCCGAGGTCGCGCTCGCCGCGCCCGCCGACACCGACCCCGCGCGGCTGCGCGCCTGGGCCCGCGGGCTGCGGGGCACCGGCCGGGTCCCGCGCGTCGAGCAGCCGCGCGAATCCGCCGACGAGCTCCTCGGCGTGGCCGCAGAACGCGCCCTGCCGCCCCGGTCGCCGTGGCACCGCCTCAGCCCCTTCGCGCCGGTCGCCGCGCGCACCGTGCTCGGCTGCGCCCTCGCCGGATACGCCGCCCTCGCACTCGGCGTCGGCCGCCCGTACTGGGCGCTGGTGACCGCGGCCTCCCTCTACCAGGCCAACGTCACGCTCACCTGGAGCCGGGGCGTCCAGCGGGTCGTGGGCAACCTCGTCGGCGTGCTCGCCTTCGCCCTCCTCGCTCCGCTCGCCCACCTGCACCCCGCCGTGCTGGTGCTGTGCTGCGTCGCCCTCAACTTCGGCGCGGAGGCGCTCATCGGCCGCAACTACTGGCTGGGCAGCGTCTGTGTCACCCCGATGGCCCTGCTCATCACCGAGTTCGCCCGCACCCAGGACGCGACGGAGCTGATCACCGACCGGGTCGTGGACACCCTCGTCGGCGCGCTGGTCGGCTTCCTCGCCGCCGTCGCCGTCACCAACCGGCGCGCGGGCGACCGGCTGGACCACGCGCTGACCGTGGCCGAGCGGGCCCGGGAGAGCGCCGCCCGCCTGCTCGCGGAGCCGCATCCGGCGCCCCGCGCCCTCGAGGCCGCCCGCCGTACCCTCGCCGCCGCCCTGGTCGACCTGCGTGCCACCGCCGACGCCGCCGCCGGCGAGTGGTGGCAGCGCGCCCTGCCCGAGGAGCGGGTCGTCCTCACCGAGCAGGCCGGACACCGTACGCTCGCGGCGACGGTACGGCGTCAGGGGCTCGTACCGCGGGACCGGTCCCGGGACCAGGGCCCGGACAGGACGACGGAGGACATACGGCCATGACGGCGACCATCGGCGGACCGACGCCCGCAGACGACGCGGGCGGTGCCCGGCCCCGGGCCGGCACCGACCCCGCGCGGAGCGACACCGTCTCCGCCGTCGTCCGTCAGTGGCGGGCCGTCCACCCCCAGCTGGACACCGGGCCCATGGAGATCATCGGCAGGATCAACCGCTGCGCCGCCCTGCTCCAGCAGGCCGAGGACGCGCCGCTGCGCCGCGCCGGCCTGAGCCGTGCGGAGTTCGACCTGCTCGGCGCGCTGCGCCGTACCGGCCACGAGCTGACGCCGGGGGAGCTGGCCCGGGAGACCTTCTCCTCCGGTGCCGCCGTCACCAAGCGGCTCAAGCAGTTGACCGAGCGCGCTCTGGTGGAACGGCGCGGCGACACCCGTGACCGCCGTGTCGCCCACGTCCGCCTCACCGACGCGGGCCGGGACCTGGTCGACGGCATCCTCCCCGAGCAGCTCGCCTACGAGACGGCCGTACTGTCCGCCCTGACCCCCGACAAGCAGGGCGATCTCGCCGGACGGCTCGCCGAGCTGCTCAGCCGCCTGGAGGGCCTGGGGGGCGCGCTGCGCACCTAGGGCCTGTCTGACAATTCCCGTCTGCCTCGCGACGCCATGCACGCACTCTC